>CAZFZO010000015.1:3528-16596 GCA_964523595.1 uncultured Candidatus Saccharibacteria bacterium | reverse complement strand
CATCCCCGGCATCGATGGCATGGCCGCGAGCGACAATGACAAGGCGGTGTTCTGGACCGTGGTCAACACCTGGGGCACCGCGCCCATGTCGCGCATCGATGCAAGCGGGACGATGATCCTGCTGGAGCGCTGGGATGGCGGCGAGCAGGTTTCCGGCGGCACCGCGATCAACCAATTCGACAATTTCAGCTGCGCCGTGACCCGCAATACCGGCAACGTCACCCTCAAACAGGGTGCAACGTTAATCGGCCGCGCATACTCGCTCAACGGTACAGTTAACGCAGCTGCGGGTACAGTAAACTGCCCATCTTGCAGTCAGTTTGGTGGCAACGTTAATGGCGGTACCGTAACCGCACTTAGCTGCGCTCCAAACTTCCAGACGGTAAACGCCGGTATGCCAGTCAGCTTCACCGCGATGGGTGGCAACGGTAACTACACGTGGGCTTCTCCAGTTTTAACGATTCTCAATCCAAACGGAGCTGGCTTCACAGCTAACTTCGCAACCCAGGGAACGCAGACGGTAACCGTAGCAAGCGCCGGACAAACAGCAACCTGCACAGTTAACGTAATTGGCGGCCAAGTACTTGGCACCAACACGGGCATCCCAGGACTTCCAAACACAGGAAGCGCTGGTGAGTACGCCGCATACACGCTCTGGGTACTTATCGGAGGACTCTTCGCATACTACGCTGTCAGCACCCTGCCAACAGCTAAGTCAGTTCGTAAATAAACGTCAGTAAAAAAATAAAAGATGTACACCCGTGGCGAAAAACTCGTCCTAGGTTTTGTGATTACCTATCTCGTAGTCGCACTCTTTTGGTACGCCACGGGCGGAACTCCTGATGAGATCGAAATTCAGCAACCAGTACTCCAGCAAACAACGCAAGTAACTGGTACGGCGACAACTCCACTTCCTATAACTAATACGCAGACGCAACCAGTTATCGCTCCAGCTAGTAAGCCGATCGAACAGGGGAGTAAGCTTGTAATTCCAAAACTCGCGATCAACACGAATATTCAGAGCGTAGGACTGACCTCAAAAGGAAATATGGGCATTCCCGACAACTATACCGACGTTGGCTGGTTTAACCGTGGAGCTAAGCCAGGCGAAGTTGGCAACGCAGTTATGGCTGGCCACTTAGACACGTACTGGTGGACGCCAGGCGTATTTCGCAACCTACACCAACTTGCCGTTGGCGATGATATCTATGTAAATGAAAATGGTAAGACGCTCCACTTTCGTGTGACTGATAAAAAAGTATACGACGAGCACTCGACAAATCTTACTGAAATTTTTGGAAAAACTGACAAGCGCAAGCTCAATTTAATTACGTGCAATGGTACGTGGAACTCGACTGTTAAGCGCTACAACGAACGCCTCGTAGTCTTTAGTGAACTCGTTGAATAAAAAAGGGGTGACATCGACTGCGATTACTCGCAGACAACATCACCCCGGTAGATTCAACTTGCACGTCCCAAATCTCGATCTTCGTTCTCACGCTCACGCGCTACGCGATCAATGCGACTCTGGTAGGTCTTAATCGCATCACTAACGAAGTCATCAGCAATCTTCTTGCTGAGATTTCGCCGACGCGACGGACTCGAATCGCAGACGAATTGAGCGACTTGCTCGCTCATACGCCGGGCGATAACGAACTGTCCAACCCGAGCAGACACGAAGGCAACCTTGATATCGCCAACAACAGCAACAATTTCAGTCGCCGACACATTCACGCTAAATTCCGGTCGTTGGCACGACGCAAGAACAGCTACGACTTCATGCGCGAACTGAACGAAGTTCGCTTGCATACTCGGACTTTCAGACAAACGAGCAGGACGAGAAGGCGGCAAAGGATCCTTTTTTGAAAGATCGGGCGAAGCCGTAATGCCAGCCGCTCGCTGAAGTCGCAGCGACTCTTGAGCAGCGGCAATGACCTTGTTTCGAATCTCTTCATCACAATCACTTCGAGTAATGACTGCGACTCCAATTGGAAGTCGTTTTTCCGACGGCAACCACTCCCGGCGAACCTCAAACACCAAACGCCCGCACTCCGAGCTCTTAATCTGCACGAACGCAGTCGAAGGTTTCCCAGTCCAGTGGAGCGTGTAATCAACTCCCTGGTGATCTTCATCTTCATTGGCGTGCACAATTGCCACAAACCCATCAGGCTGCAACCAGCCGGGTCGGGCAAACGCCGCAAGGACACGACGCTCTGTTTCGGCACCACGCTCAACCTTGAGCAATCGAAGCGCCTGACGAGCACGTCGAGAAGCAGGAAGCTTATTTCGTTCAGCTGATCCCATGATGAAAATCAGCTCCTTTCGTTAGTAGGAGAAAGGGTAGTAAGGACTATCGAGATAGTACTGAATTTACATTAGATGGTCAATTTGCAATAAGCAGAAATCATTGACAAATAAACCCACGAGTTCCATATTGTGGGTAGTTATTTCCAGTCAAATCTCATCTCTGAGCAAAGGAAAAAGCCATGACCGACCTCTGGCCCAAACCGACGAAGCTTGCTGACAAGATGCGCGAGATTGTGGAGAAACCCAGGAACATACTGCCTCGCCACGAATCAACGCCTCAGCTCTATGCACTCGGAACAATGCTTGGCAAGATCGAGGCTCGCAGATACTTCATCGAAAAGGTGATGCCTCATATCGAGCAAAACGCTTCCTACCGAGAGCGCTGGTATGAGCACGTCCTCAAGTGGTTTTGGTCTGACGAGCCAACGGCACGACTCGGAAGCCTCTTGCACGACATCCTCGTCGAAGAAGGATTTACGGTGCAAATCAGATCGCGAGAAGAGCAAGTTCCCGAGGGATATGACGGGAACGAGGGTCCGATCGTCCACTGGAAGTATCAGCTCATCACCATCTCGTGGTAACTTCATCCTCCGCGCGCCTTCAAAAAGCGCCCGGAGGATTTTTTAATATCCAATTTTCTTAAGCCAATCAGCGTGCTCCCACTCCCAAAGCTTTTTCGCCCCCAAAAACGCCTGAAAATCTTCCTGCCACGGCGTTTCAATTTCTTTAAGTTCAATGACGCCTTTCATAACATCCCAATCGTGCGCATACTCTGGGCACGTCTGCACATTTCCAGCGGGGGATTTAATACTGTTCTTTTTGACCTTGTCCCGCCCACCCTTAGTGCGCAAAACTGAGTTACAACGCTTGCAGGTCTGGGTTTGGTCAATACGTAATATCCAGCGAGTTGTTAAATCACTAAACTCACGCGTAAGCGCATCCATATACGCCGAAGTCTGAATATTATAATCACGATAAACTGACTCTGAAGTTTTGATATCGAGTACGCCAAATTTTCCATCGATGCGGGCGAGGGTATCGATCGTACCAGCATACCGATGTTCAGGATTCATAATACGTCGCTCAACATGCGTCGGATCAACCTCGATCTTATTCGTTTTAATAAACTCCAAAAACGCACGCACGGAAGGAACAATCGAGGCGGGCATATCACCAGGCCGCTGCCCAATCATAATCTTCTCAATCGCTTCGTGTACTGCCGTACCATGTTCCGCCGACTTACGACTAATCTCTTTGCCCTGGAAATAACCAACCTGGCCATAAAAGACATATAAAGAAGGCTTCGCCTTCATCTCTACAATCTTCGTGACGCGCGGATACCAACGCCCATCGATCTCATATCCATTTTGGGCCATAAAATCCTGCTCATCCTTAAACTCATCAAAAAAAGACATATCGCTCCATTGTAGCAAAGAAATGAAAACCGCGCTCACACCAGCAAGCTGATGAGGCGCGGAAGAAAAAGTGTCGACTGGCACCTTAAGGCCGTTAAGGTACATGACCAGAGTAGGGGGTGCCTACGTGGGCGACTACAAAGCGAGGATTACTGGTTGGGAAACTTCTGGCGGGGGTTTTGCGTCCTGTCGCTTGAAGTCAGAACAAAATCAGTCGACAACACGAGCTTAGTAAAAGAAAAATAAAACTTCAAGAAAAAAACAAACAAATGTGCAAAATTAAAAACGCCGTTTCAGCGTTTCAAGACCCTAGGGGAGAGAGCCTTTCCCGATATACTATCTGTCGCACAACAATGATTTTACGACAGTTAATTAAGAGAAAAGCTAGATATATTTCGAATCACTAGGAATTCCCTTAGTATTCATTGCTAAAATCTCTTTATTAATTTCATTAAATACAAAATCACACTCTCCTACTTGAAATATCGCATCATCTCTCGTAATTATTCTTTCGGGATGATAATCAGCTTCATTTCTTTTAGCTCCTAGGCGGTGTATGGTAGCGGCAACTAGCTTCAGAGGCTTATGAAAGCCAAGACCTCCCTTGTGGGAATATTCAAAACCATGATCATTTGTAAAAGTTCGCACATATCCCAAGTACCCTTCGGAAAAACAAATTCCTTTATGATAGGCCGCAAAATAAGCACGATTAATCGCTGAACGCCAGGCAGCTTCGCCCTTTTCCTTGCTATTAGCGAGTATTCTAGCTAACTCACGAACCCCATCCCAATCCTTAAAGATCTCGTTTTTTTCCATAATTCATAGCTCCGAAAGCTAACTCAATCAGCCGATTCTTAAATCTAAAAATCCATCGTCAAATTAAATAATGCAGGATCGATATCCTTCTCGACGAACAACACCTCATTAATCTTGCGGAAAGCAGAATTTACTTCTAATAGTGGACGCTTTGTGCTAATAGCTACGAAAAGAGTTTTATACTCAGGGTTGCTCGCCTCATGATCATAATCAAATCGAAGAGTAAGATTCGAATCAGGGAAATACTCTTTAATAAGCTTCCTTGCATCAGTGAGGTAGCTCACGACAATGCTGTTTTTAGAAAGAAAAGAAAATAAGCTAGCTGTATCGGATTCTGAATATGAATACCCTACCAAAGCATTCCGAGCTTCAGCAGAAATCACGGAGAACGAAGATTCAACCTCAAAGGAAGGATCTGCCTTGTCCTCCCATAATACTAAATGCTGCAACTCAGAACCGGCAGCCACCCTAGAGGGACTTGAAAAAGATGAAATAAGTAAAGCAAAAATGCCTATTTTTTTAGGAATTGATGAAAAAAAACCAACTGTCTTCTGGGAAGAATCTGAATGCTCGTAGGTATTTTCATAACTAACTAAATTCCTATAGGTAGCTTCGCTCATAACAATTTATAGTATTATAGTAATTGAATATTAAGCGGTATTGACCCAGCTTTTTCACCATTAAAAGTAATTTCAAAATTATAAGTGCCCGCCTTCTCAAATTCTAACTCCTCCATCTTAGAAACAAACCCTATATTATCAGTAGCCGCGCTAGTCGGACTTTCCATACTATCAATAGGTTTATCTGTACTATTCGCCAACCCAACAACTACACCAATAACATTTTTATTCCCTTTCTCCTTAGGCTCCAAGGTGAAATTTGTCACAACATGAATAGCCTTTTTAATAGGAAGCTTTTTTGCGTTAATCCCAGAAAATACAGAAATAAAACTAGGCGTCCCTTCCTTAGAAATGATGCTGCTTTCACACAAAAATGAATAGTTTAATTTGGCCATATTAATGATATAAAATATAGCAAAAATCAACAATTAAATCTAGTCTCTAAAAATCATCTCTTTCAAAATTAAAATGGGCGGTACAACAACGGTTTGCTGTTGTATTCCGCCCACATGTGCCTCCCTCTAACGTGTAAGAATCTGCGCGCCATCCTTTCCCGGACAGTTTTTGGTTGGTCAACGAACGCTAACTCTGCGACGACCACAAGCATCGAGGCTCTCCGGGTGTCTCACGACAGCCATCAAGTGCTCGACCGATATCAGATCACCTCCTTCCGGTTCGGCGGCAAGGCCGAAGTCGGAGTCTGGAGAAATGATATGTGTCGCATAGGCGCCTCCCGAACAAATACCCGACCAAAGGTTTAGGAAGCCCCGGGGGTGACCAGCCTTGGACAAACGCGCAAGACTCTGTAGACCTAATAAAAGTATAAATCCGTTATAACTTCGATACAAGATACTCAACGACACGGATAACCAGCTTCGCCACCCAAAGAAAAGCTGTACCGATCGCTTTGAGGATAGCCTTGATATCAATTCCATGGTCATCAAACCAAGACTCGGTTTTGCCAGCGACATCAGTAGCGGTACTAGCAACCGAAAGTGCGGTATCGATAGTTGAGCTATTTTGTTTCGCAAACTCAAACGCATTTTTTAACGTATCAAATGTTTGCGAATTCACACCGTCAACCGCTGCAAAACTTACTTGAGTACTCAAAAAACTCATCAAAACAACCGCAAGAACTAAAAATTGTTTCATAATGTTTTAAAGATATTGTCCAGGGTCAACGGTAATACCGACTGGTACTAAACCAGCCCCTGGAATCGATTGAAGTTGCACGCAATCTTTACGATTGGTGCGCGCGATATCACAAGATGGCGGCTCATAGTACGCAGTAAAGTGTAAGTGCGCACCAAACGAGTAACCCGTATTGCCCGAATACCCGATGAGCTGTCCCCTCGTGACGGTATCCCCTGTGCTAACCATCTGACGGGAAAGGTGGGCGTACAACGTAACCAAATTGTTTGTATGCTTAATCAAAACGTATTTTCCATACTGCACCTTTCCATTATTACCAGCCATAAGCACCTTTCCCTCTTCTGCAGCATAGATTGGCGTACCAACGCTCACACCAAAGTCGATACCGTTATGAAACTTCGAACGATACGCTTTTTGCGCAAACGCCGTCGCACCGTATAGCTGAGTTATCACGCCCTTAGCAACCGGATTAGCAAAAACGCCCGGACGCTTGAGCGGCAACATACTCGAGTCGAAATTTGCACGCAACTGTTGCTCGATCGTATCAATTTCCGAGCTAATTTCCGCCTGCTTTTTCTCGAGCTCACTTACCACTTGTTGATACGCTTTTTCTTGGTTCTTAGTTTGCGATAAGAGCGACTGCTTGTCAGCTTTCTGCTCAACCGCGATCGACTTCTTTACCTTTAGGTTTTGATTCTCCGCCTCAATCGACTTCTTTTTATCGCTCACATCCTGCAAGCGCTGATTTAAATCGTCTTTGAGCTGACGAATAACCGACACATCATCAAGCAAGCTATCATTAAGCGTATCAATCGTTTCAGTTTCTGCGAGGTTTTCAGACAAGCTTACATTTTTTAAAAATACGCTCAATAAACTTTCGCCATCGCGCTCCTGAAATCGCTGCAGTAAACGCCCAACCGCATCACGCCGCAAAGCGATCGCCGCTTCTTTTTCTGCAATCGAATTATTGAGCGACTGAATCTCAAGCGAAGTTTTGCTAATTTTAATTTCTGACGCCTTGATACTCAAATCAACCTGACCAAGACTGCTATCGATTCGTTTAATTTCTTGATTGAGCGTTTTACCACGCACCTGTACATCTTCGAGTACATCTTGAGTCGCCTCGAGCTGCTTATTTACCGCCTCGAGTTCTTTCGCCTTTTGATCAATTGCATTTTTAAGTTGATCCACATCCGCCGCATACGCAAAATTACCAACCCCAAGTTGGGCGCCGATAAGCACAAGGAGAAGTACGGTCAAAATATGAGATAACTTCTTCATTAGGTTGGTATAAAGAACAGCTTATAACTTAGCTAATCCAGCATCGATACGGGCGAGTGACTCCGCCTGTCCGAGGGCCGCTAATAGGTCAAATGGGCCCGGAGAGGCCTCTTTACCCGATAAAGCCACTCGTAACGGCCAAAGCACATCTCCCTTGCCCTTTTCGGCTAAAAGGCCAGCAAAAGCCCCTTCTATGGCCTTAGAATCAGACATATCACCCAGTCCAGCCACAACCGCCCGAGCGGCAGATAAACAAACCTTCGCTCCAGCCGCATCTGACTTTCGCCAGACTAACAAAGTCGCCGGATACTCGGGTACGGTTATCAGCTCCTTCGCCATCACGCCAAGCTCGATAAGCGTGTTCGCTCGCTCCTTAAACAGCGGCACAAACTTCACCGGCGCACCAGAAAGCTGCGCCAACTTTTCATCACTCAATAATCGCAAATAGTGATTGTTAAACCAGTTTAATTTTTCTTTATCAAATTTCGCACCAGATTTTTGTACGCGATCAAGCGAAAACTGCGCAACCATTTGCTCAAGCGTCATCACCTCTTCGTCACCACTCGGGTGCCAACCGAGCAAAACTAAAAAGTTAATAAGCGCCTCCGGCAAGTAACCGGCTTCTTTATACTCACGCACCGTCGTACCACCGTCGCGCTTACTCATCTTTCCTTTTCCAGTCGCACTTAAAATAATTGGCAGGTGCGCAAACTGTGGCGACGAAAGTCCAAGTGCGCGAGCGATCGCGATCTGTTTTGGCGTATTTGCTAAGTGCTCTTCGCCACGAATCACATGGCTAATCTGCATCGTCGCGTCGTCGATGACTACCGCAAAGTTATATAGCGGCTGGCGCAATCCTTTAGCGATCACGATGTCACCAATAAGGGCGTTATCAAAGACAACTTCGCCGCGGATCAAATCGGTAAAAACAACTTTCTCCGCCGGCACCTTAAGACGAATTACCGGAGCCTCGCCACCAGCAATACGCGCCCGTGCATCAGCTAAGCTAATCGAGCGACACTTTCCGCTATATTTCGGCGCGACGCCCTCGGCCGGACCATCCGCCGCCTGCGCCTCCAGCTCTTCTTTTGAACAAAAACAATAATACGCCTTATCTTCTTCTAAAATACGAGCAAGGTGCTTTTCGTACGAATCAAGACACTCGGTCTGGCGATACGGACCATACGCACCCTTCTCTGAACCATCGGGCATCACCCCCTCGTCAAACACAATCCCTGACCACGCGAAGCTATCCAAAATCTCTTGCTCAAACGCCTTAGTCGAACGCTCGGCATCAGTATCTTCAATACGGAGAATAAACGTGCCACCGAGCTTACGGGCAAACAGCATATTATAGAGGGCTGTACGGACACCTCCGATATGCAAACTACCCGTTGGCGATGGCGCCATACGGACGCGAATTGGCTTAGAAGATTGATCGTTAGTACTCATAGGTTTACGCGGAATAATACCTTAAAATATGCGAAGCCTCAATGATATCCTGGGCGATAAGCTGGGCCGAATCAGACTTATAAAATCGACGAGCTGACTCGCTCATACGGTCATAAATCGGCTTATTTTGAAGCAACTTATCTACCTGGGTCACAAATACGTTTGGCAGTAAGTTATTTTCCTCAATCACAATCGCTCCGCCAGCCTGCGCATACGTATACGCGTTCTCGCGCTGGTGATCATTTGCCGAATCAGGCAGCGGAATAAGAATCGCCGGCTTACCAAAAGCGGAAAGCTCACTAATCGAGCCCGCACCAGCACGCGATACAATCACATCCGCCGCGTTAATCGCCATCGCCAACTTCTCATCATCTAAGAATGCAAACGGCAAATAATTCTTTTTCAAATCAATCGGAAAGTTCTTTGTCATAAACTCATACTCCTGCTGAAACCCAACAAAGTTCTCCCGACCAATCTGATGAATCACCTCGTACTTAGATAAAATGAGTTGGCAATTCTCTAAAAAGAAATAGTTCAAATTCTGCGCTCCTTGCGAACCACCCAAAATCAAAATAGTCGGTTTCGCGTCGAGTAATCCAAGACTCAAACGCGACTCCGCACGGCTGTCGCCCGTCGAAAGACTATCGCGTACCGGTACGCCAGTAACGCGCACATTCGGATGTGTTGGGAAGTACTTTTTCGCCTGCTCAAATGCTAAATCGATAATCTCCGCACGCTTAGCCGAAGTACGCGTCGTCAATCCTGGAACGGCGTCTGACTCGTGCACCACGATCGGAATGTTATAAAATCGCGCCGCAAAAATAATCGGAAGCACGCCTGGCCCACCCTTGCTAAAGACGACGTCTGGCATAAACCAAAACAGCTTCCAAATCGCCTGAAAGTATCCAAAGAAAAACTTAAAGAAATCTAAAAAGTTTAAAAGTGAAAAGTAGCGACGCAACTTACTTACCGCCACCTTACTAATCGCTATCCCGTGCGTCTCGAGGTAAAACTCGTACGGGCCTGGCTGACCAAAATAACGCAGATCTAAATCAATCTGATTCTTCGCACAATACTCTTTCAGCGTTTTGCCAACCGCAACAAGCGGAAAGATATGTCCGCCCGTTCCGCCGCCTAATAAAAGAACACGAAATTTAAATGGTTTAGCCATCGATAAAAAAGGCTTTTCGCCTCCTATATATTTTAACGTATAAGCAAGCGAAATGAAACGAGGTATCTGTAATATAAAAAACACCCGCTCGCATCCTCCCGAAGGAAGTTGCGGCGGGCGTAAACGAATCAGGGCTGGACGAAGGCGAAGTAGTAGTAATCATCCCACTGCCAGCGATCGCACGCGAACGCATCGTTATGCAGATAGCGCTCATTCCGAGTGCAACCCAGGAACAGCACCGCCGGCAGACCGAGGACATCCACGGGCTCATGCAGAAAAGTGATCTCAGCGCCCCGCTGCACATCAGGGTGTTCGGCGCCGAAACGCAGGGCGTCCTCATAAACCGGACGTCGGAGTCCGAGCTTCTGCGCCTCGGAAATCGCATCTTCGGAGTTGATCTCTCGGCCGAAGCGAAGCAGGACGATCTTGCGCTCGCCAGGCTCCGAAGGACGCACAGGGAATCGCTCCCCCGTGACCTCCGTGCAATCCAGATAATCGTACCTGCCCGCCGCGACGAGACCGTCGAACGTCTCGCCCTCGCGGACCTTGATCACGAACTCCTTGCGATCCATAGCGAGAACCATCTGAGACTCCCGTTTTCCGAACTAGTCGGGGGTTTGGGGTTGATGTTTATAGCTCTGTAGCTTAAAAATATTATAGCATTAAATAAGCGTAAAGTCAATAAACCAAGAATGGCTTAAAATAAGCGTTTTTGACGCCATATAACTAATTTACTGAAACAAATTGACAATTAGATAGATTGCTGTTATTATCAAAAAGTCCCGAAACTTAAATCCCGGAGAAGGTTCCAGTGGACTTCCATCGAAAGCTCGAGGCGATCGCGAAGCTCTTTCAAGACGACAAGATCGGCGTCGACGAGGCGCGCAGGCTGGCGCACGCCCTCTTCGATACGTCCAAGATGCCGGAGAAGGAGAGAGGGGCGTTCGTGAGATACGAAGGGCCGCTGGAAGCGCGTATCGACACCCTCTTCTCGGTCTGTCCGACGACCGGGAAAAAGGGCATCAAGATGAGCCGCGGCAAGGCGTACGCGAGAGTTCAGTGCAAGAGCTGCAAGGAGTTCATGTGGACGCTCTTGTTCACCGGACAAAGTTGCTGCGAGCGGTGCGAGAACCCCGTTCCCACGCCGGGATGCGGAAGTCCGACCCCTTCCCAGCCCCGCTCGGAGCTTCAGTACCGGGGTGACGGATTCGAGAGATAGCTAGCCACGGCTTCGCGCAAAGCGAAAGCTGTCGGCTCAAGACGAGGCGCCCGCGCACCTCGTCTTTTTTAATACCAAATAATATGAGATTTATTTAATCGTACTTCGTCACGTTTACCACAATACCCATCATCGTCATCATAATCGCCAGCGCCGTACCTCCATAACTAATAAACGGCAGTGGTGTGCCAGTAAGTGGTAATACCCCGCTCATCGCTCCAATGTTAACAATAGATTGCACGGCAATAATCGAACCAAATCCAACCAAAAGTAATTGGCCGAACTTATCCCGACACTGCTGCGCGATAAGCATCATACGCAAAACCAAGAGCATGATCACCCCAATCAAAATCGTCGAACCAACAAATCCGAACTCTTCGGCAATAACGGCAAAAATCGAGTCACCAAATGGCTCGGGTAAACGAAACTTTACCGTCGACTGCCCATACCCCACACCAGTTAATCCACCAGCACCAATCGCACTTTTTGCCTGCAAGATATGATACCCAGTAGTCTGCGGATCTGCTTCAGGATTTAAAAACGACAAGAAACGCTGTGCGCGATATGGCGTAATCGTAATAATAAGTGCAAGTGCGGCAAGCGCGATGCCAAGTATGCCGAAAATATATCTCCAGCGCGCACCGCTTGCAAAATACATCGCCATCGAAACAGCAATTAAGATTGCGACCGGACTAGTACTACGCTGGAGAATAAGAAATGAAGAGATGAAACCAAGAATAACGAGAAACGGCAGCAAGCCCTGCTTAAAACTCTTCTGCCTTCCGCCGCCACGCACCAGCCAACCAGCCAAATACAAAACAAGTGAGATTTTTAAAAGTTCAGCTGGCTGAAATGTAAGTGGCCCAATCGCTATCCAACGAGTCGCTCCTTTTGCCGTAAATCCGAATGGAGTAAAAACTAAGCCAAGCAAGACAATCGTAATAATTAAAAATGGGATAGTAATCTTTGGTGATCGATACCTACCGTAATAAATTTTAGAGGCGAGTAAGAAGCCAAAAATACCAGGCAAAACTCCCGAAAGAAATTGATGCTTCACATAATAATACGGATCACCAAATGCCGCAGTTGCGAGGTTTGACGACGCACTACTAAGCATAATAAGTCCGAAAATAAGCAAAAACCCAAGGCAAAACAAAATAAGATAATCAGGCTTATGGCCTTGTTTGATCAGGCGTGGCGTTTCAAATCCTCGATTCATAGTTAGCGCTTCAAAATTGAACCAGCCAAAACACCAGTAATAGAGCCATTTTTGACTACTTGTCGCCCAGCAACCCAAACATCAGAAGCTCGTCCATCCTTAAGTAAAACTAAATCGGCAAACGCGCCTTCGGCGATCACGCCCCTTCCCTTCAATCCTAAAAATTGAGCCGGCTTTTGCGTCAGTTTTTGAACTGCCCACTCCAAAGGTTTACCCGCCTTTTCGGCAATACTCATAAACCGAGTAAACGTTTCTTTTGCACGCTGATTTTCAAGCACATTTTTCGCCTCGATCAAGCTCGGACTATTAGACGCAACAACCGAAGAGTCAGACAGTAGTGCTCGCTCGGACACACTCATATTGATATTGCGATAAAAGAGTACTGCTTTGAGCTTTGAAATCTTCATCAACTCAAA
>CAZFZO010000015.1:0-3518 GCA_964523595.1 uncultured Candidatus Saccharibacteria bacterium | reverse complement strand
TGGCTTTATCTTCATCTCGCGCGAAGCGGCAAACTGCGCCAGCGTCTTACCAACAAGATAATCAAATCCAGGTGCTCGCGCGATCACAAGATCATCACCGCTCATATTCATAAAACCTTTAAGCACCTCTTCTTGAGTGTGCTTTTGTGTCATCTGCTCATACATATCTTCAAGGCTTCCGTCTTGCGCCCAGATCGGTAAAAGCGTATAGATTGGCACAATACTGTAATCAAATGGGTAAAGATCAAACGCAACGCCAAAACGGCTCCCGACACGCTCCACCTCACTCAAAGCCTCTTCGTAGATAGTTTCATTGCCACTAATTGGCCGGAAGTGACTAATAAGCGTCTTAACCTTACTCGACTGGGCAACTTGGATCGTCTCATCCACCGCCTTACCAACATCCTTACCCTCATCACGCAAATGAGTCGCGTACACCCCTCCATATCGAGCGACAATATCGGTCAGTGTTTTGATTTCTAAGTATCCCGTACCGCGTCCATGGTTATACCCAAGACCAGTTGAAAGTCCGAGCGCACCTTCTCGCAATGCTGTTTCAAGTACTTTTTTAAATACATCCAGCTCCGCATCAGTTAAGTCACGCTGCACATTACCAATAAGTGCACGACGAATAGTCGAGTGTCCAACGAGTGAACCAAAATTCACACCTAGCCTACGCTTTTCTAAAATCGCAAAAAGCTCAGCAACGCTATGCCAGTCAAGATTTACCTGGTTCTCATCACCCCATTTACGAATACTTTCTAAGCTTCCATATAGCAGTGGCGCCAAGCTACTACCACAGTGCCCGCCAATAATCGAAGTAACTCCCTGAAGGAGAAAGTCTTGCTGCATCGGATCAGAAAACAAACTCAAATAATGGTCCGAGTCAGTATTTACATCAATAAACCCAGGAGTAAGATACATTCCCTGCCCATCGATTACCACTTCGGCTGGATGTGTAGAAAAATTACCAATCGCCGAAATGCGGTCATCCTTAATAAGCACATCGAGCTGCTGTGGCTTACTCCCCGTTCCATCAACAACTAAACTATTCTTAATCAAAATCATTACTATTTATTATATCACGCGTCAACTTGTCCGCCCGTCTGCCTCTCGCACCTCGGTTGGCGGAAATTGACCAAAGTATAAAAATTGAATAGAGTAAACAGGCAGTGTCTCTTAAACCTGGGAGGGTTTCTGTGAAGCACCAACACCATCTCATCGAAGCGACCAAGAAACCGGCATCAGGAGCCAGACTCCTGACCAATTGTGGCGAAGTCGCCAAGAAGGTGGAGCATGCGCCGAAGTCAATCGACCCGGCAAGCGACCACGTCTGCGACAAGTGTCGCAGGATCGCACAAGACCCCGAGGTCTCTCGCCCGAAAGGTATGAGAGCTCACGTCGTGGTCATCCGCGAACGTGTTCACGAGCTAGTCACTCGAACCTAGGAGCCCGTCCATGCCGCACGTCTTAATTACGGTCGAAGAGTCGATCGCGATGGCGCAGATTCGCTCTCTGCCCGCGGACGACCGAGGCACCGAGACGGAGAAGCGCCTCTGGCGCGAGCTCCGCCGCGAAGTCCGTACCTTCTTCGAAACCGACTCCGGGTTCACCAACCCGGTCGCCGACGAGTAACCAGCCTCGTCTCTCCGCCCCGCGCACTCACACGAGTCCGGGGCATTTTATTTTTTTAAAAACAAAAACGCCCGCTCGCATCCTCCCGAAGGAAGTTGCGGCGGGCGTAAACGAATCAGGGCTGAACGAAGGCGAACCAGCACGACTCGTACCAATCTGAGCAATCAGCAAAGCCGAAACCCAAATCGCGCTGATTACCGTTCGGGAAAAGAGCGAGGACAACCGACCACTTCCCCGCCTTTACCGGCTCGTGAAGAAAGATGATTGAGAGTTGACGTTGCTCAGGATGTTGAGCGCCGAACCGGAGACAATCCTCATACGTCGGACACACGAGCCCTAGCTTCACAGCCTCGGCAATCACATCATCAGAATGCATCCTTCGTCCGAAGTTAAGTAAGACAATCCTACGCTCGCCACTGGGAGTGGGACGAACCGGGAATCGCCCTTCGATGACCACATCCCACTTACGCTCATACTTACCAGCCGCGACGAGACCAGGGAATGTCTCGCCCTCACGGACCTGGATCACGAACTCATGACGATGTACGATCGCAACCATTTAAAACTCCCGTTTCCCGAACCAGTCGGGGGTTTGGGGTTGGTTTTGCAGCTCGCTCAGCAGCCAATATTTAATCACTAAATATAAATAACGTCAATATTATTCGACATTTTGACGATTTGCGTGAACAAAAAACCCGCTCGCATCCTCCCAAAGGAAGTTGCGGCGGGCGTAAACGAATCAGGTCGGATCCACGAAAGCGAAGCGGTGGCGATAATCCCAGCGGCCGTCAAACCAGGCAATATCGAGTTCTCGCTTCGAGCCGAGGTGAGTGAGGTGCAAAACGGCAGGAAAGCCATAACCCTGCACGGGCCTGTGGAGAAATGCCAGCGGAAACTGACGCTGCACCTCGGGATGCTGGGCGCCGAACCGGAGACAGTCCTCGAAGGTCGGCCGCTCAAGTCCCTGATTTGCAGCTTCCGCGATCGGCCTCCTGGAATCGATGTCGTGCCTGAATTGGAGCAGGACGATCTTACGAGTAGTGGTCGAGCCGGGCGGACTCACCGGAAAGTGCCTCTCATCGATTTGTCCGTGAACATGATCGTACCTGCCGTCCCGGACAAGTTGACTAAACGTCTCACTCGACCAAGCAGTAATCTGAAAGATCCTACTACGACCCACGGTCGCAACCATTTAAGACTCCCGTTTCCCGAACTAGTCGGGGGTTAGGGTTAACTTCACGACTTTCTAAGTCAGGAATATTAAAGCACTAAAATAAGATAATGTCAATATTATTCAAATTATTTAGACTCCTTGCGTAAACAAAAAACCCGCAATTCTCTACAAAGGAATCCCGGCGAAGCCTACTTTCCCAACCGCGGTTTGCAGTAAGTATCATCAGCGAACTGTGCTTTCACTTCTCTGTTCGGAATGGGAAGAGGTGGGGCACACAGAACTAAATCACCGAGAAACCCTTAAAGACAATTACGGGTTTTTCAGACGAGCGCTTCTAGCGCTCTAGGGTTATTGGTACAAGTACTCTTTTGATGAAGTACTTGAATGATCAGTTTAGAATTCCGTATCTCATATGAACACTCTTAAGTGTGTGCTCATATAAGACCAGAAAAAATATGTAGAAAGTTGCTATGACTTATTAGTACTCCTCGGCTAAACACCTTACGGTGCGTACACCTAGAGCCTATGTACGTGGTAGTCTTCCACGAGTCATTGCCTAGCCTTGCGGCTAAGCGTGGAGATAATCCTGAAGTAGGCTTCGCGCTTAGATGCTTTCAGCGCTTATCCCTTCCATGCGATAGCTACCCGGCACTTCACTTGGTAGTAAAGCCGGTACACCAGAGGCATGTTCATCCCGGTCCTCTCGTAC
>CAZFZO010000014.1:15135-17962 GCA_964523595.1 uncultured Candidatus Saccharibacteria bacterium | reverse complement strand
GGTCTGGAGTTCGACTGGTAAGCCGTGGGTGTCCCACCCTGCCTTACGCGGAACGTTAAACCCTCGCATCGTCTTGTAGCGTGGAATAACATCTTTAAACGCACGGGCTTCGATGTGGTGAATACCCGGCATACCGTTAGCAGTTGGCGGACCTTCGAAAAATACAAACTTCTTTCCTCCGGCGGAGTTTTTCTTAAGCGACTGTTCGAAAATCTGATTTTGCTTCCAAAAAGCTAATAACTGCTCCTCGAGCTCTGGCAATGAGAAATTTTTAAGATTTTTTAACATATATAATTACTAAAAATAAAAAGCGCGCAACAAGCGCGGTCTTTGGGAGAACCGGCTAGTTGCATATCAGACAACATGACCGTTTATTAAGTTATGGAATCAGTATAGCGAAAATAAACCCGATTGCAACTTGGGCCTAGGCACCCCCAATCTAGATACGCTCGAGAACCTTAATACCCAAAAGGCCTAATCCCTGCTTCATCGCTTGCGCAACACTGCTAATAAGAATCAGACGAGCGTTTTTGCGGAGTGTGTTTTCGTCATTTAATACTCTCACCTGCTCGTAAAACTGACTCGTTAGTTTAGCTAGATCAAATACATACTTCGCGAGGTGGCTTGTATAATTCGTTTCTACACAAAGCGTGACTACATCTGGAAGGTCGAGGATTTTCTTTGCAAGCTCTTGCTCAACTGGTTCGGTGAGTTGGCTTAAGTCAGCCTTGCCGAGCTTGCCAGCTTTCTCGAGGATGCTCATTAAACGTGCGTACGTGTACTGCAGGTATGGCGCACTATCACCAGTAAAGTCGAGCATCTGTTCCCAGTTGAAGATAATGTCAGACTGCCTGTTTTCTTTGAGATCGTTGTACTTGAGCGCGCCGATACCAACAATTTCAGCGATTTCACGCTGGCGCTCTGGCGAAAGATCGGCGTTTTTCTCTTTTACTTTAGCGATGGCGAGCTCAACAATTTTATCCATCAACTCCTCAAGGCGAATCGCCCTGCCTTCGCGGGTCGAGAACTTCTTCCCGTCTTCGCCAAGCACCATGCCGTATTTAATATGCTCGGACTCGGTTTTGATACCAAGAAGCTTATCGATAGCGAAGAGCTGGCTAAAATGAAGTGCTTGGTCGTTAGCGACTACGTGTAAAATCTTTGCTGGCTTATATTTTTTGGCGCGGTAGAGTGCGGTCGCGATATCACGCGTGATGTACAAACTCGCGCCATCAGTTTTTTGCACCAACGCTGGCGGGAGATTGAACTGCTCGAGCGGAACGATAACCGAACCACCCTCGCCTGGCTTGGCGATAGTTTGCTTGAGGAGCTTGAGCACTGCTGGCAAATCGCGCTCGAAAAATCCCTCACCCAGATCAACGTCAAAATGAATACCAAGGCGCGTAAATAACTTATTAAACGCGATCATCGATTCGTCTTTGAACCACTGCCAGAGCTCGCGATTCTCCTTATCCCCCTGCTCGAGCTTACGAAACTCTTCCTGGCCAACATTTTCTAAGTCTGGGCGGTGCTTAATCTCATCATGAAAACGCACATAGAGAGCGAGGAGCGTTTCGATTGGGTCGCGCTCAACTGAAGTGCGGTCGCCCCACATCTTATAGGCAGAGATTAACTTACCAAACTGCGTACCCCAATCGCCGATCCAGTTCCAACGAATTACTTTATATCCTGACGCCTGATACATATTCGAAAGCGCCTCACCGATAATCATCGAGCGAAGATGTCCGACGTGGGCTGGTTTGGCGATATTAAGCGATGCGTACTCGATAATTACTTTCTCACCATCGCCGATATCAGAAAATGTAAACCCTTTTTTAAAAATACGCTCGAGCTGACTCGCGAGGTAGGCTTGGCTAAGGGTGAAGTTAATAAAACCCGGGGCGACCGCCTCGATACTACTAAACATCCCCTTTTTATCAGCAAGCTTAAGCTGCTGTGCAAATTTTGTTGCGATATCGAGTGGGCTACTCTTGAGTTCTTTGGCGAGCCGCATCGCGACGTTGGTCGCGTAGTGGCCAAACTCTTTCGCCTTGGGCACGTCGAGTGCCGGCTCAAAGGAGAGCTTGAGCGTGGCTTTTATAAAGTCTTTAACTGCTTGTTGAGTCATTGCTTCAATTATACGCAACTATTCTAAAATGAAAATCGGCGACCCCCTTCTGCACGCAGAAAAGGGTCGCCGAACGGATCCGTCAGTGCGGATGCTTGCAGCTCGTTTCGAGTAGCCCCTTGCCGAAGCGGCTGTCGGCGATCCGACAAAAGAGCTTACAGGCGAGGCGAACCGGCGCCAGAATCAGGCTCATACACCTCCTTCCATACGCCCTCCTCGAGAGGCGCATTCTCTTATTATGCCAAAAAATGATGCTTTAGGCAATTTGTGCTATTAATGAGTATAATTGAACTATGCTTAAAAAAGCGGAGATATTTTCTGAAAACCGAACAGCTAAATTTGACTACGAGATTATCGATACGTTTGAGGCGGGCATCGCCCTACTCGGCGGAGAGGTCAAGTCTATTCAGGCTGGGCAAGTTAATCTCACTGGCTCAATCGTGCGCTTTGAAAAAGGAAAGCTCGCTCTACTAAACGCAGACATCCCCGCTTATCAGCCAAGTAACGCGCCAAAAGACTACAACCCAACTCGTCCACGTTTTTTGCTTTTAAAGAAAAACGAGATCGCGAAAATCGCTGATTATCTCGACCAGCGCACATTGACAATACTGCCTATTTCGGTGTATAATAATGGTAATCTCATCAAGCTCAAAATAGCGGTTGGACGCAAGCGTAAGAAATCAGACAAGCGCGCCGTTA
>CAZFZO010000014.1:0-15125 GCA_964523595.1 uncultured Candidatus Saccharibacteria bacterium | reverse complement strand
CAAGACTCGTCGCTTCGCGATCTCGATCATCTCGGCTGATCCGCGCAAGTAAAAGTTACGTATGACGGGAGTGCAAGGCTTTGACAATTGTTCTTTGTAATAACATGCAAGCCGAGCAGAATTAACTCGTAAATCTGATTCAAACTTACTAAACTGCCAACTTTACTCGCGAGAGCAATTTTGCTTTAGCCTACGCCTAGCGTAAGCCATCGGCCTATCGACATCCCATAGGTAGATCCCGGTGTTATATTGGGAATAAGAATCGCTTAGTTGAACACGCGCGGCGATTACGAAAACTCAGGTGTTCGGAAGATCTCACGTTTTGAGACCTAAGCTTGTAGAGTGTTACTGCAGAAACTTTTGGACGGGATTTCAATATCCCCACTTCCACACCTTGATACTTTGAGACTAAGGAACACTCAGAAACCCTCATGGGTATTGAGAATTTCGCGGTTTCAAAGCCAGTCAGCCGATCATAGGCTAATTTTTCTCTAAAAATAAGTCTTAAAACAAGGCGACGATTTTGAATATCACCAGTTTCCCATGTTTTCATTGGGTTCTTTATGAATTCTAAAACCTTAGCTAATGCGGTTTCAAAGTTCCCAGAGTGGTTGCTCTTACCTTCAATTTCTTCTTCTAAAAGCTGCTCTCTTTTTGTTAGCTCGCCAATCCTACCCTCATAAGCCTCTACTACCTTCTCATCCGTAGCCTTGGCTACTCGAACCATAAGACCATCTCTCTCCGCTCGAACAGTCGTAATCTCTTTTTCTTGCCTAGATTTTTGACCTATACGTTCTTTTTCTTTCGTATCCCAGACATCAAGCACCACAGCCTCAACTAAGCGGAGAACTCCATTTTTGATAGCCTTGCTTCGAAGAATATTTTCAAAACTGTCCTCGACATCTTTCTTCGCGATCGCCAGATTATATTCAGAGCACTCTTTCTTATTGCAGCGGTAGTATGACCAATAATTAGTTCCCCTCCCCTTAACGCGACTTGCCGTATTGGGACGACGACACTTTGAACATAAAACAAATCCACGAAGCGGGAACTCTTCATTTACGTCTCTGCGTATTAAAGTCTTAGCACCACCCCTTAATCGCTCTTGGATCTTCTCGTAACAAGCTAGACTAATAATTCCTTCATGATGCCCTTTTCTTTGTACTACTCCCCAAGGCTGATATTCTATATACCCTGCATATATAATGCGCTGAAGTAGTCCCTTTGCTTTCTGTAAATATACTGGACCGCCATCGCGGAACCGCTTATCCTCAAGGAACTTTTGCACATCAACAATCGCCGGCAAACGCCCCGAAGCAAAACCCTCCAGCGCTTCCTTCACGATCTTTGCTTTATCGTTCAGCATTAAAAGCTTCCCATGAACTGGATCTTTCCCCATCGTATAGCCCGGCACTGGATAGAATGGCCAGTAGCCTTTTTCGAGTCGAGCCTTTTGTTTCTGTATCACCTGTCTCCGATTAGCTTTCCTGAAGTATTGGTTTTGAGCAGCAAGAACCAACTCGACCAGTTCGCTCTCGTCGGTATCTGTAAAGTTGAAGTTTGGGCATTCGAGCGCAACGCCGCGCTGTTTGAATGCTAAACGCAAGCTTATGTGTGTGCCCACGTCTCTTGCTAGTCTGCTCAAATCATCAAATATCACAACGTACTTCTTGTGTGCATACTTATCGATGTATTTCAAAAGCTCAACCATCGCAGGTCGTCTCATGAAGTCGCCACCGCCAGTGAAGCTATCTAAGAATGCTTCTTCGACAACGTAGCCTTTCTGTCGCGCGTACTCTCGACAACGATGTTCCTGGCTTTCAAGGCCGTGTCCTTCCTTTTTCTGTCGCTCTGAAGAGACGCGAGCGTAAATTAGAGCGTTAATGCTTTCCATGAGAAATAATGAATTATTTTTTATTATTATGCCGTGGATAAGATAACGCTTCAGCCCGGTTAATCAATAAGCACCTTTTCTACGAATGCGTATAGAGAGCCTAAAATCTCCTCAGCCTCTTCATCTGAGATATTCTCATCACCTAGGTATTTTTTGCATTCTTCGGGCGATATCATAAAAAAAATAAAAAGCCTCCGAGAAAACGCAACTCTAACAATAGTTGCAAGTAGTCCCGGAGGCTCGACACTCAATCCTAGCCCTACATTGGCACCAAGCGAATATTTACCTAGACAATGAAGTCCCTTAGCGCCGAACTTGAGCGCTAAACCCTTTTATAGTATTTAGTTATGAATTCATACTATTTCATGAAAAATAAAAGACAAGCCGTCAGCAAGGCCGTGTTTGTGGATAAGATTTAGTCTACTTACCCACCTTCTCAATATCCTTTTGGCAATGCGGACAGCGAACTGCCTCCTTCTGCACTAACTCCTTACAAAATGGACAGGCTCTCCGCTTATTGCCCTTGCTAAGAAATGCAAAAATAAGACCTAATGGTCCAAAAATCGCTCCTGCAAAGAATGCCGTAATCGCCTCTCCTTTTTCGTACCCCACGATAGCAGATGCGATCGCACATATAATCCAGATTAGAACAACCATATTTTTTATTGATTACTTTTAATCGACCTCAAACAAAAAACCCACCACCAGTAGGGCCTTGCGGCCCATATGCGAGTTTCCCCGCATAACGCAACGAGCGATCCTGATGATGGGATCTTTAACTCGTTGCGCTTTTGAGCCATGCCGCCAAGATCGCTCCCGTCGGTTTAGGCCACACTCCACATATTAAGTTGTAACTCAATTATGCCGTATTGAGATGAAATAGCAAAGGAAAACCAGTCATATACAGACAAAAACCCTTCTTAATTAAGACTAAATGAAAGCCGTGGATTGTCTTTTAATGCCCCATGCGCGCGTAATATAAATTTCTAGCAACTTTATTATCACGCTAGCACTAATTTTTCTTTATTCCCTTCTTCCCACCCTTGTGTGGAACCTTCGACCCATCTTCAAGTGCCATCATGCGTGGGTCGCTGGCCGGAGCCCTCTTTTTAATGACTACAAGAAATTCTTTGTGCAAAGTTTCTGTGCGCCTTAATAGATCGCTCCAGCGCAGCACTTTAATCCCTGCGCTTTCAAGCATATCGATCATTGATCCAAGCCCATCTTCTATGTCCGAGTAAATCAACATTCCTGATACCCGATCAAATTTCAGATCGCTCTGCGTAGTCTTCTTCGCTTCTTCTCTTAGAAATGTTACGTACCGCTGTATTTGCTCAAGTTCTGACCTCCCTACTTTTACTCCAGGCCGCTTAAGCTCAATAACTTCGCACTGATTACCTGCTGCCAAACAAAAATAATCAAGTCTCTGCTTCCCCTGCCTAGATCCTGTTTTTTTGAGATGAAACTCTTTCTCGAGAATTGTATCGAGGGATTTCTCATGGTGTAATGGAGCCCATGCTGGATCGAGCAGCCATGGATGCTCCATCATATAATCCTGCATATCTGGCTTTTCTGGGACGCCTTTATCAATCATCTCGCTAAATTTACGTATAATCTCAACTCTTCCTTTAACTTGCTGGGCGGTGTTTATTGCTTCTATAATGTCCCACTCAGAAAGTATCTCACCTATCTTTGAAAAGTCCTGTGGCGAGGCAGCATTAATCTGTTTAATCATTTCTAGAAAGTGCTGGTTCGTAAGAGCATTGTACCCAAACTTAGCCAACTCATCCAAAATCGCTTCATCCTCATCAATCTGTGGTATTGAGGTAATTTTGCGGATGTAGTCATAAAATATCCGCTTCTCGCGATCCGGTAATCCTTCTCCGTACGCGAGATATTTTTTTATTTCTGGACGATCGCGTTTTTCCTGACTACGTCGGTCAGCCCATTCCTTAAGTAAATCCTTCACCTTCTTTTGACCCCATTCTCGTAGACTAGAAGCGGAACCGTCTTCGTCCCATAAAACGCTAGCTCGATCAGTGGCAACCAAGTCCTCGCCTTCTGTTAAATCTAGAAAATCGGCTTGAACCTCGCCTGTCATATACTGGATGCCGTGTTGCCCGTATGTACCACCGCTCACATCGAAAAACCAAGGGGCTTGTGCTAACTTACCGCGTGCAAAAACAACAACCCCTCTAGCTTCTTCATTCGGTATTGGCTTCTCCGTAAAGCCAACCCACCATTTTATTTTCCCTGCCCCGGGCACGCTCTCTTCGTTCCAACTGCCGATCTTTTTAGGATATCGAAATTGAAACTTCACTTCATCTTTCTTTATCTTTTCGCCGTTCAATAAAACAGAGAAATGAGGATCGGCTAATATAGCGAACCTCCTTGCCATACTAGTGACAAAAGCTTGTCCTGGGATACCTTTTGAAACCTTAAGCCGCTTTAAAGTAATTTTTGTGCCGGGGTTCTCGTTAGTCTGTTTGCCGTTATCACCCAATAATACTGGCTGATATTCATGGACATAGGAGTTACCTTCTGTCATCTTTTCGAAATCCATTTGGAAATGGGTTATCTTCCCATCCTTTATGGTTCGTACTTCGACGATGCTCGCTATCCCAAAACCAGCTAGTTTACCAATACCTTTTCGCGACATTAATCTACGCCGCTTCATTCCCTTATAGGCCTCTGATAAATCTCCTTCCTGTTTTCTGCGATCGCGACCCACTGTTAGATATTTTTTATCGGCATCTTCGTAGCTCATGCCATGGCCGTTATCCTCAACTGTGATTTCGCTATCCCGCCCGATTGCTTTATCAAAAGGTATAACTATTTCAACCTTAGAAGCCATGGCGTCCCAGGCATTAGCAATGAGTTCAGCGATTGCTGGAACTGGACCGGAATACATCTGTAAGCCGAGGTGCTTGATAAGTCCTCCGGCGAAATGCATCGTCAACGGCTCAAGTTTTTTACCCGTCATATTTTTGTAAATTTTCCATAGCTATTCTGCATTGGAGCGAGACGGCCGCGGCAAACTTACACGGTAATGCATTGCCAACTAACTCGCAAGCAGTTGCAATCTTGCTGGTATCAAATTTATAATTTTTCGGAAAAGTTTGAATAAGGGCAGCCTCTCTAACGGATATGGTACGGTCTGCTTCTGGATGTCCGAAACGACCCGAACTTAAAGTAGTGCAACCGCTTGTCATTGTTGGCGCAACATCATCCCAGCTCATACGTCCGTAAGCGTTCTCAAAGCCGTCTGAATTTTTATGACAGTCGGGGCGCAAATGCTTTGGCAAAGAAAGTCTACTCGCACCAGCCTTAGTAGCCCGTAGCCGCCTAATACTGATTGGTTGCAGATTACGAACCACATGCCAATTAAATTTTCCCGGACCACCTGCCCTATTCGCTTCTGCGAGAGTCACGGGCTTCGCCCGATCTCTCAAAACATCCCTTACTTTTACCCACGATGCGACTCCCATTTCCTTATTAGCCACCCGACCGTGGGTAGCCTTCGGCAAGGATATCTCAAATCCCTTCCCAGCCAATAAGACTAAGCGTCGGCGAGATTGAGGGACACCGTAATCGGCCATCTGTAAGATGCCTCGATTAATTTTATAGCCAATATCAGCGAGGTCTCTCTCTACTATTGATAGTAATGGCAGCCCTCTCTGCGAAAGACCGGGAACGTTTTCCATCATGCAAATTGATGGCTCAAGCTCTTTCACTAATCTACCCATCTCCAGAACAAGCTGATTACGTTCATCGTTGCGGTGGTGTTTATCGGTAAGCTTCGAGAAACCCTGACATGGTGGGCAGCCAGCCACTAAATCTATTTTCTTAATCCCTGTTAAGGCTAGAATTTCTTTAGCTGTGACTTGTTTAATATCCTTAATGATTAGCTTGACTTCTGGATGATTTTTTTTATATGTAGCTGCTATCACCGGATCAACCTCAACCGCTGCGACAACTCTGAAGCCAGCCCTTTTAAGACCGACCGTTAGCCCACCCGCACCACAGAAGAGATCAATGGCCACTGGTTGCTGGTATTTTTTCATTATTTTTTTAGACATGAATAGATATCAATATCTTAATGATACAATCATTTCAATGGTAAGGAAATAACCTACTCATTAGATGTCACTTCGTCTTGTGAGTGAATGGGCCTCATTTTCCATGTCCTGAATACTCCAATTACCTGCTCTCGTAGTTCAGTGGGTAAAATGCCTCGCTCGAGCATCTCGCCTATCGCTACCTGCCTGTTCTCGAATGTCCCAGCATCAAGCTCGGCCCGGAAAAGCATTAACTCCATCTGACCTAAAAGCCTCATGGCTGAAATCCGTTCATGAAATCGTGGCTTAGCCAACCCATACTTTTTTATAAAATCCGCCCTCCAATAAACTATCCTGAATAAATCATCCGTTAGTATGCGGAACTTCTCCCTCACTTCAGCCAATCGCTCATTCATCTTCTTACGATCAGACTGAATGACTGCTCGCCGCCGGATTTTGCGCATTAGCTTGACTGTATACTTATCGCTTATTGAGTGGCCGGTATTTTCCTTTACTAATTCCTGCATTTTCCGTATTGAAACAAACGGGTTAACCGCCATACAATCACGAATTGTATTTTGTAAAAACTCTTCTTTTTCTGGAAGCATCTTCATTGTCGTACTATGTCGTCTTATTTAACTACCATCATGTGTCCCCTCTTGCTTGTTCGACCCAGCAAATACAAGCTCTTTATGAGCAGGGCTAAGATCCTGCAAAGCCGCGTAGGCCTCAAATATATAGGCTTCTAATTGGTTCCAACTTTTTACCGCCTCTTCCACCAATACTTGACACTTTTATTTATTAATGCTATAGAAATATAGTCTTTTTGCGTACCTAAATTCCGAATTGGAGGTGGCAGGTGGCGAAGAACGTGCTCGAGAAGGTACCGGAGTTCGTGACGGCGTTCGAAGAAGTGCGTATCAAGGGGCACTTCGGCCAGGTCGACATCAAGACGATGTCCTATGACCAGGGCGAAGGAGGGGTCCTGTTCCTGAACGTCAGCCTGGAGGGGTTCATCCCCCTGGAGCCGAAGTTCGCCCAACGTGGCGTCGACCCGTTCGTCGATGCGGACGCCCTGCTCGCGAAACTGAGAGGCGTCGAAGGAGAGATCGAGAGCGTCAATTGTGAGGTGAAGCGGAAGGATTGGAAGCTCTGGAATAAGTGCGAGACCCGTGTCATCGGGAGCAAGGGCTCCCAGGTCTCGCTCTTCCTGAGCGTCAACTTCAAGCCTCAGTCGAAGAAGAAGGCTCGTACCCCCGCCTGACCCGATCACGGCTCTGACAGAGCGCAGGACTACTCGTCCTCGCCACTGCCAGAGCCGCTTTTTTATTTAGACCTACCCCGCTCCCGTTGATTTAGCTAGGATTTGTGCTAAAATCTTCGCATGTTACCTAACCGTATTAATAATCAGATCACCGCACCAGAAGTGCGCGTTATCGACGAGAACGACGAAAACGTCGGTGTCTTAGCTATTGCTGAGGCTTTGAAGGTGGCGAAGGAGCGCGGACTCGACCTGATTGAGATTTCTGCTGAAGCCAAACCACCAGTTTGTAAAATCATTAGCTTTGATAAGTTTAGGTACCAGCAAGAGAAGAAGCTCAAAAAGCAAAAAGCTGCGCAAAAAAATACTGGAGGCAATAAACAGGTACAGATCAGTATTCGTGAGGCGAAAAATGACCTCATTATGAAAGCTAATCGTGTGAACGAGTTTTTAAGCGAAGGAAATAACGTAGAGGTCTTACTCCAGCTCCGTGGACGCGAAAAAGGTAACCGCGATTTCGCCCGCAAAAAGGTCAACGAGTTCTTATTGATGATTACGCCAAATCACACGATTATCGGCGGACCTTCGAACGGAATGAGCGGTATTAGCACGCTTTTGGCTAAAAAGTAGCCCTCCCCTTGCTAAATCTCCAGCCGTCTGCTATTATCGGTTTATCTTTTTATTAGGTCCTCTGGACTTTTTTTATGAGAAAAACAGTTGCAAAACGAATTAGAATAACCAAAACCGGCAAGATCATGCGCCGTAAAATGGGTGTTGACCACTTCCGTGTTCGCAAGAGCAAGGGTCAAAAGCGTGGACAGAAACACAGTCTCGCCGTTCACTCATCTGACCGCCGTATTTTCATGCAGCAAATGCACCGCATCGGCTAATCCCTACTCACATCTATGACACGCGTAAAACGAGGAACACTTAATACCCGCAAGCGAAAGAAGACCCTTAAATATACTAAGGGCTTTAAATGGGGCCGTAAGAGTAAAGAGGCGGCAGCGAAAGAAGCCTTACTCCACGCCTGGACCCACCAGTTTATGGGTCGCAAGAAGCGCAAGCGAGACTTCCGCTCACTCTGGACTGTAAAGATGAACGCCGCACTCCGCGAAAACGGAACGACCTACAGCAAATTCATCGGCGCACTCAAGAAGGCCAACGTCAAACTTGACCGCAAGACGCTCGCCGACCTTGCAGAGCACCAGCCAGAGGTCTTTGCGAAAATCGTCTCCTTGGTTAAATAGAACTCAAACATAAAACCGCCGAAAGGCGGTTTTATGTTTTACTTTACTTCTTTTGGTGGCTCGACAACCTGCTTATTTGCCGCTGCTGGCACCTTTCCCTTTTGGAGGAAGTTATAGGCCTTTTCAAGAATCTTTACGCTGTCTTTGTATCTGCCCATAATCTTTTTCGCTTCGGAAAACTTGAACCAGCCATACCCTTCGTGCTCATCCGAAACGGTGATATTTGGTTGCTTGGTCTCGGCGAGATACAAGATGACTACTTTGAAAATACGATCGTTGCCTCGGCGGTAGAAAAACTTCTCAAACGCCTTAAAATTACCAACCAGTTTGAGCTCGGTTGATTTAAGTCCTGTTTCTTCGCGGACCTCGCGAAAAGCCGCCTGCCAGCTACGCTCGGCCTGCTCAAGCTTACCTTTCGGGAAGTTCCAGTAATCGCGACCATGATAGAGGATCAAAAACTTTATACCCTCCTTGGTGCGGCGAAATACGATAATACCCGCAGAAATAATACGGGTAGCCTTTGTATCTAAAGGCTGATTTTCTTTCTCCTTATTCAATTCCATTACCGCCAGTCTATCATACCTCTGGCGTTTTTTCTATTTTTCAGACTGCTCAAAGACAAAGCTGTGTCCGTTGTGCGAAACCGTCAATTTACAGCCACGAGGAATCTCACCCTTAAGCACCTGCTCGGCTAAAACACCCCGTATTTGCTCTGAAATGACCTTACGGAGCGGGCGGGCGCCAAATACTGGGTCGTAACCCAACTCGGCGATTTTTTGTACCGCAGTAGCTTCAAATACGAGATCCACCGCTTGAGCTTGCTGCATCGCACTTATCACCTCCTGAAGGTTAAGCTTGGCTATCTCTACGGTATCGGCTCGACTCAAACTCTTAAAGACGATGATATCCGAAAAGCGATTTAAAAGTTCTGGCTTAAAGTATTCTACGAGTCGCTTTTTAAGCAGATCAGAGATTGTAGCGATCGAAGTCCCCTTTTCAATTTCTTCTTTGATTAATCCCGAGTGGGCGTTGCTCGTGGCGATGATGATTGTGTTAGTAAAATCTACCGCACGACCAACACTATCGTTCATCTTGCCGTCGTCAAAAATCGCTAAGAATAGGTTGAGAATGTCGGGATGCGCCTTTTCAAACTCATCTAACAATACGAGTGAGTATGGGCGCTCGAGCACCGCGTCAGCGAGTGCGCCAGAGACCGAACCATCGGATGAGCCGATAAAGCTGACGATACTTTCCTTTGTTTGGTACTGCGACATATCAAAACGTGTCATCAAGTCTTTTGAACCAAACTGAATCTTGGCGATAATCTTACTTAACTCGGTCTTACCGACACCGGTTGGCCCGACAAACAGAAATGTGGCTATCGGCCCACCCTTACGCGAAAGACCGCTGCGATACTCGCGTAGTGCGTTACTGACCGCTTTAACCGCCTCATCCTGATCAATGAATGACTTATGAATTGTCTCTTCGAGTTTTAAGAGTTGTTTCGCCTCACCCGCACCAACCGTATGAAGTGGGATATTGATCTTTTGTTCGGCTACCGCAACCACATCGTCGCCCTTAATAAGGTTCTTCCCTTTTTGCATCGCGTCAGCGAGCGTTTCTTTAAGTAAGTCTTCGGCCGAACCTGGCAAAAGCTTGTCTCTAAAATATTTGTGGCTCAACCGAACCGCCTCCTTAATCGCGCTAAATGTAATTACAACTTTTGTTTTTTGTTCGAGTAGCATTCCCTGATAGACCAGGTACTGCGTCGCTTGCGCCTCACTCACCTCCTGCACTTTCACCTCTTCAAACGCACCCTTAAAACTCGAGTTTGGTTCGATAAACTGTTTGTACTCCCGAGGCAGTGTCGTACCGACTACTGAAAATAAGCTTGAGCGAATCGCTGGCAAAAAGATATCTGCCGCAGACATTCGCATCTCACCAGAAGTCTTAACGAGGTTGTGCATATCTGGGACATACAAAATAATGTTTCCCGCGGCAACAATCTCGTCCAATATAAGATGCAATCGCTCCTGTACGTCGCCCTCGTGCGCACCCGCGACGATACTCCCGATATCAAGCATTACCAAACGCTTATCAAAGAGTGGCGCTGGTACGCGATCTTTAATAATTTGAAATGCGAGATGTGTAATAAGACTCTCTTTGCCAGCGCCTGGCTCACCAATCAAGAGAGCGTTTGGATTACCTGGGCGCGAGAGCACGCTCACCAGACGCTCGTACTCTTGTTCGTGTCCAATGAGAAATCCCGCCTCACCTGCGCGGACAAGGTCGGTAACGTCGGTTGCGTACTCGTCTAAAATTGGAGTCGGTCGAGCGGTCCACGCACGATTCATAATGCGGTGACGCTGATGCAGCGGCTTACTTAAAAATCCCGTTAGAGTAAATGGCGTCTTCTTACTAAAGAGCAGCGCGGCATCTAGGTCTCCCGTATTGATATCAAAGAGTGCGAAGAGCCTCTTGATGCGCACTCCGCCTGTCTCGCTTAGGGCTGAAAACAAATCTTTTGGTTCGATGCTTGAGGAGAAGCTCGCTCGCGCTTTCATGAGCGCAGAGAGTACGATTTTTTCTACTTGGTCGGCAAGATCGTCCTTACTCACCTTTTGCTTGCCCGACTCTTCGAGATACCCATCGATCTTAGCCATTAAGTCGGCTGCGCCAACGTCCATACGCAACATCGCCTTTTTAATCTCGCGACGCTTTAAGAGTTCGGAAAGTAAGCGAAGCTCGATATCTCCGCCGGCGACCGCAACCTGGTCGTACGCACCCTCAATAGCAGCGTACGAAGCTGGATCGAGATACATTCGTGCATTCGCGTTAGCCGCTGACAATCGGGAAAGTGAGCGCTCTGGCTTGCCTAGGTGGTAGAGACGCTCGAGAATAAACAGTATGATGAGCGCGCCTAATGACTGAAGCCAGGCGACGTCAGAGATAATGCCGACGCCCGCGCCGGCGAGCAAAAATCCATACGAGAAGTATGAGATAAGACGCACAAAAAAGCGCCCGACCGCGGTCATCTTCAATCTCGGATCCTGATAGTAGATTTCTATTTCTTTAGCCATACAGGAAATGGGTATGCGCCCTGATTAAGTGCGTGTAAGACGATATAGATTGGGATAAGCGCCCAAATAAGATACAGCGCGAGGCTGACTATAATAAGGACGGCGTATATGACCAGCGCGAGGCTGATACGAATAGTTCTAAATATGAATCCGAGAATACGCGCGATAAATCCACTGTCTTGATAGAGTGGGCGGAAAATATAGCGAAGGTTTATTTTGACCGCCCAGTAGCGATCAAGACTCTCGAGTGTGTCGATGCACTTTCGCGCGATCGTCATAAAGCTCCCGAGATACCAACTCGAGATAAAAATATAGATGCGATAGAAAAATCGCTGCACCAAATAAATAAGGGAGAAGCTCATTACCTTCTATTTTATCACATAAAAAATGGGCCGCCTCGTGTGAGAACGGCCCTACATTCATACTGCACTAACTACCTACCAGGAGCAGCGAACAAATCGGAGGAGAAGACGCTGGTTTCGTGAGACGTCCACTCGAGCTCCCACGGATTGTCTTGAAACCTCCTCATCACAAGCATCATTCGCAGATTGGCGGGAGTGCTTGATGTCGACACCCACTCGGATCCAGCAAAGTGAATCGGCTGCCCACGGGCGCTGTTTAGCGCGGCGGCGATATCGGGACGACCCTGGTTTTGCACTAGGTATCGTGCATGTTGATAGCCAGGAAGGCTGCCTGCATCTAGCAGTAATCTCCGATCTCGCTCCAGCCAACTAACATACTCCTCACCGGGGAGAAAGACTGTTGCGAGTCGAAGGATGAAGGGCTCCGTAATTGAGCTGTCCTTAACGAGACGATAGCAATACTCGCCATCATAGTCCTTCGCTCGTTCTTCATCGGTTACTCGCGCAAGCGCGGGCATCTCGATTCGGCACTCGTTGGCGACAAGGGTCAGGCCCGGGTGGCGAATCAGCAAGGCACGCACCATGTTGTCCACGTCCTGATCGTCCGGCTTTTCGCCAAGACTAAGTAGCACGCGCGGATCGATACGGTGTAGCTGTGCGGCGCGCAGAAGTGCCGCGATCAGATTGGCCGAGCGACCTTGAACCGACGACGCCAACGTGGCGACATCGAGCGGAATCTCTTTGCGACGAGCCATCGAACCAAACCTCCTTCGTCTACCCTCACCCGCCGTTTCAGCAGGCTCCAGGTTAACGACAGGGACTGTGCTTAAGCGACGAGCTCGAGCACGCCCCCATCTTAGGCGCACAAAGCTCTGTTTGTCAAAATAGCGTCTTGCCGTTAGCGATCGCTTTTTTCTCCTTGCTATTAAATAACTTCACTACCCCATACTCACCGTCATAGCCCGGGGTGATACTCAATTGACCTAAACGCACTCGCTTTAACCCTTCTGTAACTTCTGGTGTGGCGACGGCGGCGAAGTCTTTTAACGAAATCTTCATTAAAATATCGAGCTCGGTTTTAAACGCCTTAATAAGCTTTTCATACTCACGCCAAACTGCCTTAGATTTTACTCCAACATCAAACGCCTCGCCGATAATACTATCGAGAGTGACCAAGTTAATATATGGAACCCGTTTTTGGTGATGATTGGCGATGACCTGCTCGAATGGCTTTTGTATTGGCTTAATCTCATCCCGATCTGCCAGCCTATCAACGCGATTCATCACCCCGACCACTACCGGCCTCCCGCAAGAACTGCAGATGCCACGATGCTTTTTTGTTTCATCTGGCGCCCAACTTATACCGCAAGCACGGTGACCATCGTAGTGATACTTACCCTCTTCTGGAAAGTACTCGATCGTTGCGACAAATGTTTTTGGATCGTTTTGCTTGAGTGCACTAATGATTCCTTGATAGGAAAGTTCTGTATCAAATATATTTGCTTCTCTGCCGATGCGCTCAAGACTGTGACTGTCGGAGTTTGAAATCAGCGCGATCCGGTCGAGCATCGAAAGTCGCCAGTTCATCGCTGGGTCAGACGACAAGCCAGTCTCCATCGCAAAAATTTGGTCACTATACTCACCAAAACACTCCTCTATCGTATTAAATCCGGACATTGAACCAAAGAGTGCAAACCAAGGCGTCCAGATATGCGCTGGAATCACTACCGCTTCGGGATTAGTAGTGAAAGCGATCTTGGCGACTTCGCGAGCATCGAGCCCGACGATTGGTCGGCCATCCGAACTTAGCTTAGCTCCTGCTTTTAAAAGTGCAGCATTGATTGATTCGACCGTTTTGATATCTGGTGCGAGGATAATATTGTGCACCCGGCGCGTACGACCGTCTTTACTATAGATACTGGAGATCTCAACGGTTAAAATGAATCTTGTTTGCCCAAACGTCCCCTTGATCGTTTTTTCTTGGTGCTGCTTTTTTACTCGAAATAATCCTGGTTCGGCGGGCTCGAGCGTTTCTTTGAGATGCTTTATCCAAAGCGGATGCGTAAAATCTCCCGTACCCATCACTAAAATACCCTTATCATCCGCCCAGCGGTCGAGCATCGGAATCGTCATCTGCTTACTTACTGCTCGCGAGTATTTGGAGTGAATATGAAAGTCGCCAATAAAGCGCATAGAGCTTATTGCTCGTAGCTTAAAACGTTCTGCGCGAAAAAGAAATAGCTCAACTAGTTAACGATCTTAATCGTTCCCTTGAAGGCTGGAAAGGTCTTATCGTAAAACGTACACGACTGTGCCTTATCAAAGACTATGCCATACGCCTCACGCTGATTAAGCGCGCGATGCGAGTCGAGTGCTGGGCAGGTATCTGATATTGGCCAGTGCTGCTTTGTATCAACATTCGTGAAGGTCAGCGTATCATAACGCTTAATGACGAGGTCTTTGGGCGCGAATCCCTGCGCAGTCATTTGAATTGTATACTTTTTACCCTCGGCAATTAATGTCGCTTCGGACTTATTTTTGCTTGTTGTTTTTGAGGAACTTCCAATTGGAGCGAGGCCAGAATTAAGATACCAAGCGCCAAAAATTAATAAGCCGGCGATAACGAGCAAGCCTAAAAATGCACCCGCGCCACCACCACCCTCTCCGCCCGAACTCCCGCGCTGACTTTTGAAGTTGAAATATGAAATCATACAGCTAGTATAGCAAATACGCCTTTGTTCTTTAACTCCTGCTTGACTGGCGATGCACGCCTGCTAGGTTAAAGATAGCTCTTCACACCAACCAGAAAGGAGGTGGCGCCTCTATGCCGAAGAAGATTTCTCGTTTGAGCGAGCAGAAGGTGCGACAAGTCACCTCCCGCATCGCGTCGATGGCGCAGATCGTCATTGAGCTCCTTCCTGATGGAAGCGTTGAGACTCGCTGGAATCCTGACCCGCAAATATACCTCCTCGTAGTTATCGGCCCCGGGCGTGCCTGGGACTACGACTACCCGCGAGCGATCCTTTGCGAGATCGGACTCCACCGGACTCGTCCTTACCGTCAGGCGTATGCGATTGGCTCGGGGACGAGCCGAACGAAAACACGCATGCGACCGGTAGTGATTCCGAAGCGAACGAAGAAGTTCTTCCTAACGGATGAGCAGTATCTGCGTGTTGCTCCGGCGATTTTCGCGGCTCTCCAAGACTTGGCCGCCCTCTGC
>CAZFZO010000013.1:0-18873 GCA_964523595.1 uncultured Candidatus Saccharibacteria bacterium | reverse complement strand
TCCTTTACCGCTCCAGCAAGCAATGGTGGTTCGGCCATTACCGGTTACACCGTCAGTTCAGACATCGGTGGTTTTTCTGCAAGTGGTGGCTCTTCACCAATCACCATAACTGGCTTAACTAACGGCACGACGTACACCTTTACTGTCACGGCGACCAACGCGGTTGGTACGAGCACTCCATCGGGTACAAGTAACTCGATTGTTCCCGCAACTATTCCAGGTGCTCCAACGAGCGTTTCGGCAGTCCGTGGTAATGGCGAAGCGACGATCTCCTTTACCGCTCCAGTCAGTAACGGCGGCTCTGCCATCACTAGCTACACCGTCAGCTCAAATGTCGGTGGATTTAGTGCGACTGGTGGTGCTTCTCCGATCACAGTGACTGGACTTTCAAATGGCACAACGTATACCTTTACGGTTATCGCGACCAACGCGGTTGGTACGAGCACTCCATCAGGCACAAGTAACTCGGTCGTTCCCGCAACGGTTCCGGACGCTCCGACAAACATCGTCGCAGTTCGTGGCAACGGTGAGGCGACAGTCTCATTCGACGCTCCAGCGAGCAATGGCTCTGCGATTACCGGCTACACCGTCAGCTCAAATATCGGTGGATTTAGCGCAACCGGCGGCTCATCTCCAATTACGATTACCGGCCTGACAAATGGAACGGCGTACACATTTACTGTTAGTGCGACTAACGCGCTTGGTACGAGCGCCTCTTCAACGGCGAGTAACTCGGTAACTCCAGCGACCGTACCAAACGCACCAACAAACGTTGCTGGTACAATTGGAGACAGTAGTGCGAGTTTGACGTGGTCTGCGCCGGCCGATAACGGCGGTTCGACGATCACGAGCTACACGGTCACTTCGAATGTTGGCGGCCACACAGCGACAAGCAGTGCAACTTCAGCAACCATAACTGGCTTAACTAACGGCACAACGTACACCTTTACCGTCACGGCAACCAACGCGATCGGCACGGGTGCGTCTTCGGGTACGAGTAACTCGATAACTCCGGCGAGTGTTCCTGGCGCGCCAACTAATCTTGCGGCGACTATCGGCGATAGCAGCATTGATCTCTCTTGGACGGCTCCAGCGAGCAATGGTGGCTCGGCGATCACGGATTATATTGTCGAATACAAGCTCACTACCGATGGTACGTGGTCGGTATTTACTGATGGCGTTGGAACGAGTCCGGCTACGACAGTAACTAGTTTGTCGAACGATAATTCATATGATTTCCGCGTGCGAGCTAAGAACATCGTTGGGCAAGGATCAGCCTCGTCAGAGGTAAGTGCAACGCCAGGAGCTCCGGCACAGGTGTTGATTCAAAGTTTCTCGAGTCTCTTGACGCCGACAATCTCAACAAATGTTCGCATTACTAACGAAGGTTCGACGGCGTATGAGTATCAGTACACCTGGTGCGTGACAGATTCTGCGCTTAACGAGTGTGGCGGAGGAAATGATGTATTCAGCTCGACAGCGGCTAAGCTTATCCAGCCATTAGAGAACTTTGATACAACCCTTAACTCAACTGTATCAACAGCCGGAAGCTACTACTTCCATATCGATGTTCAGTTCGGCTCTGACTCTTCGTCGGCAAATCAGTCGTTTACTGCCACAACGAATACTCCGCCAACTAACGGCGGCGGAGGCGGAGGGGGTGGGGGCGGCGGAGGAGGTGGAGGTGGGTACTCGATGCCAACTCCTACGGTGGTAAGTGGAGTGAGTGTAGGAGCTGATATAAACGGTGATGGCAAGGTCAACTCGGTAGACTTCTCGATTATGTTGGCTTTCTGGAAAACAAAAGGACCGTTCAGAAATGCTGGCGTTGATATGAACTTTGACGGACAGGTGAACTCGATAGACTTCTCGATCTTGTTGTATCAGTGGGGCAAAAATCCAGCATTATTTAAGCGACCATAACGTATGATTAAAAAATCTTCTAAATATCTCGCTTTTGGACTATTCGTAGCATGCTCTGTGCTTAGCGCAAAGAGCGTGTTAGCGGCGGAGGTGATATTTCAATCAGTAAAGAGCGGGGGTGCGGATGGTTCAGCGGTTGTAGAAGTTCTCATTGACCCACAGTCAAAAAGGTTAAATGTAGTCGAAGGGGCGATTAAATTTTCCGGAGCGGATTTGAATAATCTTTCGGTTCAAGTCGAAAATGGCGAGTCAATTTTGCCAATGTGGCCCAACCCACCGCAGTACGATAAAGCTGCGAAATCGATTCGTTTTACTGGAGGAGTGCCAGACGGCTTTGATTCCGAGGGCTTGTTATTTAAGGTAAGACTGTTTTCTGACGAAGTACGCACTTTCACGCTTTCATACGAAGATGGAGCTGCATATCTGAATGACGGAAAGGGGACAAAAGAGCCAGTCTCTTCAAAGTCTCTTGAGATTACGGTCGGTAAGGACGGGGAAGGCAGCGAGAACGAATCAGTAGCGAATTTTAGCGCAAAGTCCTATGGTATAATAATTTTATTCATCCTCCTTCTAGTTGTTATTTACAAATATGGATTTAAGAAAAATAATAAGTAGCAAAATTGTACACTACGCTACCATATTTGTATTAGGTGTATTCTTTACTGGGTGCGGAAGTGCGAGCGCGGCATCGCTACAAATTAACTCAAATGCGACGACGCTCGCCCCAGGTGATACAGCACTCCTTACGGTCACGGTGAACTCCGGCGGAGTTGCGATAAATAATGCAGAGGCGACAATACTATTCCCGACAAACTTATTAAGTGTTATTTCAGTAAGCAAGGCGAGCTCAATCTTTTCGCTCTGGGTTGAAGAACCATCATTTTCAAACTCACTTGGAACAATCGCGTTCAATGGTGGCCTGCCAACGCCAGGATTTGATGGTCCCCAGGGAACAGTTTTGTCTGTTATAGTTAGGGCGAAAGCGGCTGGGTCGGCCGAATTTTCATTTTCTGGAGCCGCAGTTCGAGCAAACGATGGGTTTGGGACAAACGTGCTCGTAAGCAGTCTCGGCAAGTCGTTAGTCATCGCCCCGAGCGAGAATCGAGCTTCAACTCCTCCTCCTTCTTCTTCGGTAGATACTTCGGCGCTCGCGCTCAAAATCTCCTCGCCAACACACCAAGTGGGAGATCAGTGGTATAACAATGCAAATCCAAAGTTTCAGTGGGTAGTTCCGGCGGGTGCGGATGCGATTCAGACTAGTATGAGTACTGACGCGACGAGCGTTCCGCGAGTTCTCTATAGTCCTGCGATTAGTGAAAAAATAATTCCTGATCTCGAAGATGGCACCTGGTACTTCAAGGCTCGAGCTCGGAAAAATGGTTCGTGGGGGCCGACTGCTTCATATGTAGTACATATAGATACGAGCGCACCAGAGAAAAAGAGCGCTACATTCTCATACAATGAGGATGCGAAAATGTTGACGATCAACCTTGAGGTAAAAGATGCAGCATCTGGAATCGATAAGTACGAGGTAAGCGTGAATAATGTTCGTGTAAAAACATTTTCCGAGAAAGAAGTCGTTGATGGGAAGCATAGCTTTGCCTTAAACGCATTCGGAGCTAATAACGTAAAGCTTTCCGTAATTGATTACGCCGGTAATCGCATCGAGGTATCCGACACATTTTACTCATCAACTGCTGGTATCCCACAGGTTGTCTCGCTTATGATGGCGGCCAAGAAGCAGCTTATGGTTACCGTCGGTCCGCTGGCTGTCGCCGCACTTCCACTCGGCATCGTCCTTCTTACTATCGTAGTCGCTTTTGCGGGCTTATCGTACTACTTCGGACACCGTCGAAGTAGTCTTCGAAGGAGAATGAAAGCGAGGAAGGGGTTACTTACGAAGAGCGAGGGCTTAAGCCTGCTGCTCGATGTAAAGAAGCGCCTCGAAAAGCATCTTGAGTTACTGCAACACATTCGTCGCTCTCGAGTTCTCACGACAGAAGAAAAAGAAATCAAGGCAGAAATTGAAAACGATTTAGATGAAATCGATCGAGAGATTGATATGCAGAAATAAGCGCAAAGGAGCTATTGGATAGCTTTGCGCTTGCGCTAAAAGGGTCTAATTGAAGAAGCCCCAAAGAACGCTTATACTGCGTATATTAACCTAGAAGCAGTCAGACAGCTCAATCTCATGAGAAAGAAGTATCAACTAAAGGACTTGCAGCGCTATATCGCTAAAAAGGCGATAGAGCGTGGTTTTGCTGAAGAAACAGTTCCGCAAAAGTTTATGCTCCTCATAGAAGAAATCGGTGAGTGCGCAAAGGCTGCGCGTAAGTCAGTCGGAATCAAAACGGGGAAGCACTCCGCCGACTATAATCCAGAACACGAGGTAGCTGATGTCTTAATCCATATTTTGGGTATCTGTAACGGTATGGGTATTGATCTTGAAAAAGCTTTTTGGGATAAAGAGGCGATAAATAATAAACGAGTATGGAAGTAAAAGTACCAAAAGAAGTTCTCCAAATTGCCGCGATCTTGCAGCAGAGTGGTCACTCCGCCTATTTAGTTGGCGGCTGTCTTCGCGACCTCTTATTAAAAGTTGAGCCAAAGGATTGGGATATTACGACCAATGCAAAACCCGAGGAAGTTCAAAAACTATTTCCGGACAGCGTCTATGAAAACCAATTTGGTACCGTAGGGGTAAAAACACGTTCTGAAGATCCACGTATTAAAATTATCGAGATTACAACGTTTCGCTTAGAGGGAAAGTATACCGACAAGCGCCATCCAGACGAGGTGAAGTTTGCAAAAACCGTCGAGGAGGATTTGGCTCGCCGTGATTTTACGGTTAACGCTATGGCGCTTCAGATTCCCGAAGGATTAGTGGGCGATGGAGAGATTGATGAGGAGTATATCGTCGACCCATTTGATGGACGCGAAGATTTAAAAGATGAAAAAATTCGCGCTGTTGGCGATGCGAATGAGCGCTTTACTGAAGACGCGCTTCGCTTGATGCGTGCAGTTCGATTTAGCGCACAGCTGGGATTTACCATCGCCAAAGATACAAAGGCGGCAATTGAAAAACACGCCGGGCTCTTAGAGTTTATCGCCAAAGAGCGTATTCGCGATGAGTTTAGTAAGCTATTAATGACAAGCCGTGGTCACGAGGGTGTCGAGCTGATGCGTCAGACCGGCTTACTTAAATTTGTTATTCCTGAACTGCTCGAGGGCGTTGATATGGAGCAAAACCAGCATCATATCTATAGCGTGTACGAACACAATCTCAAATCGCTCCAGTACGCGGTTGAAAAAGAATTTCCGCTCGATTTGCGTCTCGCCGCACTGCTGCACGATGTAGGTAAGCCAAAGAGTCGTCAGTGGAAAAACACGCCAACGGGCAAGAAAACGCGCGCCGGCAAAAAGGGAGACTGGACGTTCTATGGCCACCAAGTCATCGGCGCCAAGCAGTCGCTCGCTATCTTGGAGCGCTTGCACTATCCAAAAGATTTGATTGAAAAAGTATCACTACTCGTCTATGAACACATGTTCGTCTACGACCCAGACGTAGTTACGCTTTCCGGAGTGCGCCGTCTTATTAGTCGCGTGGGTGATGAAAATGTAGATGCGCTTATTAAAGTGCGTGAAGCTGATCGTATCGGGAGTGGTGTACCAAAAGCACAGCCATATCGTTTGCGTTACCTCCAGGCGATGATCGAGAAGGTAAAAACTGACCCAATTAGCGCCAAGATGCTCGCGATCAAAGGCGATGAGGTTATTAGGATTTCCGGCCTCAAACCGAGCCGTAGCATTGGAGCGATTATCGCCATCTTACTTGATGAGGTGCTCGAAGACCCAAGTTTAAACGATCAAAAAGTGCTCGAGATGCGCATCAAGGAGCTTGCAAAACTTCCGGAGAAGAAACTGGTTGAAATGTCTTTAGCTTCGAAAAAGCGCGCACAAGAAGCACAGGAAAAGATTGATGATGAGATTAAAAAGAAATACGCAGTTGGAGACTAATGAAGATTAAGATTAAGCGATTTGATAAGCAACTCGAACTTCCGAAGCATCAGAGCAAGCAGGCGGCGGCCTTTGATTTGTCAGTGCGCGAGCGCGTCGAGGTCGCACCGCATCAAGTTTGCTACGTACCACTAAATATCGCCGTTGAGACTCCGGTAGGGCATTTTTTACTTCTCGCAGCCAGGAGTTCTTTGCATAAAAAGGGTCTAATGCTCGCTAATGGCATTGGCATTATTGATTCAGATTTTTCAGGCGATCAAGATGAAATTAAGGCTGCACTTCTGAATTTCACCGATCAAGCCACAGTACTTGAAAAAGGTGATCGTATCTTACAGGGGATATTTGTCGATACAAAACCATATGAGTGGGAGGAGGTAGAGAAGCTAGAAAATGAAAATCGTGGGGGCTTTGGTAGTACGGGGCAAAAGTAGACTTCGAGGTACTTTCGGGATATTCTAGTAAACATCCAAGGGCGGATAAACGGGCTGTCGTATAGTGGCAGTATGCACGCTTCGGGAGTGTGCGGTCCGGGTTCGATTCCCGGCAGCCCGACAAATAATATGAAAAAACTCTGGTTTAAAAACAAAACGTATGGATGGGGGTGGACACCAGCTAGATGGGAGGGCTGGGCTGTTTTGGCGTTATATTTTGTAGTAATTATTTTCTTTTTCCTAAAAATCGACAGTGCATCGCATTCAAGTAGCGACACGCTGTACGGTCTCGTAATTCCTTATATTGTTTCAACCGTCGCCCTCATAGGTATTTGTTTTCTTACAGGTGAAAAACCCGAGTGGCGCTGGGGTAAGAAGAAAATTGACGAGTAGCCTTGTTGCGTGGTATTTCTAGGGTAGTTCTGACTAAGGGAGGTTCCCGTGAAGCTCAAGGTATTCGTGTATCCGCATTACATCACGCCTGTTGGTGCATTTGGTCCGGCGAGGCGTAGTGGTGGTAAGGCTCTTAAGGATGCGCTTGATGCGAAAAGCATCGAGCTCGAGCGCGAGTTTTGGCAGGGGACGCTCGAAAGTATTCCGAGGCAGGGGCATCACCTTGTTCGCGCTTCTACGATGATGAGCTGTAATCATCGCGACTTAGCGAGGCTTTGCGCCGAGCTCGGTCACCTGTACTTCTACGACACCGGCGTTTTTGACGCTACGGGCGGTGCGGTTGATCCCGCAAAGGCGCTCGACGAGTGGCTGGCAAAGTACCATCCAGCTCAGACGTAGTCCGGTTTCTCGACCCGCAGTGGCCACTAGGCACTGCGGGTTTATTGTTGACTTGTAGATACAAGGAGGTTAGGTTGAGAGTAATTCCTTACCCGTATGGGAGGGTCGGCGAGGCGCAAGCTAAGCCAAGGAGTGTTGTGGCGCCACTCAAAAATGCGCTGATTGGGTTTGAAAACCGAGGAGGGCCGTATGGCTCCCAAGACGCTCGATGCCGAAATCGCCCAGCTCTTCAAAAGAGAGACTCTGACCATCGACGATGGTCCGAACGACATGGCTCTGATGTTTTCTCATTGGGGGCCGCCAGTGCAGACGCTGAATGGCCCAGTGCGCGAGGGCTCTGTCGACTACACGCTGGAGCGTCAGCGAGTGCGCTTTGAGGGTTACTTCTTGAATCAGGGCGGTTTCAAGGCTCGAGAGCGACGAGAGATTTGTGCAATCGTCGATGCAGCAGAGCGTCTCAAGATTGCAGGCGTGCCCTCAGGGTACTACTGGTTGTTGAAGGGGAGAGTTTGGGATCACGAGATGTTTCTGCTCGTTCAACGACCCGGTGCGCCCAAGATCGATCGTGCCAACGGCTTGCTCTTTTGCGCGATCTACTCCGTTCAGTCGCGCGAGGGCAGGATGGTCGTTTTTTCTTGCGAGCTCGAAAAGGATGCGGTGTCGTACGCCGCAGCCGAGTTCAACAACATCTTTTGTCTTACGTGTGGGAAGTTGAAGGAAAACCACACTCACAGACTGAGATGATCTTTCTGTCCCGTGCGAACACGCGTTCGCACGGGACTTATTTTTTTCTGTGCTACTATTTTTATACGATGAGCTGGCAAGTAGCGACTTTATGTAAAAAAGAACAACTCGCAACCGACATAGTCGGCCTCACTTTTTCGCTTCCCAATTGGCAACCACATCTTCCTGGTCAGCACTATCTACTTCGCTTAATCGGAGATGCGCATAATATACGGCAGTACTCGATCGTCTCTGCACCTTCGCAAAAAAATCAGGTTGAGTTTGCGATTCAGATTACGCCAGACGGGCGAATCACCCCACAGCTTTCCAGATTAAAATTAGGCGACCAGGTCGAGCTCCAGCTCGCACCAGCCAGTGATTTTACCTGGCAGGTAAGCTATACCGAGCCGCTCGTGCTCATCGCCGGCGGGTGCGGCCTCGCACCACTACTTTCAATGTTACGGCATCATATCGAAAGTAAGCAGGAGCGCACGGTTATCGCTCTTATCAGCGTGCAGTCGCCCGAATACTTTTTATACCAACGTGAGCTTGAAGGGTACGCGCAAAAATATCCTAGCTTTCAGCTCATCACAACCTATACAAAAACCCCACCTAAAGATTGGAGTGGGTACGCGCGCCGCATTGATCGCAAGATGCTGATCGAGTCGCTAGGGCGGATAAAAGATCAAAAACCACGTATCTATGTGTGCGGTTCGACGCCGTTTGTTGAAACAGTTACTCAAAACTTACTCGTGGCCGGCTTTGAGTACGAAAACGTGTTTGCTGAACGATTTGGGAACTGGAATGTATAAACAAAAAAACCGCATTACGCGGTTTTTTTGGCTTTAGGCTCTTTCTTGTTCTTCGAAGGGACGCGAGGCTTTTTAGGTGCCTTAGCTTTTTCTGCCTTAGGCTCTTCTGCCTTTTTCTCGGCAACTGGAGCTGCGACAGTAGCTTTTTGGGCAGCTTCGGTCTTGAGAGCTTTCTTTTTCTCAAGGCGAGCAGCTTTACCAAAGGTGCGAATACACTGGGTGCAAGCCAAAAGGCGCTCACCATCAGGAGTTAGGGTTAACTGGAGGTTTGGGTACTTTCGAGTCCAGTTGGTTGGGTTGTAGTGACCACGAAGAAGTTTTCGGGTACCGCCCATCTTTGAAGTTTTTCCACAGACTGCACAGTGTCGCATAAATGTAAGTTTCTATAGCTACTAATTTGACAATAGGGCTAGTATATACACTTTCACATAAAAAAGCAAGAGCGACGATTCAGCTAGTGGATCGTCGCTCGAAGGGCTCCTCGCGGGGGAGGATTGAGATATGAATTGGGCAATCACATCTCTGACTAGTAATGCGCTCAAGCCACTGATCAAACGACTCGTTTTCGCGCATCATTTGCTCGGCAACACTCTGCCCAGCCCGGCACTTACCGTAGAAAACATGGTCCGCCGCGTGTCCACAGCGGATACAGGGGGTACTTGCCTCGTAGCGCTGGCGCTTGAGCATTTGGTACCTAAGGCGTGCAGCCGCGCGAGCACGCTTCTGGTACTGCTTGGCCTTGACGGGATGAGCTTTGAGCCACGCCTTTCGTTTTTGGTAAATCTTTTGAGCGAACGTGAGCTTTTTTGCCACGTGATTCTCCAAGGTGCTAGCTCTACAATAGCTACTTCATATACTTTTTCAACCTGCTTTGCTTCTCCGCCTCAAAAGCTATAAGCTAGTAACTAACAACCGCAAGTTACTCTATGGCCGAAACTACCGACCTCATCAAAGAAAAAATCGACATCGCTGAATTTATTAAGCAGTATGTCGCACTCGCGCCAGCAGGAAAAAACCTGAAGGGTATTTGCCCATTCCACAAAGAAAAATCACCATCGTTTATGGTCTCGCCAGACCGAGGCATTTGGCACTGCTTTGGTTGCGGTCTCGGCGGCGACGTAATTGGATTTACGATGCGGTATGAAAATATCGAGTTTTTAGACGCACTGAAGATTTTAGCCGACAAAGCAGGGGTTGAACTTAAGACCCATGGTAATCAAGACCAGAAAAAATACGACGTCTTATACGAACTTAATCGCATTGCGAAGGATTTCTATAAACAAACGCTCGCCGAAGATATGGGGCGGCCGGCTAAGGCGTATCTCGCCGGTCGTGGCTTAACGGAAAAGACGATCGAAGAGTTTGAGATCGGTATGGCCGGACCGAGTATGGACGCACTCTTGCGTCACGTAACAAAGCTCGGGTACGCGACCGCCGATATTGAGCGAGCCGGGTTGATTTTTAAAACCGAACGCGGGATGTATATGGACCGGTTCCGCAACCGGATTATGTTTCCGCTCCACAATCACTTCGGTAAGGTGATTGGCTTTACGGGCCGTGTAATGCCAGGCAATGAGAGCGCAGATATCGGAAAGTACGTAAACAGCCCCGAGACCCCGATTTTTAATAAATCCCGTCTGTTGTTTGGCTTTTGGAAAACAAAAAACGACATTCGAGACGCCAATACTGCCGTGTTGGTCGAAGGCCAGATGGACTTTATCGCTACCTATCAAGACGGCGTAAAAAACCTCGTCGCTACCTCTGGCACCGCGCTCACTGCCGACCACCTCAAGACAATTCGTCGCTTTGCGGAGAATCTTGTGCTTTCTTTTGATAACGACAACGCGGGCAAGGCGGCAGCCGAGCGTACGATCGACTTAGCTCAAGCGAACGATTTCAATGTGAAAGTAGTTATTTTTGACGACCCAAACCTCAAAGACCCAGCTGATATCGCTAAGGGCCGTCCGGGGCATATGAAAGAGCTGATTGAAAGATCGGTGCCTGCGATGGAGTACTACTTCAACTACTACGGCATTGGTCGCGCAGCTGACATCGCTACAAAGAAAAAAGCAGTTCGGCAAGCGTTAGGCAAGATTAAGCAGGTGAGTAGTCCAGTGGAGCAAAATCACTGGCTACACCAGCTCGCTCGTGTGAGCGGTATTGCCGAGCAAACGCTGTTAGCCGAGATGAGTCAGATTAAAATCGACCTTGCGGCAAGTAGTGCGCCTAAAGAAGTGCAGGGTGGGGTAGAGATTCCCGAGCCAGCTACACGTAAAGATATTCTCGTTGAGCGTCTCTTAGAGATGTTACTAAACGACACCACCGGATTATTAATCGAGTCAAAAGGGGTGCGTGAGTATATTCCTGAAACCTATCAGGCGATTTACGCGTATATCGAGGGTGGGCAGATAGCTCAGCTCTCACCCGAAGACGCCGCACGTGTCGGCTTGCTCCAAATGCACGCGAGTTTAGTGGTAAGTGACGATCCGCGAAAAGTGCGAAAAGAGTTTGAAGATATTGTCCGCGGATTACGCCAAGAAGGGGCGAAACAGCGCCGTCAGCAAATCCAGGAGGAGATGGCGGCTGCCGAGCGCGTCGGTGACCACGGATTACTCGAAAAACTCATCCAGGAGTACCAACAATTGAGCAAAAAGGGGTAGGTTTTTGCTATGGGTGCCTAGATTGACAATTGGGTAAAATACCGTATACTTCAACAGTAGGCTATTTGTGTCAATATAAAGGCGTTACAACGTCATTATACGAGTGTAAGAGAGTAGGTTGGCACATCGATAGTCTTATTTTTTTGTCAGGGAAATCTGGGTTATAATTAATACTGGTTTGACTATGCCAAAAAAGAAAGCGGCGAAAGCAAAATCTGCTAAAGCTGCAAAACGTTCCAAGTCCGCCAAGCCGAAAAAGACTGTTCTGAAAAAGGGTGCACGAAAGGCGGCATCAGCTAAGACTGCAAAAGCTAAAAAGCGTGAAGAAATCAACCTCCAACAGTTAGGTGATCTTATCGATCGCGGCAAGGACCGTGGGTATGTTACCGACACCGAGGTGCTTCACTACTTCCCACGTATCGAGGAAGACGTTACCTTTTTAGACGAAATTTATCGCAAACTCGACGAGTCGAGTATTAAGGTTATCGAAACCAGTCAATTAATCGACGTTCCGCGTGACAAAGAGGAGATTACCGAGAAAGAGCTCCAACGTGCGACCGAGATTAACTACGAGGACAACCTCCCAGACTCTGTGCAGATGTACCTCAAAGAAATCGGTAAGGCTTCGCTTTTGAAGTCATTTGAAGAGAAAGAGCTCGCCAAGCGTATCGAAAAGGGTGACGAAGTAGCTCGTCAGAAGTTTATCAGCGCTAACTTGCGTCTTGTTGTTTCAATAGCTAAGCGTTATGTAAACCGCAGCTCCAACCTCTCAATTCTCGACTTGATTCAGGAGGGAAATATGGGTCTCTCGCGTGCGGTTGATAAGTTTGATTACCGCCGTGGTTTCAAGTTTTCAACCTACGCCACCTGGTGGATTCGTCAGGCTATCACTCGTTCGATTACCCGTGCACTCGCCGACCAGAGCCGTACGATTCGTATTCCAGTGCACATGGTAGAAACGATCAGTAAGTACACCCAGGTAAAGCGCCGCTTAACCCAGGAGCTTGGACGCGACCCACTCGTTGAAGAGATTGCTGGCGAGATGGATATGCCAATCGAAAAGATCCACTACATTCAGAAAATCAGCCAAGACGTTGTCAGTCTCGAGTCTCCAGTTGGCGATTCAGATGACGACTCAACGCTTTCCGAGTTTATTAAAGATGATAAGAGTTTGACGCCAGCCCAGGTGGCTAGTCAGGCACTTTTACGCGAGAAAATTCGCGAAATTTTGATTGATCTAACGCCACGTGAACAAAAGATTTTACAGATGCGTTTTGGTTTGGAGGATGGAGTTACGCACACACTCGAAGAGGTAGGTAAGGAGTTTGGCGTTACGCGTGAGCGTATTCGTCAGATTGAGGCGAAAGCCTTACTCCGCATCCGTGGTCACCTTAAGTCGACGATGCTCGAAGGGTACTAATATTTTCCTACTCAAACGTATGAAACGACTCATTGTTGCCGTAATCAGTTTGCTCTCGCTCGCCTTTACCGTGCCGGCTTTTGCTATTCAGTCTTCAATCATCGGCGCAGTCTCATTGGCCGAGCTAAGCACGAGCGATCCAGCTATCTTGCCAAACAACCCATTTTACGCGATTAAAGTTGGGTTTGAGCGATTTTTCTCTGGCACAAAGCTGATTACCGCGCTAAACGCGCTTAATGACAAAGCAGCTGAAGTCGGTAAGTCACTTCGTATCGCTCCTGATAACGAGAGCCTTATCTTGGGCGGACTAACGCAGTACCAGAAAGCAGCAACGACGCTTCTCGCTCGCATCAACCGAGCGAAAGCCTCTGACATCGAGGCGAATTTCGTAGACCTATTTGCAGAGCGCATCTTAGTGCATCTCCAATTTGCTGATGATATTTTGACGAGCCCAACTACGCCAGCAATTCGTGCGGCTGCCACCAACCTTAATCAAGCGTTGGTTGACTTAGCTGCGGCATCATTAAAATCATTCGAGACAGAAAAGGGGTTGCGTGAAAAAGCCGCCCAGCTCGCTATGAGCGGAGAGACCGATTACCAGTCGCTACGGTTAGCCGAGGTACTATCGCGCATTGTTAAAAACGATGAGTCGCTAACTGAACTTCGTCGCGGAGCCGATGATTTGTATGTGCAGTTTGCTGGTCTTCTTGAGGCGCAACACTCCATTGGCCAGAGCGCGGTTTTGGACGGCCTCGCTTCGCTTTCTGGAGACAGTATTAACCGCCTCGCTTCATTCGCAGAGATCGCTGAGCGCTTAACCGACTCTGAACTCAAGAGTCAGTTGAATGTTGTTCGATCAAAAGTGGTTAAAAACGCCGAGGAAAAGGAGTTGTTTACTCAAGACGTAGCTGATGCAGCTATTAAGGCATCGGCCCGCGTTATCCAGATTTATACCGCGACCGCAAACAGTACGAACTCAATCTCTGCACTCTCGGCCGCACTTGTGCGTGCGAACTTTAATAATGAGCAAGCAGGCGCGCTTTTGTCTGAGGGCTCTTTTGAAAACGCTTATCTTCAGGCTAAGCTCGCTTACGCAGCGGCAAGCAGCGCTCGCGTGCAACTTTCTGATTTCGACCTTGAGGCCGAGCTCGGAAATCTCCGTGCGCAATACGACCTGGTCAGTCAGCTAGCTGCTGCAAATGGCGTATTAACCGAGAATGTTGAGACCGCCCAAGCACTTCTTGCTGATATGAAAACAAAAATCGCCGACCTTACCGCGCGTATTTCAGCTGGAAAGGATATCTCGGCCGCAGGCGCAAACATTCGTAATCTCAAAATTCGTCTCGCTTTTATCGCTGGACTGCTTGTAAATTAGACTCAACCGTAAGATCGACAAGCGCCCCCGGTAAAACCGGGGGCGCTTTGATTTCGGACCATAAAAAAGGTACAGTACATAATACATATTTCACTATGACTTCAGAACAAATTCGCAAAAAATTCCTCGAGTTTTTTAAGCGCAACGGCCACGCGACCGTCGCTTCGTCATCACTTGTTCCGTCTGACCCATCGGTACTTTTAACTACCGCTGGTATGCAGCAGTTTAAGAAGTACTATACAGGAGAGCTCGATGCGCAGGCAGACTTTGGCTCAAAGAGTACCGCTTCAATCCAAAAGTGTTTCCGTACCGGTGATATTGAGGAGGTTGGGGATAACACGCACCTGACATTTTTTGAAATGCTCGGTAACTTCTCGTTTGGTGGTTATTTTAAGAAAGAAGCTATTCACTTCGCTTATCGATTACTTACCGAAGAACTTGGTATAAATCCGGCAAGGATGTATGTAACGGTATTTACCGGCAACGCGGCAGTGCCATTTGATGCAGAGTCGTATGATATCTGGCACAAAGAGATCGGCATTCCGGCAGAGCGCATCCGCCGTTTTGGCATGGAGGATAACTTCTGGGGCCCGACCGGCAACGAAGGGCCTTGCGGACCAACAACCGAGATCTATGTCGCTCCAACGGAAGATCTGGCAAAACAGGGCAAAGGAGTTGAGGTGTGGAACGTGGTATTCAACCAGTACTACTCAAATGTTTCAAAGGAGTCGCTCATTGCCGGCAAGGGTGAGCTTAAGCCACTACCATTTCCAGGTATCGACACTGGCGCTGGATTTGAGCGTCTAACAACGGTTTTGCAGGGTGTGGAAAACATTTATCAAACAGACTTGTTCACCGACATCCTCCTCGCGATTAGCGGACTAGCTCCACAGCTTCCCGAGAAGGAGAAAAAGGTTATTGCGGACCACTTGCGTGCGAGTATCTTTTTGATTGCTGATGGAGTTCGCCCAGCCAATAAAGAGGCAGGGTATATTCTTCGTCGTTTAATTCGCCGTATTCTTGCTTATAAAGTTCGCTACGATATCCACGGTGGCTTATTTGAGCAGCTCGTTCCAGTGGTAGTAAAGAAGTTCAGTGGCACATACCCAGAGATCGCCAAGCCGGAAATTATGGCGGTGCTTATGGAAGAGCAGGAAAAGTTCGAGAAGGTGGTTGCAAATGGATTAAAGGAGCTTAAAAAGCACCAAACGTTAACCGTAGAAGAAGCGTTTTCAATCAACTCAACCTTTGGGCTTAATTTCGAGTTAATGAAAGAGATGGCGCCAGAAGTGTTAAAAGAGGTGAGTGTTGCTGATTTTGAAAAGGAGTTCAAAAAGCACCAGGAGATCTCTCGTGCCGGAGCCGAGAAAAAGTTCGGTGGTCACGGGTTGTTGTTAGACACTGGCGAGCTCAAAGCAGCTAACGAAGAGGAGCTCAAGAAAGTAACACGTCTGCACACCGCTACGCACTTAACTCAACAGGCGCTACGTATGGTACTCGGCCAAGAGGTGCATCAAGCGGGTAGTGACATTACCGCGGAGCGTATGCGTTTCGACTTCTCATTCCCACGCAAACTCACACCAGAAGAGATTAAGAAGGTAGAAGACATCGTAAATGGGGTTGTGGATAAAGATTTGCCAGTTGGTTTTATAGAGATGGCAAAGGAGGATGCGGAAAAGACGGGAGCGCTCTACTTCTTTAAGCAAAAGTATCCGGCAAAGGTAAAAGTCTACTACGTCGGTCACACAATTCCGGAATCATTTAGTAAGGAGTTTTGCGGAGGGCCACACGTCGATCATACGGCAGTAATCGGCAAGTTTAAGATCGTTAAGGAGGAGGCGGTTGGAGCCGGGGTGCGACGCATTAGGGCGACCGTCGAATAACAAAAAAACAGGCAACGACAGTTGCCTGTTTTTTTGTTTGACTTGCCTAGATGATCTGACATATGATATCGGCAAAGATATGAATCAATTTATCAGGCAAAAGTCCCGAGAAATTTCTTACGCAGTACTTCGTCTTGCCGCATACGTCCGTCGATTTGAGTTACGTCGTCGCTTGGAGGCGCTTGCGTATCACTTACTGGAAAATGTTTCATATAAAAACACCGAACTAACCCTCGGCACCATCGAGGCGATCGACTCATTAGTCGCGCTTGGCAAAAGCGTCTACGAGATCGAGCCAGTTAACGCCAAAATCATTGCACGCGAACTCGAACTTCTTGCGGGGGAGATCCAGAAGGTAGAGATGGTCTTGCCGTCAGGTAGTATCGAATCTATCTTTTCGACAAAGCCACTCGACAAAGCTCCAGCGCGCGAGTTGATGGCAATCAGGCAAGCTGCAAGTCCTATTCGGCAATCAGAGCAGCGTATTCAGGCAATAGCTCAAGCACCAGCTAGTCAGGCAAACGGAGGAGAGGCTAGTCAGTCAGCACTGAATCGCCAACTGGCGATAGTGGCAATGATCCAGAAGTCGGCAGAGCGAAAGTTGCAGCTCAAAGACATTATTGCCAGTTTGCCAGGAGTGAGTGAGCGAACTATCCGCTACGACCTAAAGTATCTTTGTGAAACCGGCAAATTGACCCGCCAGGGTAATGGGGGTCCATCCAATTTTTACGCCTTAGGAGGGGTCTAATCCGCCTAGGGGGAGGGGTGTAATAGATTTGATTCTTGGTCGTTATACCTTATGAGCAGTCTATGAGGAGTATTTCGTCTTCTTGACGGATTTATCCACATGTATTGCTAATTTTTCTGATATTTGATATACTGTTTCTGTTAGGTAAGTACGTTCATTAGCCCGAGTGTGAGGCTTGGTCTAGTGGGGGTAATACGGTATACGCAACCGGTTTGGCCATTCTTTTATGTAGGCTTTCTATATAAAAGGTGTGCGCGCCAAGCCGCGGGTTTATTTTAGTTGCGTTTAGCGTATTACTTCCAATCTAGAAAAGAGCTTCGCATAGGTGCGAAGCTCTTTTCTTTTATCGGGAGTAAAAGAAGTTAGAAGAGCTCAACTAAGTTACTAAAATCATCCTTAAGCTTTTGTAGCGGTCGATCCTTTTATCCGTCACGTGTGGCGGGTAAGCGAAGGAGCCAAAAGAGGGGTTGATTTCCCGGAACAACCACACATTAATTACAAAGAATTTAACTAAGTTTCTACGAAAAACAAATCAATGAGTAAATTTAGCAACAAGGTTGCCTCAGTAATCCTGACGGTAACCACTGCGGCTACGCTCTCTGGTTTTGGTTCGTTTGTAGCTGTTGCCGGTGCGCAATCAACTTCAAACATCCAGGATCAGATCAATGCGTTGCTCGCGACGTTGGCTAACCTGCAGTCCCAGCTCAACAACTCGACTGGTGGCTCATCAGCATGTTCCTTCACCCGCGACCTCACCGTGGGCTCAAAGGGCGCTGATGTTACTTGCCTCCAGCAGGTTCTTGCGTCAAAGGGTCACTTCAGTGTTTCCCCAACGGGCTACTTCGGTAGCATCACCAAAGCGGCGGTTATGGCCTGGCAGACTTCTGCTGGCATCACCCCAGCTTCTGGTTACTTCGGTGCAAAGTCTCGCGCAGCCTTCACTGGCTCCGTGAACACTGGCACTGGTACTGGCACGGGCGTTAACCTCCCAGCCGGAACCACGCTTAACGTTACCCTCGCCGGTAACAACCCAATTGGCTCGGCAATCGCCGGAGCTGGTCAGATCAACGCTGGCCGCTTCGCTTTCACCGCTCCAGCTGGCGCTGCAGTCACCATCACTGGCCTTACTTTCAACAAGGTTGGTGTAGTATCTGACAGCAACATCAACAACCTTTACCTCGCCAACGCGGCGACCGGTGAAGTTGTTGCTCAGTTCCAGTCACTCACCAACTCAGTCGCAACCTTCTCGGGTCTTAACTTGATGATCCCAGCTGGTCAGACCTGGACTGGTGAGCTCCGCCTTGACCTCTCTTCATCTGCTTCAGCTGGCAACACGCTCGCTTGGCAGCTTAAGACTGTAACGGCGACGGGTGCGACGGTAACTGGTCTTCCAGTTTCCACCGCTTCCTTGACTGTCACTTCAGTTTCCAACCCATCACTCGCTACGATGACTCTTACTGCTAACGCGGTAGGTTCAACGGTTGATGCTGGTACGGCCTCGGTCCTCGTTTCATCTTGGACTGCGAACGTTTCCAACAGCAAGGTCAAGCTCACCAACATGCAGTTCAGCATGGTCGGTTCAGCTAACCCAGGCGACGTTCAGAATTTGAGGCTCTTGGTCAACGGCACGCAGGTTGCGACTCTCGCAGCTGGCGCGACGAACACCAACTTCAACTTCCCAGAGGGTATCGTGCTCAACACGGGTAACTCGACGATTCAGCTTTTCGCTGACATCAACGGCAGCCCTAACCGCACTTTGACGTTCTCATTGCTCCAGCCGTTTAAGGTTACGGCGATCGACAGCCAGTACAACACTGGTATCACGGTCTCCATCACCTCGACGAACCAGACAACGATTACGATCAACACCGGTTCGATCACGGTTTCTCTCGCTTCAGACACCCCAACTGCTCCAATTCCAGTTGGTGCTTCTGGCGTAACTCTTCTCCGCGCTCGCATTTATGCAGCTGGTGAGGCAGTTAAAGTTAAGTTCTTAGACGCGACGATTACCGAGACCGGCTCCTCAGCTTGGAGCACGCTCGCTAACGCCACTGACGACATCCAGAACGTTCGTCTTATCGACGACGTC
>CAZFZO010000012.1:7022-19807 GCA_964523595.1 uncultured Candidatus Saccharibacteria bacterium | reverse complement strand
GCAACCTGACCAACGAGATACTTATCAAATCCAGAGATGGTGATAAATGCCTTTTCGACAGAAATCGTAATTCCCTCTGGGGTTTGGTACTTCACTGGGTGGCTAAAGCCAAGGTTGAGGGTAACATTTTTTCCCTCCATCGCAGCCTTAAAACCGACACCCTGAATTTCAAGTTTTTTCGTAAATCCCTTCGTAACACCCTCGATCGCGTTTTTAATATTAGCGCCAAGCGTACCCCAGTTGGCACGAGCTTGCTTAGTGTCTCCTGCTGAAGTAAGTACAATCTTACCATCTACAATTTCGGCCTTAACAAAGCTCAAGAGCTGAACATTGAGGGTACCGAGCTTGCCTTTAACAACCAAGTGGTCCTTGTTAATGGTTGTGGTAACTCCTTCTGGAATTACGATAGGTTTTGAGCCGATTTTTGACATAGGGTCTATAATACTGATTTTTTACCAAATTTCAAATAATACTTGTCCGCCAGTCTTCTCTTTGCGCGCCTTATCGCCGGTGAGCAGTCCCCTTGGCGTCGAGAGAACAACGATACCATATCCTTGGCGTACGAGACGAATCTCTTTGTAGCCACGGTAGATACGACGGGATGGAACGCTGACAAAACGAAGGTCGGTGATCACACCCTTTCCTTCGACGTCATACTTCAACTCAACTTCGATGATACGCTTTGGCATACGGCCTTTCTTAGCCGCGGAAGCCAAAAATCCTTTTTCAACGAGGATTTCGGCGATCGCCATATCGAGGTTACTAAAAGGAACCTTGAGTGATGGCTTGTTTGCCTTTTGAGCGTTTTTGATTTTTGTTAGAAATTCTGTGTACATAGAAGTTGGTTTACCACGAAGCCTTTTTTACTCCCGGAATCTCGCCTTTGCTCGCCATCTCTCTGAAGCAGATACGACAGATGCCGAACTTACGAAGGAATCCGTGTCGGCGACCACAACGAAAACAGCGGCGGATAACACGGGTTGAGAACTTTGGTTTTTTAGTCGCGCGGGCGACCATTGATGTCTTTGCCATATGTTATTTCTTTTTTGCTTCTTTTTCGAATGGAATGCCGAGCTTACGATAAAACTCGAGCGCCTTTTCTTTCGACATCTCGTTTTTTGGAACGAGCGTCATCTCAATACCATAGTTTACGCGTGCGTTTTCCGCAATGATTTCTGGAAATACAACGTGCTCTTTGATACCGAACGTAAGGTTGCCGTGCTCATCAATACTGTTGAGTCCGATACCGCGGAAGTCGCGAACACGAGGAAGCACGATAAAGACTACCTTGTTTAAGAAGTGCATCATCTTCTGGCGGCGAAGCGTGGTCTTGAGACCAATTACGACTCCCTCGCGAAGCTTGAATCCAGCGATAGACTTACGTGATGGGCGCTGTTGGGCTTTCTGGCCAGTGATCGTAGCGAGCGAGCTCTCAATTTCAGGAAGCCCCTTCTGCGCAAAATCAGGCAACTGGGTAAGCTTACCAAAACTGCTGTTTACGACGATTTTTTCGAGCGGATATTTGAAATTCATAAAAATTATTTGGATTTAAAGGCTTTTTTCTTTGCCGCTAAATCGACATGCATCACGTTGCTGCGGTGAATCGAACGGGATACGTTGACTACCTCACCTTTCTGACCTTGGCGAGTTGGGCGCTTGTGCTTCTTGAACACATTGATGCCTTCGACAAGTACACGATCGGTTTCGGTGTTGATCGCGAGTACCTTGCCAGTCTTACCTCGGTCTTTACCGGCGAGAATAACTACTGTTTCGTTTTTCTTAATAGGAAATTTCATAGTCTTATACAATTTCTTCTGCCATAGTAAAGATCGACTCAAAGCCCTTTTCTTTGATCTCGCGTGGCACTGGACCAAATACACGAGTTCCCTTAGGCTGCATCTTTTCATCAACAATTACTACTGCGTTTTCATCAAAACGGATTACCGTTCCATCCGCACGACGAATTGGGTGGCGCTGACGAACGATAACACACTTCACTTTGTCCTTCTTTTTAATAGCCTTACGTGGCTCGGCTGATTGAACCGAAGCATTTACAACTTCGCCAATGCGAGCATAGCGCTTTCGGCTACCACCTAAAATCGTAAACACGCGTACGAACTTTGCGCCCGTGTTATCTGCAACTTTTGCGATTGAACGAATTTGTAACATATATTTATTCTTCGACGACGAGCGCCTTCTTTACTAATGAAACAATCTTGAAACGCTTCTCCTTTGAGAGTGGGCGCGTCTCTTCGATGATGACCTCGTCACCAGCCTTGTACTCATTGTTTTCGTTATGAGCCTTGAACTTCTTGGTGGTGGTGTAGTATTTGAGGTATTTCGGGTGCTTACGCGAATGACTCACCGCGACGACTGCGGTTTTCTCCATTTTTGCCGAAATTACTTTTCCTTGTAGTTGACGAGCCATACGATTGTTATTTGGTTTGAGCTGCCTGTGCAGTCTTGCTATTTTGCATTAAAGTTTTGATTTTGGCAATATCCTTGCGAATAGTCGCCTTCAAACGGACATTCTTCAACTTTCCATCAGCCGCATCTTTGCCGGCGACGTAAAGCTTCTCGATCGCGTCAGCGAGCTCCTTCTTAAGCTCAACTTCTGAACGGGTTTTCAATTTTTCGAAATCTTTTCGTTTCATAATGTTCGTTAGAGGGTTTCCTTACTTACTACACGCGTACGAACTGGTAATTTGCTGCCAGCTAAGCGAAGCGCCTCGTGCGCCACCTCGGCAGAAACACCGTCCATCTCAAATAACATGCGACCTGGCTTAACCGGGAACACGAAGTGATCAACTGAACCTTTTCCACCTCCCATGGTGAGCTCTGGTGGACGGGCGGTAACTGGTTTGTCCGGGAAGATACGAATCCAAACCTTACCCTCACGTTTTACGAAGTTAGTGATCGTGCGGCGAGCTGCCTCAATCTGGCGAGAGTTTACCCAAGCCATAGATTCAGCCTTTAAGCCAAACGTACCGTAGGAAAGTTTCGTTCCACGAGTTTCAGTCTTTGACCAACGGGAACGTCCTTTGTTCCACTTTCGGTGTTTTACTTTCTTTGGAGTAAGCATAGTTTTACTTTACGCGCTTGTTACCCTGCTCTTTAATATCTTTCGCGAATACGAGACCTTTAAAGACCCATACTTTAATTCCGATCGCACCATAGGTACAAAACGCAGTCGCCACACCGTAATCAATGTTGGCACGAAGTGTGCTCAAAGGTAACTTACCCTTAGCCAAGAACTCGGTACGAGCGATTTCATTTCCGTCTAAGCGACCCCCCATTTTGACTTTAACACCAAGGATGTCGCGGTTCTTCATCATGTTCTCAATCGCCTTTTTCATCGTGCGGCGGAATGGAAGACGCTTCTCAAGATCCCAGGCGATTGACTGTGCAACATACTGGGCGGAAACCTCAGTACGCTTGAGCTCTTCGATATTCAAAGAAAGTGGAACCTTTGGGTTCTTGATACCACGGGTGCGGAGAAGCGCTGCGAGTTCAGACTGAATAAACTTCGTGAGCTCTTCGATACCCTGTCCGCCACGACCGATAATAAGTCCTGGTTTAGCAGCCTTGATCATGACGCGGAACGCGTTGTTAGCGTTGCGCTCAATTTCGATACGAACAATACCCGCAGTCTTAATCTTGCTGTGAATTGCGTGACGAATGACTTCGTCTTCTTGGAGCTTGGTACCAAATCCTTTGTTAGTAAACCAGCGCGAGTTCCAGTCGCGGATAACGCCTAAACGATATGAATCTGGTCGAATCTTTTGTCCCATATTTTTTAGATAGATTTACGATTAAAGAATCGCTTCAGCGCACCTCGCTGCTGACCTTTTTGTGGGGCGTTTTCTTTTGACTCACGCTCCTTATCTTCATCCTTTTGCTTTGGTTTTGGTTGAACATCGCCAGCTTTCTTGTCGTGCTGGTGCTTCACTTCTTTCTTCGCCTTTTCGGCAATCGTAAAGCGCTTGCTTACTGGCTTCTCGCTCTCGGTCAAAATAATCGTGACGTGTGAGTTACGCTTCAAGATTGGAGTGGCGCGGCCCATCGAACGTGGGAGTGAGCGCTTGAAGGAGGTAGCTGGGTCAACCCAGATCTTTGAAACAACCAAGAGGTCGGCGTTCATACCCGCGTTATTCTTTGCGTTAGCGATCGCGGAATTAAGAAGCTTCAATAACTTTCCGGCTGGACGCTGTGGGCGGAGCATCAACTGCGCTTGAGCACGATCAACTGGCAACCCTTTGATGGTGTTTGCAATCAACCGGACTTTACGCGGGGTGATGTTCAAATTATTTAATTGTGCTTTTTGCTCCTTTTTCATATTGATTATTTCTTAGCAGCGGCTGGGGCCTGTTGGCTCGCAGCTTTCTTTTCTGCTTCAGAGGCAGCTGCAGCAGCTTCGAGCTGTTTCTGCATCTTACCACCGTGTTTGACGAACTTACGCGTAAGCGAGAATTCACCAAGTTTGTGTCCGACCATTTCTTCCTTGATAAGTACCTCGATAAAACTACGGCCGTTGTGGATTCCCAAAACAAAGCCAACCATTTCTGGCGCAACTGCAGTGTCACGTGACCACGTCTTAATAGGCGTCTTGTCGCCGGACTTGAGCTTGCTGATCTTTTTTAGAAGTTTTGGGTCAATGAATGGACCCTTGATACCTGAACGACTCATATTTTTTATTTATTGTTAGCGGACTTTTGGTCGACGCTTCATAATCCAGTTACTTGACCACTTGTTCTTCTTGCGCGTCTTGCGGCCACCAGTCACCTTACCCCAAAGGGTCTTTGGACGCTTGGTACCACGAGGCTGCACACCTTCACCACCACCGTATGGGTGGTCTACTGGGTTCATGGCTGTACCACGAACAGTTGGGCGAACACCGAGCCAGCGGCTGCGACCAGCTTTGCCGATGTTGATGAGGTTGTAGTCGATGTTTGAAGCCTGACCAATGGTTGCGTAGCACTCGCTCGGTACGCGGCGAACTTCTTTAGAAGCCATACGAATATCAGTAAGTCCATTGGTCGAACCAAGAACTTCGAGGCTGCTGCCGGCGCTGCGCGCCAACTTACCACCTGAACCTGGACGACTCTCAACGTTGTGCACCATGTATCCAATAGGAATCTTGACCAATGGCAAACGATTGCCTGTTTTGATTGGAGCGTCTGGAGCGGTAATAATCTCATCGCCAACTTTGAGGTCTTTGGCAGCAAGAATATAGCGCTGGTCACCATCTTTATATACAACGAGTGAGATAAAGGCGCTGCGGTATGGGTCGTACTCAATCGTCTTGACCTTACCTGGGACGCCAAGCTTGTTCTGTTTGAAATCAACTGTGCGGTACACCTTTTTGTGACCTCCACCCTGATGACGAGTTGTGATAACACCGCGGTTGTTACGACCAGCGGCACTCTTAATGTTTTTCGTAAGCGATTTCTTTGGGCGGTCGCCACTAAGAAGCGTCTTGTACTCGACGATTTCGCGCTGACGGGAAGATGCACTTGTTGGTTTAAACTTTTTCATACTATTGCGGCAATCTATCTAGTTTCTGACCCTCCTTCAAGGAGACGATCATTTTTTTATACCCCGGCTTAGTTCCGACCGAACGGCCCAAGCGACGTGTTTTGCTCTTTGTGTTGATGACGGTAACTTTCTCTACCTTCACCTTATAAATACCTTCGATCGCCTTCTTCACCTCTGGCTTAGTCGCCTCTTTCGCAACTAAAAAGAGATACTGGTTAAACGTACCAAGCAACGTGGCTTTTTCGGTAATGAGTGGTTTTTTAATCAAAAGCTTGTTCATACGTTTATTTGATTTCAGTTACGGCGTCTTTTTCAATTACGACGTGTTTGGCTTTCATAACATCAACAATATTGAGTGAAGCGGCTGAAGAGGTCTGTACGCGTGCGATGTTGCGAGCAGCGCGAACAATCGTACGGCTTCCGGCTGATGGAACGATAAGCGTCGATGGAATTTGCTTTGAAGCAAAGAGTGACTTCAAGTTAGTGGCAACCATCTTAGTCTTGAGATCCTTCATTTGCATTGAGTCAACTAAAACAATCTCGCCATCCTTAAACTTACGAGAAAGAGCGGCGTACAAAGCTGCGCGCTGCATCTTTTTGTTAATCTTTTGAGTAAAATCACGAGCCTTTACTGGACCGTGTGAAGCACCTCCACCTTTCCAAATCGGAGAGCGAATAGAACCGTGACGAGCACGACCCGTACCCTTCTGCCTCCATGGCTTAATACCACCACCACGAACCTCACCACGTCCTTTGGCGTGTGCCCATGGGCTGCGTGCGTTTGCCTGCGTAGCGATAACTACCTGGTGAACAAGGTCGGCGTTCCACTCGCGCGCAAAAATAGCATCAGCAAGTTCAATTGTGCCAACTTCTTTCTTTTCCCAGTTATATACAGAGGCTTTCATAGTTTTATTTAATAACAACTTCAACTTTACGTCCGATCGTGCCCGGAACAGCACCATTGACCATAATAATCTTCGTTTCAGCGTTTACATCAACGAGAGGAATGTTTTTGGTCGTAATACGCTCCATACCCATGCGTCCAGCCATTTTACGGCCTGGAATAACACGCTGTGGAGAGGTATTTCCAATAGATCCTGGGGCGCGCCAGCGGTTTTTCTGACCGCGCGTTTTTGGACCTCCTTTGAAGTCCCAACGCTTTACACCACCAGCAAATCCGTGTCCCTTCGAAGTACCACTGATAACAACTAACGTACCTTCTTTTACATCTGCCAAATCAGCCTTTTCAGATAACTTAATCGGCGTGACACCTAAGAGGCGTCCGTCCTTATAAATCGAAGTCATCTTCATTTTTTCTCCAACAAGTTTTTTCATAGTTTTGATATGTTCCCTTTCAAATAAAAAACCCAAGGGGGTATATCCTCAGGAACCGTCCAATAACACTACTGCTATGTGGCTTAATTCCTCGTTCGACTAGTATAGTCTAAGATGTATTTTTTGTCTAGCCCCCACCCCTTGCATATGTATGACGCGTCATACATACTGTACAAGACGTGGTTTGAGAGGATGATTTATCATCTTTTAGCTACTAACTTACAAATTACACTATAAGCAAACTACAACCTCTTATGCACCCAGTTAAACAACACGAACTGATCAAAGACTTGCCACTCGTAACTGACTTTCCGACCCGTGCCCATTGGGAGGCGGCAGTCTGGCAGATATTGCTCGAGCGTATCGTTACTAACACCTCAAACCCAGAACTCGAAGAGGCGTTTGAGCTTTTGATTAGCCCTCAGGAGCGAAAATCAATCATCTACCGCGCACTGACGGGTAGTCGCATCTATTCGGGTATCGGAACGGCAGAGATTAGCCGTGAACTCTGGCTCACTCGCCAAACGATCGCGGCGATCAAAAAAAGTATGCTTGATGGGAACTTTAAGAGTTCGCGTGCTCGCGGACATAAGCGAAAAGAGTATACGCCAAGTGCTCCAAAGCCAAAAAAGATACTATATCGCAATACTAAGTATGGCCGGATGAAGATTGGGGAAATATAACATCAAACCCAACCCCTGCTCTCTTCCCACATACCCACTTCTTTTTCTGCATGTATGACGCGTCATACATGCAGAATGTTTTTGTTTGATGTTTGATTTCTGATCAATTTGGATACGTATCATTTTGCTATACAAAAAACCGCCGAGCCACGGGTGTGGGTCGGCGGAACTCACGCGGATAGACTACCTCCCCCAGCCGAAGAGCCACCGTCGAGTACGCAACGACGTCTTTCTGCCTCTGCAAGTAAGCCTCTTGCGACGCATTCTCGCGAGATGCCGGGCGTGCTTCGTCATCGAGCCCTCCATGCTCGCCTACAGGCTTCCGGCCCGTAGGTCTTGGGTTGCTAAATAAATACCACAACTCCCAAGACTTAACAACCACCCCCGGACATATACCTGATAAAAAAACCGCCGAGCCACGGGTGTGGGTCGGCGGGCGGATGATCAATCTACGGTGAAGCTCAAGCTCTTAGCTCGAAGCCCTTCCCTATTGATTTTGTCGTTAAGCCAGGGCAAAAGAAGCTCTTCAAACTCCTTGACCTGCGCACGGTCAAGTGGATTGTAGAACTTGGCGAGCTCCTTGCTGTGCTTGTCGTTGAACTCGTAGAGCCAGAAGTCAACTGCGTCACCAACCTCCTTCGCAATCTCGTACTTATCGCGCTTTCCCCAACGACCTGACTCGTAGAGAAAAAACTTCCCTGGGTTAGTCATCTCGATACTGACACCGTAGGTAATCCGACGCGCCTTCGGATTGTCGGTGATCGGAGTGACGCTACGCTGCGCCGCAAACTCATCCGGAACATTGAAGGTTTGTCCGTCGCCAAACTCAAACATCCCCAAGCGGCTCGATGTCCAACTTCCATCTCTCAAAACCCGGACGACACTTGCCGGAGAGTTCGTGGATAGCCCTTCGCCGCAAAATTCGAAATACAGACTCGAACCAACGAGTAGGACCATGAGCCCGAAGAAGCAAAGCGCAAGCCTGTCTCTCCGATTCTCATTTCGTGACGAAAAGTAGATCGCGCATGCTGCGCAACCGATTGCCGCAAGTACCACTAATGTCTGAATTGCCATGCCCATTGCACTGCCTCCTATTGGAATCACGAGACTACCGCTCGGACGGCCTCGACAAACCGAGGAGTTATGAACCAACCGAATATTTACCCGTTTAGATATATTTGTCAAATAAAAAGCCCTCGTCGGGAAATAATAAACGAAATCCCTCGTCGACATAGTCTCGCTCGGGATAATTTAAAAGCCCCTTGCGGGGCTTTTAAATTACATCATCTTGATTTCGATATCTACGCCGGCTGGAAGATTCAGAGACGAGAGGCTCTCGATAATCGCTGGGGTTGGGTCCAGGATGTCGACGAGACGCTTGTGAATCCTTAGCTCAAACTGTTCACGGCTGTTTTTGTCGATAAACGTTGAGCGGTTGACCGTGTACTTGTGGAACTCGGTCGGAAGTGGAATCGGTCCGACAACTTTTACTTCGTGGCGCTTTGCAGCTTCCACAATTTGCTTACACGAACTATCGATCAGCTTCGTGTCATACGCCTTGATACGTAGGCGCAACTTGTCGGCTTCTGTTTCTTTCTTTGCCATAGCGTTTTTTGAGTGGTATTTGTCCTTTGGCTTTCAGGACAGGCCTATACCGGAGTCGTTTTATTTGATGATCTTGGTTACGACACCAGCGCCGACCGTCTTACCTCCTTCGCGAATAGCGAAGCGCTGTTTGTCTTCGAGAGCTACTGGGGCGATAAGCTTAACCGTGAACTTGATTGTGTCACCAGGCATAACCATTTCAGTACCAGCTGGGAGCATAACCTCACCAGTAACGTCAGTCGTACGGATGTAAAACTGTGGCTTGTAACCCTTAAAGAATGGCGTGTGGCGACCACCTTCCTCTTTGGAGAGGACGTAGACTTCACATTCGAAGTCGGTGTGTGGAGTGACTGAACCTGGCTTGGCGATAACCTGACCACGCTCAATGTCCTCTTTCTTAAGACCACGGAGAAGAATACCGACGTTGTCACCAGCCTGACCATTGTCGAGAAGCTTGTTGAACATTTCGATACCCGTTACGACAGTCTTAACGGTTGGCTTAAGACCAATCATTTCGACTTCTTCGTTTACGTTGATGATACCACGCTCGATACGGCCAGTTACGACAGTACCACGACCTTCAATTGAGAAGATGTCTTCGATTGGCATCAAGAATGGCTTGCTCGTCTCACGAACTGGGTCTGGAATGTACTCGTCGAGGGATTTTACGAGATCCAAAATTGGCTTAGTAGCTGGGTCGTTAATATCCTTCGCTTCAAGCGCCTTAAGGGCTGAACCGCGGATAATTGGGGTCGTGTCACCAGGAAACTCGTACTTCTTAAGAAGTTCGCGAACCTCAGACTCAACGAGGTCGATAAGCTCTGGGTCGTCAACCATGTCGCACTTGTTAAGGAAAACAATGATCGATGGTACACCTACCTGACGAGCAAGAAGAACGTGCTCACGGGTTTGTGGCATTGGACCATCAGCGGCAGAAATTACAAGAATTGCACCGTCCATCTGAGCAGCACCGGTGATCATGTTCTTGATGTAGTCAGCGTGACCTGGAGCGTCGATGTGCGCGTAGTGGCGCTTGTCGGACTCGTACTCTGAGTGGTGAATGGAAATCGTAATTCCACGGGCCTTTTCTTCAGGGCTCTTGTCGAGTTCATCTACGGATACCTCTTTGGTAGCCAAACCCTTCATCTTTAAGACGTGGGTAAGCGCAGCAGTCGTGGTCGACTTGCCGTGGTCAACGTGACCAATTGTGCCGACGTTTACGTGCGGCTTTGTACGTGCAAACTTTTCTTTTTCAGCCATATTTTTTCAGTTAATTATATTTTAATTACTTTTTTAAAACGTATACATGATTATACACAATGATTTCAGATTGTCAATCTGGATTTTGGGCGAAATGTGTATCACTTTCGCCCATCCAGCACCCTCTCTACTTTCTGCCCTCTATGATTGTCTTCGCTACACCAGCTGGAGCTTCCTCAAAGGCGAAGAACTCCATCGTGAAGCTACCTCGACCTTGTGTCATACTACGCAGTTTAGTTGCGTATCCGAACATTTCAGAAAGCGGAACAAATGCATCAATGACTTTCACTAACGGCCTATCACCCATACCTTCGATGCGTCCACGTTTACTGCTTACGTCACCGGTGATATCACCCATGTACTCCGTTGGCACAATGACCTGCACTTTCATGATTGGCTCAAGGATGATTGGACTCGCCTGCTTAACTGCCTCCTGGAAGGCCATCGAAGCGGCGATTTTAAATGCGGCTTCGGATGAGTCTACCTCGTGGTAACTACCATCGTAGAGCGTTACGCGGAGGTCAACCATCTTGTATCCAGCGACCACACCACGATCTGCAGCTTCGCGCGTACCTTTTTCAATTGGCGAGATAAATTCTTGTGGGATCGAACCTCCTTTAATTTCGTTTACAAACTCGATACCCTTTCCACGCTCAAGCGGCTCCATACGAATCTTGACGTGACCATACTGACCGCGACCACCAGACTGCTTAATGTACTTACCTTCGGCTTCTGATTTCTTTTTGATCGTTTCTTTATACGAAACCTGTGGGCGTCCGATGTTCGCATCTACGTTGAACTCACGCTTCATACGGTCAGCGATAATATCGAGGTGAAGCTCACCCATACCCGAGATAATCGTCTCTCCGGTTTCGGCATTACCACCAACTTTAAACGTTGGGTCCTCTTCAGCAAGACGGCGAAGCGCCATACCCATTTTTTCTTGGTCAGCCTTTGTCTTTGGCTCAATACGCATCGAGATAACTGGCTCTGGGAAGACGATCTTCTCAAGTACGACAGGATTTTCTGCCATACAAAGTGTATCTCCCGTCGTGGTTGCCTTCATACCAACAAGCGCACCAATATCACCAGCTTGAATCTCTTCAATTTCTTCACGCTCGTTTGCGTGCATACGCAAGATACGACCAACACGTTCGGTTTCGTTCTTAGTTGAGTTCAAAATATAGCTTCCACGCTTGAGTACACCAGAGTACACACGGAAGTACGTGAGCGAACCGACAAATGGGTCGGCTGCGATTTTAAAGGCGAGCGCGGTAAACGGCTCACTGTCGAGCGCCTTACGCTCAACTGGCTGACCAGTGGCTACGTCGGTTGCGCGAACTGCACCAATATCTACTGGTGAAGGAAGGTAGTCGACAACTGCGTCGAGTACGAACTGGACACCCTTGTTCTTAAGCGCGGTACCAGTCAAAATTGGAATAATCTTTACGGCAAGCGTTGCTTTACGCAGCGTCTTCTTTAGGTCTTCGAGGGATGGCTCCTTTCCTTCAAGATAAGCCGACATGAGCTGGTCATCCTGCTCAACAATTTTCTCAACTAATTCTGCGCGGGCTTTTTTAGCCGCGTCAACCATATCAGCTGGAATTGGAATTTCGATAATATCAACTCCTTTTTCGCCTTCAAACTTGTACGCTTTCATGCGCATCAAGTCGATAATTCCAGAGAAGTCTGCCTCTGATCCGATCGGAAGCTGAATTGGAACAGCGTTTGGGTTTAAGCGCTCGCGAATAGACTTTACACAGTAATCAAAGCTCGCACCCATACGGTCGAGTTTGTTTACAAAACACACACGAGGAACGTTGTACTCATCAGCATAGCGCCAGTTGGTTTCAGATTGTGGCTCTACGCCAGAGACGCCATCAAATACAACAACAGCTCCGTCGAGTACGCGGAGTGAACGCTTTACCTCTACCGTGAAGTCGATGTGACCCGGGGTATCGATAAGGTTGAAGCGATAGGTGTGATCCTGCTTCTTTGCAAGCTCTTCTTTTGTCTTGTATGTCGGCGTCCAAAAACAAGTCGTTGCAGCCGAGGTAATCGTAATACCACGCTCACGCTCCTGCACCATCCAGTCCATGACCGTATCTCCCGTGTGCACTTCACCAATTTTGTGCGAAACACCAGTATAAAAAAGAACGCGTTCAGACGTGGTCGTCTTACCGGCGTCAATGTGAGCAACGATTCCGAAATTTCGAGTTTTTTCGAGCGGGTACTGGCGGGACATACGTTTATAATTATTGGTTAATGATATTTACGATAAAAATGCCGATAGCCTCCCAAGGGAGGCTATGACGACATACTGAATTACCAGCTAAAGTGGGCAAAGGCACGGTTCGCTTCTGCCAT
>CAZFZO010000012.1:0-7012 GCA_964523595.1 uncultured Candidatus Saccharibacteria bacterium | reverse complement strand
ATCCTGCTTCTTCTTAATCGCAGAACCTTCGTTCTTCGAAGCTAAGATAATCTCCTCGGCAAGACGCTGCGCCATCGGCTTTCCGGTCTTTCCGCGGGCGGCTAAAATCATCCAACGTGTAGCGAGCATAAACTTGCGCTCTGGGCGTACCTCGCGTGGAACTTGATAGTTCGCACCACCAACACGTTTACTCGCAACCTCAACTACTGGCTGTGCATTCTCAAGTGCGAGCTCAAATACTTTGAGTGGCTCCTGCTTGGTCTGTTCTTTAATAGCATCAAACGCATCGTACATCACCTTTTCGGCAATCGACTTCTTTCCATCGTGCATCAATGTGTTGATAAAACGAGCCACAGCGATGCTCTGGTATTTCATGTCTGGCTCGTGATCTCGTTTGTAGTTTCGTTTCTTACGCATAGTTCAATTTATTATTACTCTGCTTTTGCTCCTCCTTTTGGTTTCTTCGCACCGTACGCTGAACGCTGCTGACGGCGAGCTTCAACTCCAGAGGTATCGAGACGACCACGAACAACGTGATAGCGAACACCTGGCAAATCTTTTACGCGACCGCCACGGACGATTACTACCGAGTGCTCCTGAAGGTTGTGACCCTCACCTGGAATATACGCGGTAACCTCCATGCCGTTAGTCAAACGGACACGAGCGATTTTACGAATAGCAGAGTTTGGTTTCTTTGGAGTCATCGTTGCTACCTTTACGCATACTCCACGCTTAAATGGTGAAAAGACCACCATTGGGCGGTTTTGAATCGAATTGAAATAACGGCGCAGTGCTGGCGCTTTTGCTTTGCTGGCGTAGGACGTACGTCCCTTCTTTACGAGTTGTCGAATTGTTGGCATTTCTTTAAAAAATAACGGTTCCACATCAGGTGAAACGTAGGAAGATAATAGCAAAACAAGCGTGGGGCTGTCAATAAAGAGCTTTTAGATTCCAAGAAACCCTCCCGACCCTGTAAATAATACGTGTAATTTCATGATAACTGGACTAATCAAATTAATCCCGTATGCGATGAAAACAATCAATATATAGAAGCCGTATTTAATGAACGCGTCCTCAAATGGCTGGAAGCTTCGTGGGAGAAGTGAGAACAGGATGCCCGAACCATCTAGGGGCGGAATCGGCACGAGGTTAAAGATCGCCAAGCTGATATTGATTATACAGATGTAATTAAACATCAGGGCGATGGCGATTACGGTTGGTGTAATCGTGAAGAGTCCGAGCAGGCGAACGAGTAGGCCAAATACTAATGCGACAAAAATGTTTGTCAGCGGACCCGCGGCGGCGATCAAACCAGAGTCACGCTTTGGATTTTTGAGATTACGCGGATCGAATGGCACTGGCTTCGCCCATCCGATAATAGGAAGCTTAAAAATACTTAATGCGAGCGGAAATAAAATCGAACCGAATAAATCGATGTGCTTTATTGGATTCAGCGTAAGACGTCCCAAGTCTTTGGCGGTGCGGTCGCCTAAGCGAAGTGCGATAAACCCGTGCGCGATTTCGTGCACGATAACCGAAAAAATGAGGACGACGATCTGAAAGATGACGATCATACTAAAACTCTACATTAATCTTCCCTAACTTACCATCATTGTACGGGTGCTTGAGCTCTTTCATCTCCGTTGCTAAATCAGCGGCGTCAATAAACTCCTGTGGTGCTCCGCGTCCGGTTAACACAATCAATTTTTCTTCCGGCATCTTCTTCACTACTGCTAAAACCGCTTCGGAAGTAACAAGTTTGAGTGAGGTTGCGACATTTACCTCATCCATAATTACCATATCGTACTGGCTCATCTGCTCATCTATGTACGCCAATGCTTTTTGCGCTGCTTGTTGGTGCTCTATAAATGGTAGGCTGTCACCGAGAATGCCCACAAAGCCTAATCCCATTTTTTTAAAGGTGAGTCCACCCTTGCCAAGCTTTTTTTGCACCACTTCATCGCTCAAAAAACCCGTCGAGGTATCCTCCCCTGACTTCCATGGCCCTTTAATGAACTGCACCATTAATACGCGCTGTCCTCGGCCGACTGCGCGGAGGGCTGCACCGAGGGCTGACGTGGTTTTGCCCTTACCATTACCTGTAAATACTGCGATCATATAGTGTTAATTCTACTATGGTTTAAAGTCTGTTAAAATAAAAGATACAAAGTCGCTCTTTAATGTAATTTATTAATTAACGTATGAAACGATTCCATCTGTTTTCTTTCCTTGCTACTCTCGTCGTCGTAGCAACCGCGAGTACCTCCGTACTATATGCGAAAGTTCCTGACGTGTATATTACTTACCAGACCGGTGGACACACGTGCTGGAATCCAGCCAATCCAACTACGGTTGCTAAAGGCAATTATGATTGGCGCAGCGACGTTATTTATACCAAGTCGGTCAATGATACAAATGCGCTTGGATTTTTTGGAACTGGCTGGGGCGACTGGGCGACAAATCGTGATGGTTCGCAGGTTAACTGCTTAAAGATTAACCTCTTCCCTTCGCAAACGATTACGACTACGAAAGATTTTGTACTTTGCGGACAAGCAGCAGAACTTAAAACGAGCAAGAGCTTCTTCCAGTCTATCTTTGGAGGTCAAAGTTCGAAGCTTCAAAATATTGGCACCGAAACATGCTCCGACGCCCTATCAATTAGTAACGGCAACTTCATCAAACTCACTACTTCACAGAACGGCACTATCGGAGCGGTACGATTTCGTATTAAGCAGGCTGGCTATTTCGGCGCTAACGATGAAGTTGAGCGCACGCTCCGTGTCTCTACGCAGCTCCAAAATGAAAATGGGACTAAGGGTGCTATCGTTTCAACCGCTTGGAGCAATCTTGGCTTTCAAGATGCCAACGTAAACCAAGCCGGAGGTCACCTAAATGGAATTTATTTTGCGCTTGAGAAGAATCCAGATCCTGTCGTAGGCGACGCATGCACACCTACTGTTACAAATAAAAAGATAACGATCGTCCCTGGTGGCGAGTCGTTCCAATTTGTCACCAACCCTGGAAACGTTTCTCCAACAACTGGTACTTCCGTAAAGATCTCAAAAGCTAGCAAGTGGGTCGCTCCTATCACGAACACCTCTTGGGTTTCCTACAAGACAAACGCAAATCAGAATGGCTCTGGCCCTGCCGGAGGAACCCAGATCGCCTTTACGAAGACGTTTGTAATCGAGGGAGCTCCGCAAGAAAGCACGCTCCTTGTTATGGCCGACGACCTCCTTAATGTAAAGATTAATGGTAATCAAGTTTTTGATCATCAGAATGCTGGACAAGTCCTCTTTACTGCTCCAACTTCAGTAACAGTGCCAGCTTCGGTTATGAACACCGGAACAAACACAATTGTCTTTACCGTTGGACAGCGCAACCCTGATGACAACTCAGCTATCGGCTTCAACTATAGCTTTGACGTCAACTCGACCGTTACTATTCCTCCGGCTAACCCTTCTTGCCCAGTTATTCCGCCTCCAAATAACCCGACGAATGATCCTGGCACTAACAACCCAGGTGCTAATGGTGGCACAAATAACGGCGGAACAAATGGCGGAACTGGAACGACCGAACAGCCAGCAACTTGCACCTTCGCTGCATCTAAGATGACGATCATCAAAGGGATCGACACCTCAACCCTTTCCTGGAACTGCAGCAACGGCGGAGCGACCGCGAGCATTACTGGCCTAGGGAGCGTGAGTAAGAGCGGTACGCGCGTTGTCTCTCCGACTGCAGACACGACGTACACCCTCACCTACGGTAATGTCACTCAATCGATTACGATTAAAGTGAACACGCCAAACGTGCAAGAGCAGTAACCTAAAACAAAAAACCCGCGAAGCCGCGGGTTTTTTGTTTACTGAATCTTATATACCACGTTCTTGCGCTCAACCACGATCGGCCACTTCTTTCGCTTTGCTACTTCAAATAATTTCTTAGTCGGATTGAAGCAAATCGGTCGCTGCACCATATCGAAGATGCCGATGTCTGATTCGGTATCGCCGACACCGATCGAGCCAGTCGTAGATATGTTGGGATGAGTCTGGAGAAATTCGATAATTACTCCCTTTTTATCTGCCGATGGCACTAGAAGCTTCTTACCCGTGTACCTGCCAAAGCGCTCCTCGTGCGTTGTACCGGTTATCGCATCAAATTTCCAAAACCGATTAAACTCCTCAACGGTTTCAATTGGCGAGCCAGAGATAGCGAGTAAGAAATACTCTTTACGAATCTTCTTAATGAGATCACGCGTAAATCGGTAGACGATTTTATTCTGTCGCTCGACTACTTCGCGCGCGGCTGAACGAATCACATCTACTCGCTTGCCCTTAATGCCTTTATCAAAACTTTCAATTACTTTATCTAAGTACTCCTGATAACTCCCTTCGCGATTAACCCACGCCCAATAATAGCTATCGATTTTCGCTAAGTCGCTTTTTGGAAATACGCCATCTTTAATGAGCTTCCAATGGAGCTCGATTAAAAGTGAGTTGCGAAATATCGTTCCGTCGATATCAAAAATTGCTAATTTCTTTTTCATATGTAGCTAAAAGCCTTTACGCGAGCAGGTCCTGAGGAATCTTTCCCGCTCCCTGCCTTAAGACTACCACTTTCTCATTTCGAAGCTCAACTAAGGTCGATGGCTTACCGAGTCGTGGGAAAAGCCTGGAGTAATACCCATCAACTTTATCGCCAAAATACGCACGCGCCTCTTTAATCGTTTTGGCCGGCTCAAGTCCTTCCGGGTTAGCACTTGGAGCCACTAATGGCCCTGTTTGAGCGATGAGCTGGCGGAGCCAACGTGCCTTAGGCATGCGGAATGCGAGCGAGTTGGTTCCTCGATGGAGATAGGCAAACTGCTCCTGTACGCATGGCAAAATAATGCTCACTTTGCCCGGCCAGAGTTTTTCGCAAATGTTCTTTTGGCTGTCGCTTAGCTGAATAAAAAATCGTTCGACATCCTGCAATGAACTAATCAAAATAATAAGCGGCTTAGTTGGCGTCCTCCCTTTGATCGAATAAATGCGCTGAACCGAAGATTGAGTGTCTGCACGCGCAACTAATCCGTACAACGTGTCGGTCGGAATAACCGCTACTCCACCTTCTTTGAGTATTGAGGCGATCTGACTCTTTTTCATCAACCCTATTCTTCCTTATGTAAGACGAGATGTCGATAGATACTGAGGAATTCAGAAAAAAGTGTAACGATAATCGGACCGGTCAAAAATCCGATTGGACCAAACACACTGATACCTCCAAGCACGCTAAGCAAGATAATGAATGGATGAACTTGGATGCCTCGCTGAATAAGTTTTGGACGAATAATGTTATCGACGCCGCCGACGAGCAACATGCTCCAAATAAAGAGACCGATCGCCATTACTGTATTCCCCGTCACGAAGAGATAGCCGATAGCTGGAATCGAAATAAGCGCGGTGCCTACCATCGGAATAAGTGCGGTTATTACGGTGAGTGCTCCCCAGATTGATGGACTTGGAATATTAAAAATCCAAAAACCAATGCCCGCGAGTACACCTTGGATGATCGCGACGATCAGTGTTCCACCAATAACTGATTTCATGGAGACCGAGACCTTACTAAGAATCTCGTTGTCGTATTTATCAGACAACGGAGAAAGCCCAACAATCACTTTTTTGATGTGATGCCCATCACGCAAGAAGTAGTAGAATGCCAGGAACCACAAAAAGACTGCGAGAAATGCTTGCGCGATACTCTGGAACAGCGCAGCAAGGTTATTTACTACCTTGCTTAGTAAGTTTTGTGCGAACCGCCCAAGATCGGCAGTCGATTCAGTAAGAAATCCCTGCGCTCGCTCCTGCAAACTACGAATCGTTGAGTTATTTGAAAGCGGTAGACCGCCGAGGAGATTCTCCTCATGCGCGTTCGCATTATTAATTTCACTTACAAGCATTTGTGTTTCTGAAACGACGCGCGTACCCAAAATAGTAAGTGGGACAAATACGATAATCATTACACTCACGATTGTTGCACACGCCGCTACGCCTGGATTTTTCTCACCAAAAAACTTTCGAAGCTTTTGATACAATGGGTAAAAGACAACTGCGAAAGTTGCCGCAAGTACGAGAATATTGAGATATGGCTTAAAGATAAAAAATGCCAATACCGCAACAATCCCAAACATCGCAAAGAAAAAAGAGACTTGGATTGTTCGAGTAGTCATATGTGTTAACTATAACATAGGGCGTATCGCTAACAAAAAATGAGCCCGTTGGGGGCTCATTTTTCTTACTTTGCTCCTTTTTTGAGATCAATCTTGCGCATTCTGATCGATTTCGGAGTTACCTCGACAAGCTCATCGTCAGCAATGTACTCGAGTGCGTCTTCGAGTGTAAGTTGCAATGGAACATCTAAGAACTCCATCGCTCCCTCACCCTTACTACGCATGTTCGAGAGTTGTTTTTCGCGGCATACATTTACTACCAAGTCCATATCTTTGGCGTTAATACCAACGATCATACCTTGGTACACCTGCACACCTGGCCCAATAAACATATGTCCACGCTCTTGAGCGGCCATCAAACCATAGTTTGTTGAAGTGCCAGTCTCGTGTGCAACTAACGACCCGTGTGGCAATGAGACAAGGTCGCCCTTGTACGGCTCATAGCCGAAGAAAATCGTGTTCATAATACCCTGTCCTTTTGTGCGCGTCATAAAGTCACTGCGGTATCCGATGAGTCCACGAGTTGGGATAACAAACTCGAGCTTCGTAATGTTTCCATCTGGGCGCATCTCGCGCAACTTACCTAAGCGACTACCCATATCTTGCATAATCGCACCGACAAACTCGTTTGGCACTTCGATGGCGGCAAGCTCAATTGGCTCCAGCTTATTGCCCTTCTCATCTTCTTTGTAAATAACTTGCGGACGGCCAATCGCGAGCTCATACCCCTCACGACGCATACGCTCAATTAAAATCGAAAGGTGGAGCTCTCCGCGTCCAGAAACTACCCAACGGTCAGCATCA
>CAZFZO010000011.1:0-19855 GCA_964523595.1 uncultured Candidatus Saccharibacteria bacterium | reverse complement strand
TCGAATTTTATGAGCCACGCAAAGGTGGTGTCGAGCAGGTAGTTAAGCAGCTCGCCGAGGGATTTGCTAAAAAAGGCCATCAGGTTTCGGTCGCGACCTCGTACGCCATCGAGCGTAATTTTGCTGAACTAAACGGGGTGCGAGTCGAGAGTTTTAAGCTTGGAGGAAATCTCGCTAAAGGGTTTATAGGTGCAAGTGATGAGCAAGCGCGTTATCAGCAATATCTCAAGGGAGATTTTGACGTTGTGATTAATTACGCAGCACAAAACTGGTCAACCGATCTTACGTTCGCAGTACTCTCGCAAATCAAAGCAAAAAAAGTACTTATCCCGTGTGGGTACTCAGGATTACGCAATCCAGTCTATCAATCATATTTTGCACAGCTTCCCGCGTACCTTAGGCAGTACGACTCACTCGTCTATATGTCGATGAACTATCAAGATAAGGTGTTCGGGGATGAACACGGAGTAGGAGAGAAGGCGGTATATATTCCAAATGGAGCTTCTGCTGATGAGTTTGTGTCATCGGACCTATATCGTTTTAGGGAGCGAGCACACATACAGACAAAATATCTCGCTATAACAATTGCGAATTTTTACGCAGCCAAGGGTCAACGCTTTGTTATCAAAGCCTTTAAAAAAATGCATCGCAAAGATGTTACCCTCGCACTTATTGGTGAGCTGCCAACGAGCAGAGGAATAAAAAAGCTCGCGCATATTCTCACCGGGTATCTCCCATGCTGGATTGCTAGTCTTTGGAATCCTCGCATTAAAATTATTTCGGGAAAAAATAGAGCCGAGGTCCTCTCTGCATATAAAAATGCTGACTTATTTTTGTTTGGGTCGCGAGTTGAGTGTGCGCCGCTGGTAATGTATGAGTCATTTGCCAGTAAAGTCCCATTTATCACACGACCGGTCGGTAATGTTGCTGATCATAAAGACTATCTTTCTATCGTGCAGACGCCGGAAGAAATGGCGCACATAGCTGATCGACTGCTTAACGATGACGCGCTAAGACATCGTACTGCGCAACACGCATTTGAACTTTGGGATCAGAGGCATCGTTGGGAGATTATCGTCGATATGTATGAGCAGTTAGTAAAAAAGATTAGTACTCAAAGATAGACAAAATTAAGAAAATAATACAAAATATCGCTATGAAAAAGGTATTGATTACAGGTTCGGGAGGGTTGATTGGCTCAGAGGCAGTCAGCTTTTTCGCAGATAAAGGATTTGAAGTTATCGGTATTGATAATGATATGCGTAGCTACTTCTTCGGCCCCGATGGGAGTACGAAGAGTCGCAACCAGCAACTCAAAGATAAACATCAGCACTTTAAACACCACAGTTTTGACATTCGTAATCAAGAAGAGCTGACTAAGCTTTTTAAGGAGCACAAGTTCGATTTAATTATTCACACCGCAGCGCAGCCATCGCACGACTGGGCGGTTAAAGAGCCACTTACCGATTTTACAGTTAACGCTAACGGTACGCTGAACATCCTCGAGCACTTTAGACTGTACTCGCCAGACGCAGTGTTTATTTTTACCTCAACAAACAAGGTGTATGGAGATAAGCCAAACACGCTTCCACTCATCGAAACCGAGAAGCGCTGGGAGATCGATCCGAAACACCAGTACCAAAATGGTATTGATGAGACAATGAGTATCGACGACTCGCTCCACAGTTTGTTTGGTGCGAGCAAGGTTGCCGCAGACATTCTCGTACAAGAGTATGGTAAGTACTTTGGATTAAAGACCGCTGTTTTTCGAGGCGGTTGCTTAACTGGTCCATCGCACGCAGGCGTAGAGCTCCACGGATTTTTGAGCTATCTCGTTAAGTGCATCGTGAGTGGTAAAAAGTATAAAATCTTTGGCTATAAGGGTAAGCAGGTTCGTGACAATATTCACTCGCATGATTTGATTAACGCGTTTTATCACTTTTATCTCAATCCGCGAAAAGGTGAGGTATACAACATGGGAGGCAGTCGATTTAGTAACTGTTCGATGATCGAGGCGATCGAGATGATCGAAAAGATTAGTGGCAAAAAGGCTGATTATGAATATGTTGATCAGAATCGCCGCGGTGACCACATCTGGTATATCTCTGACGTATCTAAGTTCCAGAAGCACTACCCAGATTGGAAGTATGAGTACGACCTCGAGCGCACACTACGCGAAATGATTGCCCAACACACAAACGCAACTAAAAAATAACAGTTATGTCTATATATTCTTTTTCTCAATTGATGCAGGCGAATAACGGGCAGATACAAGGCGCAAGCTTGAAGCTGGACGTCAGTCCTGCAAAAGCGAGCAACACCGTAGATGCCGATATTCGTCGCACCGAAGGCGAGGCGACCTTGGCGAACTTTTTTGTCCCTCGTCGCTCACAGAGCAATAGCTCTAGGCTCGCTTCTCGTTTCGCAAATTTCGCACAAGGTCGCACTCGTCAACTGCGAAAAGAGAATATATAGACATAACAATATGAAAATCCTGTACGTAGCGATGAAATATGATTATGGCGACCCAAAGCGTGGGGGCTATAGTCTTGAGCATTACAACTTTTACGAATCATTAGTTGCGTATCAGGGTGGTAAGCATAAAGTCATCTATTTCCCATTTGATGAGGTAATGCACGAGGTGGGAAAGGAACAGATGAACGCTCGCTTACTCAAAACAGTGTATGAGCAAAAGCCAGACTTGTGCTTCTTTGTTTTATTCAATGATGAAATTAATAAAGAAACACTCAAAGAGATCAAAGAGAAGTCTGGAGCGATAACCTATAACTGGTATTGCGACGATCACTGGAGATTCCATAACTTCAGCAAGCACTACGCTCCGTTTTTTCACTGGGTTTCGACTACGGACAACGGCTCACTCCCGCGCTATAAGAAGGCGGGCATCACAAACGTAATCAAGACGCAGTGGGCGTGCAGTCCATCGCTGTATAAGCGTTACGACGTTCCGTATCAATACGACGTCTCATTTATCGGTCAGCCATATGGGAAGCGCCCAGAGATTATTCAGGCTCTAAAAGACGCCGGTGTTAAGGTTGAGTGCTTTGGTCCGGGTTGGCCAAACGGCCGCATTTTTGGCGAGGCGATGATTAAGGCGTTTTGTGCGAGTAAGATCAATCTTAATTTCGCACGTAGCTCAGGAGCCTTTAACTTAAAAGGTATCGCCCGAGTCTTTATCAATAAAGATAGCGCGGGTAAGTATCATATGAACCCAATTAGTACCTGGCTCGACCAGCTCCGCGCATACATCGATCGACTCAATACGTATCAAATCAAAACTCGAAACTTCGAAGTTCCGGGTTCGGGCGCACTACTTATGACCGACCGCGCCGATAATGTCGAAGAGTACTTTACGCCAGGTAAAGAGATTATCCTCTTTAAAGACACTCCTGACTTAATCGAAAAAGCAAAATACTATCTCGCACACGATGAGGAGCGCGAAGCGATTCGCAAAGCTGGCTATGAGCGTACGACCCGTGAGCACACCTACGCTAATCGTTTTGATCACATTTTTAAGGTGATGGGACTTGAGAACAAATAATCATGACGCGCGTCTCAATTCTTTTACCGGTTTATAATGGCGAACGTTTTCTTGAGCGAGCAATTAAGAGCGTACTCGTGCAGAGCTATCGCGATTTTGAGCTAATTATTATTGATGATTGCTCAACCGATCGGACGCCGCTTTTGATCCAGAAATACGCGCAGCTTGATAAGCGCGTTCGCCCACTACGTAATTCGCACAATCTTGGTATTCAAAAAACGCTTAATCACGGACTCAAGGAGGCGACTAGTGAGTTTATCGCTCGTATCGACGACGATGATTTTTGGACAGATACTAATAAGCTCAAAAACCAAATAGAGTTTCTCGAAAGCAATCCGGATCACGTGCTCGTAGGCACAGCGGTAATAGTTGTCGATGAAAATAGTAAAGAGCTATTACGATATAAAAATCCGTTGGCCGATACAGAGATTCGTAATGCGATCCTTTATCGCAACTGTTTCGCGCACGCCAGCGTTGTCTTTCGTCGCCTACCAGCAGTGGCAGCGGGAGGGTATAGCGAACTTCCGCTTACGCATCGCGTCGAAGACTATGATCTCTGGCTTAAGCTCGGCACGATGGGTAAGGTTGCTAACCTTCCGGATTACGCATTAGGATTTACGATGCGTAGCGGCTCGATTAGCTGGAGCAATAAGCGAGCACAGCTCCGCCAAGCTATCGCTATCATCGAACGGTATAAGGCGTTTTATCCGCGCTACCGTATCTCAAAATTAAAAGCGTGGGCGCGTTATATTTTGTACTCAATATTTGGATCACTTATCTCAAATAATCTTCGTTTAGTCATTTTCCGTAAATATAAAAATCGATAAAAAATCGCCCGCCAACATCTCTAGTGAAGGAGGTGTGGCGGGCGAATGAGCTACCGGACAGGCGGAGGAGTCTTCGGAACTTTCACAAACACGAACCTGTATATCGGCGACCAGTGCGTATCAAACCAGTAGCAGGCGATGGTTCGTCTCTCCTGACCACCTGGATTGCTACGAGATCGGTAGCCGCTACTACCACCTAGGCAGAGAATCTCTGGTCCGCTCGGACTCGGAGCTGGCTCATGCAGAAAGACAAGCGGAAAGAGTTGGTGATAGCTCGGATGATCCGCGCCAAAGCGCAAACAGTCGGCGACCGTCGGGCGAACAATTCCGCCGATACGCTCGGCTTCAGCGAGAACTCGTCTGGTTGAAACCATATCGGAACGAGAGAGGTTTAAGAGAACAATCTCGCGGTATTGTCGCGCCGATGCATCGAGGGGAAATCGCGCCTCGGTAATCTCACCACATCGTGAACTGTATTTCCCCGCAAGCAGGAGCTCGCTAAAAGATCGAGTTTCGGGTACGGCGAGTTCAAAAATCCCAGATTCGAGAATGGCTTCCATGAGTACCTCCGGTGCCAAATAGGGGGTCTGCGCCTATTAAGACACAGCATTATCTCGTGTGTCAATAAATCAGATAAAACTTAGGATCTAAAGTTATATAAAAAATCGCCCGCCAACATCTCCAGTTAAGGAGTTGTGACGGGCGAACGAATCGGACACTACGGTCCACCGGTGGTTGTCGGGAAGTCCGCAACCGCGTACTGCCCGCGAGAATCGAAGTACAGGTACATCACCGAGGGGGTCGCATCTCCCTCGACGCTGGTGTCGACGAGTACGACCGGGCAGGTTGTACCCCAGTCGAAGAGCTCGTCATTCTTGATGTATCCGTGCGTCGTCAGGCGCGTAGAGAAGCGCCGGGGCTCCACCTTGGGGAACTCCTTGGCGAGAATCTCCTTCGCCATCGGAACGAACTTCGCATCCAGCTCGTGCTGGCCGAGGCTCGAGAGCGCCGGCGGGCGCAGGGAGTCGAGGTGCACCGCAATGCCGATTGCGGCAACCGTGATGAGCGCGAGAACCACGAACCACAGAACGAGAATCTTGTTCACGACTGTCAGTCTCCACGAGGCGATTTATCGCCTAGTTGTTGATTTCACTGCCTAAATAAATTATAGCACTAAATATATAAAATGTCAATAGTTCGCTAGTAATCGCACAAGTAGAGCGAAAATGGCTTAAAACCAGGATTTCTGGGTACAAAGACATACGCCCCGGAGGCTTATCCAGTTAGTTTTTGCTCCCCATCTTTCAGAGTTTCTCGCGCTTGGCGAAGAAGTGGCTCTTTGAATAACACAATTAAAACACCGTAGAGAGCGATACTTGTAAGGATGATGGTGAGCGTCGAGACGCCGAGTTGGTTTGCGCCATAGGCGTAAATAGACATCAGTACGGCCGCGATAAGGATGCGAGTTAGTCGTGGAATAATCACAAAGTAATTTACTTTTTTCATCGCTCGCCAAATTAAAAAGTTTGAGAGAATCTGTGAGCCAAGAGTTGCGACTGCCGCACCCTCGATGCCAAAACGTGGGATAAAGAGGTAGTTAAAGAAGGCGTTTGAAAACGCACCAAGCCCAACGTACCAAATAAATCGCTTCTGCTGATTATAGGCGAACAGGGCGTTTGTAATAATAGTGCTCGGAAAGACGACAAACATCGTCGCCATCAGAATACGAAATGTCGTTGCAGCAGGGAGATACTCTGCACCATAGAGAAGAGCGATGGTTTCACGAGCTAGAATGAGTCCACCGAAAGCGAGGGGGATTCCAATGAGAAAAGCGAACGCGATAGTTCGTTCAAGAATTGCGCGGAAGCGCTCATGGTTTAAGCTGTGTGCGAGGCGGGCAAATGCTGGAAATGCTGCTGAGGAGAGTAGTGTTGGAATGATATAGAGAAGTAAGATGATTTTTTGAGCTGCGGCATAGTACCCGATCGGATTTTTATCGAGCCACCACCCGAGCATGATCATATCGGTGTTTATCATTACCGCGCCAAGTACGGTAAGGAGTCCAACTGGCCACGCGTTTTTGAATATGCTCCAAACAAACGAGAAATCAATTGAACCGAAAGGTACGCGAAGATGAGAACAAAAAAACCAGACGGAAACCAGAAATCAAAAAAGGGCGCCCAGAAAATACGAAATAAGAAGTGTGTAAGCACTGGGGTGAGTAAAAATTGCGATAAATCCAAGGACGGCTATCGAAAGGTTGAGAATCACTTTCACATACGCTTCACGCTCCATTTTTTCCAGCGCCCGGTTAAAACCAAAGCCAAATTCGCGCAAACTCTCAAATATAATCATTACCGAGACGAGTGGAAGAAGCTGCTGTACGCCGCTGAGCTTGGAGATGAGCGGAACGACGAAAAGTACAAAAAGAATATTGAGAGCGATAAGGATTACCTTTAGGAAGAATGAGTTGGCGAGATACTTACTACGTAGTTCAGGGCTTTTTGACGTCTCGCGGGTAAGTACTGCCGAGAGACCGATATCAGAAAAGACAGTTATGAAAGCGGCTACTGATATCGCGTAGGAAAAAATTCCATACTCACCAGCACCTAAGACGCGCGCAGAATAGATAACGATGCCAGCTCGAATAAGACGACCGACAATCTCTCCCGCCATTAACCAAAACGTATTTTTAACAATCGTTTGACCGGCGGTGGTATTCGTAAAAAGAAGTGATTTAATTTTTTTGAGCATAAACGTGGGCAATGCCCGTAGTTAGATCGACAGCTGGCTTCCACTTGAATAATGTGCGCGCATAACGAGCATCAAGCGCTGCGTGAAGTACTTCACCTTGGCGCGCTGGTTTATATACTGGCTTGCCCGTATAGCCACACTGGCTTGCGATAAGCGCAAAAATTTCTTCGTTAGATGTCTCGATTCCAGTACCAATATTACAAATCACATTCTTTGGTCCTGAGAGGGCGGCGAGGTTAATGGCAGCAATATCACCAACGTACACGTAATCGCGAGTAGCCTTCTTATTATAGATGATTGGCTGGATGTCGTGTTTCATCATATACGTAAATAGGGCGACAACTCCCGCTTCTCCTTTTGGATTTTGGCGGGGACCAAAGGCATTTGCTGGACGGAAGATGACATAAGAAAATTTTCGTTCGCGGGCAAAGTGGATAATCGCTTGTTCAGCGAGGAGTTTTGAAAAACCGTATGTAGAAACTGGACGAGGTGGAGCTTGTTCATTTGTTGGTCGCGGCCGCGCATCGAGTCCGTACATCGCTCCGCCAGTCGAAGCGAAAATAAACCGTTTAATCGGGGTAGGGGTCGTCAACAGGTTGATGGTGCCAATAACATTAATCTCATACGCCGCATTCTGGTTTTTCTCGCCGCTTACCACCGTAGCAAGCGCCGCTTGGTGATTTACAATATCTGGTCGCTCAGCAGCAAAGATTGCATCGATCGCTTGTTTGTCGCGAATATCTGCATGATAAAAACGCGCTTGAGGATGAAGATTCTTTTTAAAGCCAGTCGAAAGATTATCAATTATCGCAACGTGATGCCCAGCGGCAATATAGAGATCAACGATGTGGCTTCCGATAAATCCAGCGCCACCTGTGACGATAATGTTCAATCGTTTTTTCATTTAATCAACCTGTACAAAAAACTTTTTAATTGTTTTAAGTAAAATCGATATATCGAGGAGGAGCGAGCGGTGGGCGAGGTAAAAGAGGTCGTACTGCAATTTCGCATACGCGTCTTCAACTGAAGCTCCGTAGCGATAGTTAATCTGCGCCCAGCCAGTAATACCAGGCTTAGCAAGGTAGCGAAGCTCGTAGTACGGAATTTTTTGTTCCAAATCCTTATCAAATTCTGGTCGCTCTGGTCGCGGGCCAATAAAAGACATTTCGCCTTTTAATATATTAATAAGCTGCGGAAGCTCGTCGAGATGTGTGAAGCGTATAAATTTTCCAACAGGGGTGATGCGCTGGTCTTTGCCGCTCGTCCAAATAGGCTTACTCGCATCCGCATCTGGATTTTTCTCCTTTTCCGCATACATGCTGCGGAATTTGTAGAGCCAGAAAAGCTGCTTGCGTTTGCCTACGCGTCGTTGCTTATAAAAAATTGGCCCGCGAGAGGTAAAAAAGATCGCAAGGATCGTAATAATCGCAAAGGGAAGAGCGATTACTCCGATAATGAGCACTCCTATGAGTTCGAGGATGCGCTTAATCGATTGATAGAGTCGAGCTTCGTGCGTTAAGTCTTTGAGCGACCAAGACTCTTCGAGTTCGGCAAGTGAGACGCGAGAAAAAATTTGTTCATATAAAACAGCAAGGTCAATCAAGGGAACGCCGCTCACCGCATTTTTATATGCAAAATCTTTGAACGCTTTTGTTTTTTGAAGTTGCGCCGAAACAACCACTAAGTGAATCTGTTTGGCATTAATTTCGCGAAGAAGCTCTTCGCTCGTTTGATGAGTCGGCTCGTCGCTGTACCAGGTAACTACCTCGTAGCCGAGCTGTGGGTTGTGGGCGAGGTGATCCTTAATCTCGGTCATATTGTGGCTCGTGCCGAGAAACATGAGGCGTATACGCGATCCGCTTGCACGCAAGATAATATTAAGAACTGCGCGCCAAAGCGCCTCGAGGACTAAGAAGACGCCAACAAAGATGAAAAGGTTTGCTTTTGGAGCGATACCAAACGAAGGAACTAAGTAGAAAAGAGCGATGAGCGCCAGCGTTTCAACTACGAGTGACACAAAGAAAGTAGCGTAGAACGACGAAGTATTTTTGAGCGAAGAGCGTTCATAAAGACCGCTGATGTATGAAATCAAAATCCAAAGGAGTAATCCGATTGAAAATGGAATAACGTGATCGGCGATATGGCTAAGCGGGGCGAGTCCGTAGCGAATGCTAAGCGCGATAAAAAGTGAAGCATAAAAAATTGCTACATCGCCAAGGATAAGCACGGGAATACGGGCGAGGGCACGGATTTTGATGAAAGGGTTCATATTCGCTCACAGGGGGTTGTTTGACAACCTCTATACAGCCTCATCATAATGAAATCCAAGCGCCTTGTCCAAGGCGAAGCGGGTGATACGTTTATAAATAATTTTTTCAAAAAATAACATGGAAGGAAGTAATAAAATGATGGTGCCCGCAAGTATTATTTTTGCCGGCATCTTAATCGCCGGTGCGGTGATTTATACCGCTGGTCCACGCACGGGCGCGCCGGTAAAAAATGAGCAACCAGGACAGCAAGTTGCGCCAGCCGCTCCAACTATCGATGATGATGTCGTTTTGGGCGATCCAAATGCGCCAGTTACGATGATCGTATTTGGTGACTACGAGTGCCCGTTCTGCGAAAAGATGTACAAAGAGACCGAAGGGCAGATTCGTGAGCAATATATAAAAACAGGCAAAGTTCGTATGGTCTTCCGCGACTACCCACTCTCATTCCATCCATCTGCTATGCCAGCTGCGATCGCCGCAGAGTGCGCTAAAGATCAAGGAGCGTATTGGAAGATGCATGATGCGATTTTTGACCGTCAGGCGCAGATCGCAACGCTTGATTACACGAAGCTTGCAGGAGATCTTGGGCTCAACAAAGGAATTTTTAGCCAGTGTTTGACCTCGCAAAAGCCAAAAGATGAGATTACGAAAGATACTGCCGATGGAAACGCTGCCGGGGTTGATGGTACGCCAGCGAGCTATATCAATGGCACGCCAGTATCTGGAGCTCAGCCGTTCGCAGTGTTTAAATCAGCGATCGACGCAGCACTTCGCGCAGCCGGTAAATAAACTTGACAGCCTTGCTATACTAAAAGTAATTAATAAATCAAATATATGAACATCAAAATTTATTCAACGCCAAGCTGTGTCTACTGCAAAATGGCTAAGGAGTATTTCGGCTCAAAGAACTTAAAGTACACCGAGGTAAATGTCGCCGAAGACGATAATGAGCGCGAAGAGATGGTGCAGAAATCAGGGCAGCTCGGCGTACCAGTAATCGACATCGATGGTCAGATTTTTGTTGGATTCAATAAAAAGGAAATCGAAAACGTAGTAGCTTCAGCAAAATAATGTACGAGTTGGTAATTATTGGCGGCGGTCCAGCAGCAGTAGCTGCGGGCGTCTATGCTGCTCGTAAACAAATTAAGACGCTCCTGGTCACCGAAACGTTCGGTGGTCAGTCGATTGTTTCCAATGATATTCAGAACTGGATCGGCACCGTCTCAATCCCGGGTCTTAAGCTTGCGCAAGACCTAGAGGCGCATGTGCGCGCCCAGCAAGGACTTGAGGTGGTAGACGGTGAGCGAATTAAGTCTATCGAAAAAGTAAACGGTGAGCCGCCAAAAGGATTTTTCCGTCTCACGACCGAAAGCGGAAAAACATTTGAAGCTAATGCCGTTTTTCTCGGAAGCGGTAGTCGTCGAAAGCGTCTCGGTATTCCAGGTGAAGACCGTCTGGATGGACGGGGTGTTGTATTTTGTTCAACCTGCGACGCACCGCTCTTTAAAAACAAAACTGTAGCAGTGGTGGGTGCGGGTAACGCTGGCCTTGAAGCAGTAATCGACTCTATCCCATATGCAGAAAAAATCTATTTGATTGTGCGCGGCGACCAAATTCGCGGTGACGCTACTACCTACGAAAAGATTCAGAAGCACCCAAAGGTGAGTGTGTTATTTAACGCGGTGCCAGCTGAAATCCTTGGCGAAAAAACAGTTAGTGCATTTATGTATAAGGATGCGAAAACAGGTGAGGCGAAAGAGCTAAAGGTAGATGGAGTTTTTATTGAGATCGGTTCGATGCCAAATTCTGACTTTGTTAAAAATATCGTCAGTCTAAATAAGATTGGTGAGGTAGTTGTCGATCATAAGACGCAAGCAAGCTCGCAAGTTGGTATTTGGGCGGCCGGCGACGTCTCGGACGTACTGTATAAACAAAACAATATCTCGGCCGGCGACGCAGTAAAAGCAATCCTTAATATCTACGAGTACCTGCACAAGAATCATCTAACCGGAGCACACCAATAAAGAATTTAACAAAACCGCCGAAAGGCGGTTTTGTTTGACTTTTCGCAGATTATATGCTATAAAAGAGAAGTTAGTTCTGGCGAGAGACTCATACCCCCGGCGAGTCCGGGATTGGGAGCGACCGCATGAAGAAGATCATCGTGACGAATCGTGGGCACGACTACCACGCGCGCGTGGAGGGCGTCACGGGAGTCTGGGGCTGTGGGTCAAGCGAGAAGGCCGCGATCGGCGATCTCGTCTTGGCTCACCAGAAAGGATTCGGAGTCGCCATCGAAAGGGCTTCAGCGAAGGCTTCTGCACAGAAGGAGCTGACCGCCGCCGACCGACGGAGGGCTGACGGGCCGGGGTAGTGCACGTTGCGTTCGGCTAGTTTCCGCTGCATAGCGCCCAGTGTTTCATCCTTCGGGATTAAATACTGGGCGTTTTTTATTTGACCAAAATTGTTTCGCAGCGATATAGTTTCAAAAGAACACAAAAAGGGAGGTGGCTGTATGTATGAACTTGATCTCAAGCCACATGCCAAAGAGTGCTCTCTTGAAGAGCTTCTTGCAAAAGCTGGTCCATACGGGTATGTCGATCCACGCATCTTAGGTGTGAGCCTAACTCCCACCGAGCAAGTATTTGCACATAAAGAATTGCGTATTCTTGAAATTGATCGTGTCGAAGATACCAAGACTGTACTTCTGCGATCCCGCGATCTTGGGTTGGTTGCTCCGTCCTGGGAAGATGTTTTTCGATTCGAGATCGCAGAACCAAACGCCCAGCTCGAGGGGCGCATCGTGTTCCTGCAAAACGAAGTGCTTATTGATGCGAGTAGGTTCAGAAACTGTTTCATGGTAAGTGGGTGGAGTGCAGTGCGTGGTATCTATCTCACGTGTTGCGAGCCTTGGGCGTGCTGGCTCAAGGGAACGCGTTTTGTCTTCGTCGATCCCGCCGGTTCCACGTAAAGTGGCCGGCGGTTTTTTTGACCAAATTTAGGCCGTGTTGTATGGTAGGGAAAGCCCTCAGCACTCCGCCGAGGTAAGCCCGCTCGTGTCCACGGTCTTTTGGCCCCGACGCGAAACGGCAAGGTAAGGAGTTTGTCCAATGAGACCCAAAAAGGTCCTCACCGACGAACAGACTGGTCGGTTGTCGAATCGTATCGACGACTTCAAGGATCGCGTTCTCACCGGGACGCTGCCCTTCGAGCTCGCGATGGATTTTCTCCAAAGGGGAATCGAAGGCCATCTCGGAGTTACGCGAGTCGAGTTCCTTGACGTCGACGAACTCAAGACGTGCGACGGTGCCATTCTGACGCTCGAGATGTGCGTCAATGCTGCTCGGGCGCGCGGTCTCGATCTGATGAACCAGCGCGAAGCGCAAGATGGTTTCGATGGCTGGTTCAAGAAAGACGCCCGGGTCTGGGTGCTCACTCAAGATCGGATTTCGCCCGAGCATTATCTCGTATTAATCGGAGGCGAAGGAAAATATCCCAGGAACGAGGGTCAGTCGTTCTTGAAACGGTCTCCAGCAGTGCGCCATGGCTACTTGCTCGCCTTTGTCCGTCGAGCCTAATCTCTCGGTTTCCCGCCCGTCGTCTCCCGCAAGGAGGTGTCGGGCGGTTTTTTTTATTATATTAATAAGGGCTATCTAGTATTGACTTTTAACTAAATTTGGTGTATAATGGAATCAAGCCAAAAGTGGCTCAAAATTACCCGTACCCTCGGCATTGCGTCCGAGTCAGGGAGGTCGGTATGGACGGTGAGAGGAAGCCGGGCATTGCGCGAGTAACGGAGCGACTGAGGGTTCTTCGTTCTGCCGGGGAGCGGATCCTTCAGGAGATCGCGGATCTGAAGGAGGAGATCCATGCTCCCTGTGAAGCGGATGAGGGAGTCATGTGCTGCCGCCTTTCATCGGGCATCTATCGGTGCGCGACGTGTGCACTCGCCAACGGCCTCGCGGAAGCGAGTAGGGCGCTGAGTGGCCCGGTGGTTAGCAGTCGTGCCTTGGGCTCGTGATTTGAAACTGACGCCCGGCACTCAATCCTTCGGGAAAGAGTGTCGGGCGGTTTTTTATTGACTCTGGCATTTGAGCGTCCTATAATAGCCTTACTTTAAAGGTCAGATATCATTAAAAATCTTAATTTTCGGTAATATTTAACTTTTAAATTACAAATATGAACATTAAACCATTAGGCAGTCGGGTTTTGATCGAGCCAGTCAGTGAAGATAAAAAGACTAAGTCGGGCATTGTGCTTCCGGAAAATGCGTCAGGCGAAAAGCCGATGATTGGCAAAGTAGTAGCGACTGGTCCGGGTAAGTTTGATGACGGTAAGATCGTACCAATGACAGTTAAAGTTGGTGACCAGGTTATTTATAAAAAGTACGGCCCAGATGAGATTGAGGTTGAGGGCAAGAAGTACTTAGTTGGCGACGAAGACGACATATTAGCAATTTTGAGTTAATCATCTATATGGCAAAACAACTAAAGTTTAATGATGAGGCGCGCTCCTCAATCAAGAAAGGTATTGATAAGCTCGCTGAAGCGGTCAAAATGACGCTCGGTCCTCGCGGTCGTGCAGTCGTAATCGAAAAGGGCTATGGCGCTCCGCAAGTAACGTTTGATGGTGTGACAGTAGCTAAAGAGATCGAGCTCGAGGACAAGTTTGAAAATCTTGGTGCTGAGCTTATTAAGCAAGCTGCTGACAAAACAAACGATAACGTTGGTGACGGTACCACTACCTCGATCGTACTCGCGCACGCGATGATTAACGCTGGCGAAAAAGCAATTAAAGAAGACGGCTTTAACGTTATCCAGCTTGCTGACGAACTCAAGAGTCGATCGCAGGATGTGATTAAATCACTCGAAAAGCAGAAAGAGCCAATCAACGAGAACAAAAAGATTCAGGAAGTTGCGACGCTTTCCGCTAAAGACGCCGAGATTGGTAAGTTAATCGCCGAAGTAATGGGTAAGGTTGGTCGCGAGGGCGTCGTCTCGATCGACGACTCAAATACGATTTCGAACACCTATGAGCTCGTCGAAGGTATGCAGTTTGATCGTGGCTACATCAGTCAGTACATGGTCAGTAACGCCGAGAGAATGGAGGCGGTTTTAGAAGATCCATACATCCTTGTTACGGATAAGAAAATCGGCTCGATTAAAGAGCTGCTTCCAATTTTGGAAAAAGTGGTTGAGAGCGGAAAGAAAGAGATGGTAATTATCGCCGAAGAGGTAGAGGGTGAGGCGCTCACAACGCTTATTGTTAACAAACTTCGTGGCACGTTTAACGTACTCGCCGTAAAAGCGCCAGGATTTGGTGACCGCAAGAAAGAGATGCTTCAAGACATCGCAATCATCACGGGTGGACAGTTTATCGCCGATGAGTTGGGTAAAAAGCTTGAGACGATCGAACTTTCTGACCTTGGTCACGCTCGCCGTGTAACCGCAACCAAAGACAATACAACTATTGTTGGTGGTAAGGGTGATAAGAAGAATATTTCTGCCCGCGTTGCAGAGATTAAGATGCAGATCACTAAAACCGATTCGAGCTTTGATAAAGAAAAGCTTCAAGAGCGCCTTGGTAAGCTTGCTGGTGGAGTAGCAGTAATTAAAGTTGGCGCCCCAACCGAAGCTGCGCAGAAAGAGTTGAAGCAGCGCGTTGAAGACGCGGTCGCTGCTACGCGCGCCGCTATGGAAGAGGGTATTGTTCCAGGTGGAGGTATCGCTCTATTTAACGTAGGGCTTGAAGAGATGAGCTCAACAAGCGATGCGGGCAAAGCCGCAGTAGCTATTTTGCAGCACGCTCTACGCGCCCCAATTATGGCGATTGTCGCCAATAGTGGTCAGTCTGATTCGATTGTAAAGAAGCTCGAAACAGAAAAGCGTGCAAAAAATGACGCTTGGCTGGGCTTTAATGCGATGACTAACACACTCGGCAATCTCAAAGAAGCGGGAATTGTAGATCCACTCAAGGTGACTAAGACGGCGTTTCTCAACGCACTCTCGGTCGCTTCAAACTATCTAATGATCGGCGCTGCAGTTGCCGACTTACCAAAGAAAGACGAGCCAGTGCAGGGCGGTATGAATCCAGGAATGATGGGAGGTATGTAGGGATGCTTGCCCGCCTCTGGCGGGGGAATGTAACTCAAAAAACCGTCAGCCTTGGGCTGGCGGTTTTTGTTTGGTACACTAAAGCTATATGAAAAAGCGTCATTATACATTTATCGGCATTCTTGTAACCGCCGCAGTCGCTGGATTTATTGTCGGAAGCGAAAGTGGTACGTTGCCCATTCAGCAAACAGCTACTAATAATAACGCCTCATCAACTACTTCATCGAGCGCTCGTATAAATGTCTCCGCACCATCAAAAGCAGGCGAGACTGATTATCTCATCACTCTTCCAGATGGCTTTTCAGTTCATGAGCGCACACTCAAGACGTTAGTCATTGATGGTGAGTATATTAACCAGGCGCTTGAGACAGGCGACAATCCATTTACGTATCGATTCACGGTGAGTGAAAAAGATCCACAGCTCAATCTCGTTGATTGGATAAATGCCAACCCTAAGGCGGTTGGTTATGTTGAAGGTAAGTTAATAAAAACAGCTACAAAAACCTGCGATCCAAATCAGGGCCCGTGCGTTGATCCAATGTGTCGTAAGCTTCAAGTTACGCCAACCGGCGAGCTGTATAACTGCGGCGCGAGTGGTACGCACTACTTCCTACAAAATCGCTTTGGCGACCGGGTTATCTCAATTCGCTTTGGCCAAGACTCGCCAATGACCGCCGCCCAACTTCTTGATTTAATCGCGTTTAAATAGCGAAAATTAATCGAAAATTGACAAAAGAGAGGATAAGTTGCATATCTTTGACAAAAGAGTTATTAACAATTATACTATTAAATCAATTAGTTAAGGTATAATAAAGATATGAAAAAAATAGCGCGGTTAATCGGCTTCGGAAAAGAAAAGATAAGAGATGAAGCATCGAAGACGGCCTATAAATTAATGAAAGAAGCGATAGCTGGAAAGGGTGGTCGGCTGAATTTTTCGATTTCAATCAATTCTGAGGGATGGGTGGCTCAATGTAAAGAATTTCCAGAAATAATTGCTGGTGGCAATCAAGTTAATCCGACAGATGACGTGATAGTAAGTACGACAAACGAAGCCGTAAAGACAGCTTTTCATATTAATGCTGGCGGCGAGGAGCTCAAGAGCTCAGAAGTTAAGATAAAAGAACTTCAGCTTTGCGCGTAAAATCATGGCGGAAGAACGGATTAAGCGAAAAGATCTTTGGCAAAAACTGCAAAATTTGAGCGCAAAAGATTGGCTTAAAGCATCTGAACGACTTAATCTGATTGTTACTACTCCGACGAAGGGTAGTTCTCATGTAGCTATTCGCTTACCCGGATATGAAAATACGGATGTAAGGGGGTTGGTTTGTACTTTGTATTCGGGTATGAGAAAAGATGTTCATCAGATTGTATTTAAATGCATGCTTGATAAAAAATTCGAAGAAGATGTCATCTGGAGGGCTCTTGGAATGTTGAAGTAAAAGATTATTTATTCTATCAATAAAAATATGTCCATACTTACTATTTTGCTTATCGTTCTTGTCGTAGTTATTCTCTGGCTTATCGGTACCTTTAACGGTTTAATTCGCATGCGTAACCGTATGCGCGAAGCGCTTTCGGATATCGACGTGCAATCTAAGCGTCGTTTTGACTTGATTCCAAATGCGATCGAGACCGTAAAAGGATACGCTAAACATGAGCAGGGTATTTTTGAAAACGTAACCAAGGCGCGTGCCGCGGCTATGGGTGCTACTGGTTCAGCGATTGAGAAAGCTGGTGCTGAAAATCAGCTCTCACAAACCCTCAAAACATTATTTGCCGTTTCTGAAAACTATCCAGACTTAAAAGCGAACGCGAACTTTTTGGCGCTTCAGCAAGAGCTCTCTGATACCGAAAATAAGATGATGTCTGCCCGCCGTTTCTACAACAATACGGTTTTAGATCTCAATACAAAGATTCAGACCTTCCCATCAAATCTTGTCGCTGGCATGTTCAACTTCTCGACCGAAAAGTTTTTCGAAGCCGCGTCTGAAGCCGAGAAGCAGCCAGTGCAAGTGAAGTTTTAGTAAAAATTTCACCTCTTCGAGCCTGAAGCTCTCGGAGCCGAATGGCCTGAGCGTGAGCGAAGGGTCCTTGGCGCGAAACGGCTCGAACAAAATCAAAGGGTGATATATGAAAATGACTAATTCAAAAAAGAAGAAGTTATACGTTTGGTTCGGAATCTTAGCAATCCTAGGATTAGTTGAGATTTTTGCCAAAAGGGCTCTCTATGCGCGGAAGCAAACTACGATTTTACTCTCAGTTTTTCCAGACTGGGTTGGGCTTGTAGTATTAGCAGTGGCAATTGTAGCTTATGTCTATGTATTTACGCGTCCAGTAAACGCAGAACAAATGAGTGAAGTTAGTAGTTCAAATATCTTCAATCAGAAAGCTCCAGTAAAACTCGTTCTGCTCTCGCTTTGTGTTCTTCTTATTAGCTCGTATGTGTTCGGCATAATTCTTGATGCGCTTGATACATCTTCATATCCGCCACTCAGCCAAACTAAATTAGTAGGAGTTCTCGCCCTTATTCCAGCAGTCTTATTTTTCCGCTATTTTTATAGACGCTCGGAGAAAAAGTAGAAAATCACTTTTGCAACTCGTAATCAATAAATCATCTTCAAATGGCCTCTTTGTATTCACAAAAAACTTCTAATATACGAAAGACCTGGGGGATGTTTACCATCTTTCTTATCGTGGTCGTTGGTCTTGGATATGTGTTCGCCCAGCTCTATCAGAGCCCAGGGATTTTATACTTTGCAGTAGCTTTTAGTGTTTTTACAAATATCTGGGCGTACTGGTTTTCGGATAAGATTGTCTTGAAAATGGCCGGTGCGCAGCCAGTTGGGCGCGAAAACTATCGCGAACTCTATAACATTGTCGAGAATCTCTCCATTACCGCTGGCTTACCAACACCGAAAATATTTTTGACTAACGATCAGCAACTCAACGCGTTTGCGACTGGGCGCGACCCGGAACACGGCGTTGTCGTCGTAACTACCGGCTTATTAGAAAAACTAAACCGTAGCGAACTTGAGGGAGTACTCGCCCACGAGCTTAGTCATATCGGTAATCGCGATATTTTAATTTCAACCGTCGCGGTTGTGCTAGCTGGCTTTATCGCGATACTTTCCGATATCTTTTTGCGCTCAATGCGCTTCCGTAGTTTTGGTGGACGCGATCGCAGTAACGCGCAGGGGATGATGATACTCCTCGGTATCGTCTTCTCGCTCCTTGCGCCACTTGCGGCACTTTTAATGCGCCTAGCTATCTCTCGTCGCCGTGAATCACTCGCTGACACCTCGGGGGCGCTCTTAACTCGCTATCCAGAAGGATTGGCGAACGCCCTGCAAAAAATCGCTGACGACAAAACGCCAATGCCCCGCGCGAGCAATAGTACAGCGCACCTTTGGGTAGACGACCCGTTTAACCGCGACAGTAAGGCGTCTTGGCTCCACTCATTATTCATGACCCATCCGCCAATTGCTGAGCGCATCGCGGCGTTACGAGGGATGGAGATTAAATAATATATGGCAGACCCTCGTGCGAATATTGTGCTTGGTTCGTGGAGCTTGGGCGTGTACGTCGACCGTTGGTCGTTTGTGCACTTTGGTTGGGGTTTTATGCTCGCCTCGCTCTTGCGTATGCTCGGATTTTCAAAATTATGGGCGTACAGTATCGCGCTCACTCTCATGATTGGCTGGGAGCTTACTGAATTATATCTTTCTGGGCCGGATCGTATTCAAAATAGTCTACTCGATATCACGCTGGCCAGCGCTGGGTTTTGGCTTATGCACTACTTTTGGCCACGCTTGCGCTTTATGACTGATGCGCTCGTAGTCGGCTCAATTCTCGCCCTGACCGCGCTTACAATGGTCTCCGCGGGCGTAATTTGATATAGTTGCTGTATATGTCCGCAGCCGAAATAAAGAAACTCAAAAAGGAAATAAACCGTCTCAAAGAGCTCGCCTTTAAAGACGAGCTTACAAAGTTATACAATCGTCGGGGGTTTAAAGAAGAGGCGGATAAGTTTTTAAGCGAAGTAGTCGCCTTTAAGAGTTTCCCTGAGCGGCGACAAGCGTTTCTCGTAAAAAACTTTTGTTTAATTATCGTTGACGCTGACCATTTTAAAAAAGTAAACGATACGTATGGACACGACGCGGGAGATACAGCGCTGAAAATGCTTAGTAAGCTGATTACCGAGCGCGTGCGTGAAGTTGATGTTGTTGGGCGTTGGGGTGGCGAGGAGATCCTTATTGGCTTAGTTGGTGCAAGTGAAACTGATGGGGGAGTAATCGCTGAATATATCCGTAGTCACGTCGCTGGTACGCC
>CAZFZO010000010.1:1188-20526 GCA_964523595.1 uncultured Candidatus Saccharibacteria bacterium | reverse complement strand
GACTCGCGCTAGCAACGCTCTTTGGCATTAACCCAATTATTGGCGCTACAGCTGCATTAATCGCTGGTGCACTGATCGTCTGGGGGGTAGAGCAACGAACTAAAGTAGCAACGGAAAGCATCATCGGCGTTATCTTCTCGGCATCGCTAGCAATCGGAGCGCTCCTCTCAACCCCAGAAGAGTTACTTGAAGAACTTTTTGGAAGCGCCGCCTCATTTTCACCACTCCAAGCGATCATCGGTCTCGTTATCAGTCTCGCAATTATCTTTACGCTCCTCGCACTCAAAGAGCGACTCACACTCTCCATTCTCTCTCCAGATATCGCGAGCACGCTCAATATCAAAACAAGTAAACTCAACCTCGCCTATCTCATCATCTTCGTCATCACCATCATCCTCGGTCTTAAGTTCCTCGGTATCTTGTTAATGGGCTCGCTCGTCATCATCCCAGCCGCAACTGCAAAAAATCTTGCGCACACATTTAAATCCGACTTATTGTTATCAAGCCTCCTGTCAGTTATTTCGGTCGGCCTCGGCCTCGCCGCAAACTTAATCTACGGCTTCGACCTCGGTCCAACGATTATCACGATCGCTGCCGGACTCTTCTTTATCAGTGTCTTTTTCGCAAAAAATAAATAAGAACGGGTTACATATCAAAATACATTAAGAATATATGGCCTATAAAAATAAGCGCGAAGACCCGAGCGGAAGACCGCTTATGATAGAACTGGAGGGACGCTCTTTTAATTTTGTTACTATGCGGCGCGGAGACCAATTAGCGATCTATAAAGGAGATGGCGAATTCGCTCGCATAGGTCAACCGAAAAGTATTTTCGCTGACGTCAGCTTTCATAAGCAGATGCTAAAATCCGGCTTTCCGGTCGCACCTATAATCACAGAAGGAGAGAAGGATGGGCAAGCATACTTTATCGAAAAATCATTAGGAGAAAGGCACTTCGGCGATATCTTCACCGATGAGTTCCAGGTCAACGGTAAAATCAGCGATACTTCTTTTGAAAGTTTCCTCTCGATCGTCGAACGATTTGCCCGGGCGCAACTAACCACGGAGAGCAAATTAAAAGATGCTGATGAATTCGCACAGGGCATACACCTTGATGAGGTTTGTGATGAATTCCCTGAACTTGCGGACCGGCTTCGCGCCAGATACAGAATAGCCGAAAAGAAAACGACCTCACTTCCGTTCGTAATGACACACGGAGACTTTAACCCACACAATATCTATCCGCTCGGTGTTATTGACTTTGAACATGCTCATCACGGACCATACGGCTACGACCTCGTGAGTGCCATTATGCACATTGATTACTTCCCAGATTCAAAAGCCTATGAGTATTCGGCGGGCTACCGCTTCACGTCAAGCCAAAAGAAAAAATATTTTGAGCGGCTTAATGCAATCTCACAGGGCGCCAAATTAACACCCCTCTCGCAATACGAAGACGATTTTTATTTTTGCCGAGCAATTTGGATGCTCGCTAAGCTAGCACACGTTCCCTTGTTGCAAAAATTCCGATATGACGCGATAGTTCAAAAATTTTTTAAGAACTGAGGACAGTGTGAGCGGGTAAGGGGAATCGAACCCCTGGCTTCAGCTTGGAAAGCTGAGGTATTACCATTATACGATACCCGCCATTAAACCAGAGATGCTATACATCACGGTTTATGGCTGCCCTGAACCGTGCTTCGCTCTGGTTCGGGGCGCCGGCAATCATTACTACATTGTACTGATAGAAAAGGCGTCTGACAACTCCTTTTCTTGATTTTTTCCACCAACTATCTATACTAAAGGAACTATGAAAAAAGCAATCTTAACGGTCGTTCTCACGATCGCACTCATCGTCGCAGCTGGTTACGGAGTCAATTATTTAAAAGCTAAGCCAGGCGCACCTTCGGACTTTACTGCTGCAAGACAGCAAAGCACCGAGACTGCGAGTCAGATTGGTGGACTCATTAACTCATCAGTCCAAAACCTCGCTTCGATTCAGCGCGAAGACTTAAACGGTAACTACGCAAAGGCACTCACGCTCGTATCTGAAGAGCTCGTTCGCGCAAAAGAGTCACAGCGATTAACCGTTAACCTCGCTACCCAGATTGAACAGATGGCAAAAACAGTTGGTGGTGTAAAGCCAGACAACGCCCGTCAGTTCGCTCTTGAAGCAACGACGACTGGAACAAGTATAGTTAGCCATTTGATTAGCTACAGCACCTACTACGCCGAATTCCTTACCAGCCTTAGCGCGAAGTTCGAAGGTGATACAAGTGCAAGCTCGCCAGCAAAATTGAAAGAAATTATTGGCAAGATCAACGAAGAGGCGAAGACAATCAACGATCTGAACAAGCAACTCAACACCTCGTTCCAAAATCTTGACACTGTACTCTCAGGTAAGTAAGAATAATAAAACCCCGTAAGGGGTTTTATTATTTCTAAAAACAAGGCATAATAAGAAACGCAACAACGGACTGTCGTATAGTGGTAGTATGCGTGCTTTGGGAGCATGCGGCCTGGGTTCGATTCCCAGCAGTCCGACTAACTAGACCTAGGGGCTCGATAAGCCCCTGAAACTTGTCAAAATCAGGCTAATAAGATGTGGATAAGTATTCCTGCGTAAATCAGATTATCTAGGATATACTTAATACAAAGGTCGATTAGACAGTATAGTTTCACTATGAAAAAACTTTTTAGTATTCTTCTCGTTATCGGTGGTCTTAACTGGGGTCTCGTCGGTCTTGGCATGCTCTTTGGGGGCAACTGGAACGTCGTCAACATGATCCTCGGTTCCTGGCCAATGGTTGAGGGAATCGTCTACGTCCTCGTTGGTATCTCCGCCGTTGTGGCGATTATGCCAAAGAAGCAGGCAATGATGTAAGAATCAAGAATTCGAATTCTTACTAAAACACTCCGCAAGGAGTGTTTTAGTTTTTAAGCTCGCTATGCTATAAAGAAATATCGTCCTCGTAGCTCAATGGATAGAGCAGGGCTCTTCTAAGGCCTTGATGTGGGTTCGATTCCTACCGAGGGCACTTCAATATAAAGCAACTTTGTATGGTTGACTTTTTCTATTAAATATGCTATATTCCTCCCTATCCCTCATAGGAGGGTTTTCCTGATCTTCGACAACTTAGGGAGCAACTGCACATGCCCAGCACCGATCGTTGGGAGGCGAACTTCGAGAAGGGGCCCATCTGGACCTCGTTCAAGTTCTGGCTCTTCATCGTCATCCTGTTCGGCGGCGCGTTCGGCGTCATCAAGATCGTCACGGCGCCGGCGCGTTCGGCGGCGGAGATCGTCGAGAAGACCCTCGACGCCGACAACGTCATCCAGAACTACGAGTGGTTCAAGACCACCAAGGGCGAGTACGACGCGGCGCTGGTGAAGTACGCGACCGCCAAGAAGGCGCTCGACACGTTCGTCGGCTCCGCCGGCGAACGGAAGGACTGGACCTTCGACGACAAGCAGGAGTCCGCCCGTCTCACGACGGTCGTCTCCGGCCTCGAAGGACACATCGCCTCGACTGCGAGCAACTACAACGCTCGGTCGAAGATGATGAACCGCTCGATCTTCAAGGAGGGCTTCATCGTCCTCAAGGACAAGGACTCGCTGCCCGAAACGCTCTCCCTCACCCCCCCGACCCCGGCGGAGAAGCGCTAGTCGCGCTCTCCCCACAAACAAGGAACTGATCCCATGAAGAACCTCCCGAAGTGGCTCTCCTGTCTCCTTCTATGCGCCGTGTCGCTGTCCCTCGTGGGCTGCCCCGGCGAGGACGAGAAGATCGGCGAACAGACGAAGAAGGACATGCAGTACACGGAAGACGTCGCAGCTCGCATGGCCAAGGCAGTCCCGCCGCCGGCGCTCACGACCAGCAACGCCCGAGTCACGCTGAAGAGGCGGGCCGAGCGGTGGAACACCGAGAGCAAGGACGGGTACATCTACCTCCTCGACCACGGCGTCGTGATGGGGTTCTACGCGACCAAGGGGTTGCCCCAGTCGCTCAACTCGTACCTGACGACCAACGACCAGGTGGTCACGGTGGGAAAGGACTCGACCAAGTCCCATCTCACCGTCGAAGCTCCCGACATCGACGGAACCTACGGGAAGAACGCCGACGGCATCTTCTTCTTCACCTCCGATACGGATGCGTACGTCGAGTGGAAGGGGGACTACCTCTTCACCGACCAACCGCTGAAGCTGGCGAACCAGCCGCTGCTGGTCCGCCAAGTCCCCGGCAAGTAGCCCCGCAAGGCACCTCCCGACGTAGAGACTATACGTCAAACCAAGCGTTCCGGTTCTGGAACGCATCGACCCCGCGAGCACACAATGCTCGTGGGGTCTTTTTATTAAAAACTCAGCTTTATACTTGACTTTGTAGATAATATATGCTATAATGTATTAGTCAGTGAACCTCAACCAAGGGGTATGAAAACCCCGTTTTCTGGGAGACTCGCGTGCGGTATTTCCTTCTGTTTGCGGTCCTGCTCTCGGCCTTCGCGCTCTTCGGTGCGAACACCGCCTTCGCGGACGACCTCGGTCGTCCGGAGGTGATCAACGTGCCGGACTGCGTCGCCGTCGCTCCGGTGAAGTGGAGCGTCAGCGAAACTCTCGTCAGCCAGTACGTGATCGACAACGGCATGGTCCTCAGCGACCAGCCGTGCCTCCAGAGCTCGCTCACGGCGAACTGGGGCAAGGGCTGGTCGGCGAACTTCTGGTGGTCGATCGGGTTGGAGGACGGGAACCTCTCGTCGACCTACGCCGACGAGATCGATCTCTCCGTCAGCTGGTCGGGCAAACTCGGCTGGCTCGACCTCGGCGCCGGGCTCGCGTACTTCGACCTGGTCGGGCTGGACGCGACCAAGGGCGACATCCTGTCGCCCAACGTCGAGATGAGTCACGCGTTCAAGACGAGCGAGTGCGTCACGCTGACGCCCTTCATCAAGCTCGACGAGTACCTCTTCCTGCCGGACCTGAACGCCGACGACGGAATCCTCCGCGTCAGCGCCGGACTCAAGACGAGCTGGGAGATGAGTGAGTGCGTCTCGCTCTCGAGTCGAACGGCGTTCGTCGACGAGCTGATGCAGGGCGACGGTATCTGGGGACCGAAGACGCTGGTCATCGGCGTCAACCTCGACTGGAAGATCTCCAGCGACGTGTCTCTCGGCGTCCTCGGCAACGTCTTCGTCCGCGAAGACGACTCGCCGGAGTACGTCATCGGAGCCAGCATCAGCTTCAGCTTCTAGCGGCTTAGCCGCTCTGTCCCGGTGCGCGAACACAACGCGCGCCGGGCTCTTTTTTTAAATAACCAAAATCCGGCCAGAAGCCGGATTTTGAGAATCTATAGATACGTGAGACGTACCTCCCCAGGTACTTGGTTTTGCCGTGCTAACCGCGCGGGGTTAGCTCTTACGAACTTCTACCCGCAACGAGAAAATCCACAGCTAGTACAAGACATACAACCCTCCTTCAAAGTCAGATTTGCTCCACACTCTGGGCATCCTGGCATAAGTCCCATATCGGCAATCGTATTCTTACGTAGGAATCCATTATTTGTTTCAGTCGCCTTTGGTGCGGTAATCGTAGCCGCTACCGGAGCTGGTGCAGCTACCTGCGTAGAACTCTTCGTAGTTACGTGCTCCTCAAGAATCTGCGCAATAGCATCTGGAAGGGACAAGATCGTTCCCTTATTGGTCATCATTGGCATTGGACCACGAATACCCTTAAGGTTCTGGATGATAACTTCTACTTTCATACCTGAACGAAGCGAGAGAGAGATTAAGCGGCAAAGACCTTCGGACTGCTCTTGGAAGAAACCTCCGCTCTTGCCAAGTGAAGCAAAGACTTCAAACGGCTCTCCGTACTCATCATCATTCACAGTTACATACAAGTTTCCATAACCAGTCTTTACACGATACGTCTTACCGATCATAACGTCGTGACGAACACGTGGCTCAATACGATCCTTGTCCATACCAAGATTCATCGGCCGAACTGTACCAGATGAGACTGCAGCGTTCGCAGACTTCGCCGTCTTAGTTGGGTCTTCAGTCGTTGATTTAATTTGCGAAGCATCGCCAATGTTGAGCACCTGAATATTGCGACTCCCATCGCGGTAAAACGTCATACCCTTACACTTCTGCTTCCACGCAAGCACATATCCAGCCGCCACTTCTTCGCGCGTCGCAGAGTTTGGGAAGTTGATCGTCTTACTAATCGAGTTATCAACGTGCTTCTGGAAAGCCGATTGCATATAAATGTGATCCTCGGCAGAAATATCCATCGATACAACAAACGTATCACGCAAATCTTTCGGCAAATCAGAAAGTCCTTGAATACTTCCGGTCTTCATGAGCTCGTTCATAATGCCACTCTTCTCAATATCGATACCCCGATCCTTAAGTGCTTGCTCAAATACTGGGTTGAGATACTTGTACTGCAAACCATCCTTGTCTTGCTTAGTAAAGTACAAAGCAAAGTTTGGCTCAATACCCGAACTGCAATCGAGCATCATCGAGATAGAGCCAGTTGGCGCGACTGTCGTGAGTGCAGCGTTACGCTGTTTGAATTTTTTCTTTCCCCACACGCTCTCTTTCCAAAGTGGGAACACGCCTTTTTCATTGGCAAGCTGCTGACTCATCTTATGAGACTCATCATTAATGAAGCTCATAACTTTTTCTCCAAGCGCACGTCCCGCAGGGGAGTTGTACTGCACGCCGAGCTTGTACAACATATCCGCAAAACCCATAATACCTAACCCGAGACGACGAGTAGATTGTGCGCGCTCGGTAACCTTTTCTACTGGGTGACTGTAAAGATCGATAACGTTGTCCATAAGCCGCGTAGCGGTCTTGGTGACGAATTTAAGCCTATTCCAGTCGATTTTACCGGCTTTAACGAACTCCGAGAGGTTAATCGAGCCAAGGTTGCAAACGTCGTAGTGGTGCAAAAACTGCTCGCCACAAGGGTTGGTCGCATCAATATCGCCAAGCTGTGGCAATGGGTTAGTTCGGTTGGCAGCATCCAGGTTTACCACACCCGGCTCACCATTGTGCCACGCACCTTCAACGAGCTCATTGAATAACTCCTGTGCAGTGATATCAATTTCTTCAAAACCAGTAACCGCTCCATTTGGTGAACGCAACACTTTGTGTGGCTTCATCTTTTTACCGTTGTACGTCGCGAGCCATGGCTCATTTGGTTTCTCGGTAACCGCTTTCATGAACTCATCCGTGATACCAATCGAAATATTGAAGTTGCGAATCTCACCCTCAACTTTTTTCGAATGAATGAAATCTAAAATATCTGGATGGTCGATACGCATAATCGCCATGTTTGCTCCATGACGACCTTGCTGTTTGATAATGCCAAAGGCCGTGTTGTAAAGTTTGAGAAACTCAACCGGACCGGAAGACATACCATTGGTTCGCTTGGTCGGAGAACCTGCTGGTCGCAAATGAGAAAACGAAAATCCAAGACCCGATCCAGCCTGCTGAAGAAGCGCAGCCTCCTTGAGCGTCTGGAAAATATCATCCATCGTGTCTTTGATTGGAAGAACAATACAGTTGGCAATAATCGGCGTACCGATACCAACGTTAGTCAGCGTACGACCGGCTGGAGTGTACTCCTTGCTCGCCATAATGCTGAAAAAATCTTCCTCGGTCTTTTGAATGAACGCTGCATCCTTGCCGTATTTCTGCTCGATACTCGCCAAACCCTTGGCGACACGACGAAACATTCCGGCTGGAGTTTCTTGAACTCCTTTTTCATCTTTAAACAAATACCGCTTCTTCATCATTTTCAGAGCGTTCTCTGAAAATGAGCTATTAACCTTTTTTTCTAAATCTTTCTGCGAAACTTTTGCGACCTTAGTTACTTTCTTTGCTGCGCGCTGCGCCATACGATTGATAATGAATAATTTGATAATACCTATAGAAACCTTTCCGACCGTGTTTCAATTCTACTCTTCTATTTTAATGAGCGTCTAGATGTGAATAACCGAAATATCTAAAGATACTTCGCCTTTTTGTCAAAAAGTTTTCTAGCTAGAATCTTTTTCTCGATTTTGTAAATAAATTACGAAAAGACCTCCAAATTCGGAGGTCTTTTTGAAAAAACAAAACTAGGTGATAGTTACTTTAGGGTGCCGCGGGTCAGAATCGAACTGACAACCACTTCCTCTTCAGGGAAATGCTCTACCATTGAGCTACCGCGGCGACAAATCAAGGTTTCTTGATTATATAAGAAAGAAGACCTAAAAATCAACAGAACGGATAAAAGCCTCGAAAGCTTGAAAGAAGCTGCAAATCATTATATTATCTGAACGAGTAAGAATAGCCGCTTTGAAAATCTCAAAAACGCTATATTACTCATTTTTTGAGTAGCTTTGCGACGGAGGCGAGGCGCGAGGAGACGGCCATACTTCAAGCGAAGCGTATGCCGGATCCAAAACAACGAAGCATACGTCCAAAACTACCACAAAAAAATATGGTGCCCGTAGCTCAGTGGTAGAGCTCCGCTCTGTGGCAGCGGTGGCGCGGGTTCGATCCCCGTCGGGCACCCTAACAAAAATCCCGCCTTTCGGCGGGATTTTAATTTCTAAGCGTGAAGTGCGTGATCGCAGTCTGGATTAAAAAGCTTGTGTCCTAAAATTACCAATCCGAGAAAAATAGCAACAAAAAGAACGCCGGTCCAACGAACAACAAATGAAATAGGCATAAGAAAAAATCCAAGCATAGGCAACAGAAATGAGTATATAATATATATTCAAAAATAAAAGGGGATTGACCGCAAAAGGAGCCGCTTTGCTATACTTAACTCATATGAAGTATTTTATCGCCAGTCGCTGGGCAAGTATGAAGCAGATTCAGGTACTCACCGAAAACCTCACCACCCTCGGTCATGAGGTATTTTCTTTTGTTTCTGATAAGCGCAACTTCGTTGCACAAAACGAACTCCAAAAACCACGCATCCTCTTTGAAAAAACCGAGCACTGGGAGAAAAATCCAGAAGTACGCAAGGTATATGAACACGATCTCGAAGGGCTGCGCCAAGCAGATACGCTCATTCTCTTGCTTCCAGCTGGAGTAAACTCACATATCGAAGCCGGAATCGCCTTTGGTTTGGGCAAGCGACTCGTCCTTATCGGCGAACCAGAAACTGTAGAAACGCACTACCTTATTTTTGACGAGTTTTACAAAACAATCGAAGAATACGTTGCCTCGCTCAAAAAATAATTCTATCCATACATATGTCTGGAATTGAATTTTTTATTATCGCCAACCCAGTCCTAACCTACGCCGCCATCTTTCTCGGCATGTTTATCGAAGGAGAGGGTATTATCCTGCTCTCGAGTGTCTTCGCCTGGCAGGGGCATTTAAGCTGGATCTATCTAGGCATCGCGGTCATCGCCGGAGTGATCATAGGAGATATCTTTTGGTATTGGCTCGGCCGACTACTAAAAGGAACGAGATTTGGTAACTGGCTCGATAATCGCTATGAAAAACAGGGTGGATGGATTAAAGACAACGTAGTAGCCAACTACGGCAAATATGCGATTTTTGCCAAATTTATGTACTTCACGACCCATCCAACGGTCTTCTTGGTTGGCTGGCACGAACTCGAATTCAAAAAGTTCCTCAAAATCACTATCTGGGCAGGGATCGCGTGGGCGCTAACAGTCATGCTCGCAGGATACTTCTTTGGACTAACAATCGAGCTCCTCGGTTTCAAAAAGATCATGAAGCGTATCGAAATATTTGTACTTATACTCTTCGGACTCCTCTTTGTCGCAGAACGTCTTTTGCAGAAGAAATTCATCAAAAAGATCCAGAAATAAATACTGGAAATCAGGTATACTAGAGGGAGATGGAAACCCAGACGCCCTCAAGCACTTTGGCTGAAAAAAAGATTATTCGCCTCGCCAACGAGCTTAAATCAACCAGTAGTATCGCGCTCTCACCAAAAGGAGCCCAGAGCTTTATTAAAACTGCTCTCGAACTCCCCGGAGAGGTTAAATCGAATTATCAGCGCCTCGTTAAAACCGTAGCCGAGCTCCACTACCTCACACACGAAGTTGAGTGGATTTTTAACGACTTCTATATTATTGAGGGCGCATTAGCCGATATTCGCACCGGAGTCTCAAAAAAAGAAATTCGCCTACTCCCATTTAACGATAGCGCCTCAACCAACCCACTCCCACGCGCCTACGCCATTTTAAAAGCACTCCTAAATGAAACGGGTAATGAGGTGGGGCACGAAATTCTCAAAGCATTCATCAATAGCTATCAGCGTCGCGCGCCACTCACACTTCGCGAGCTCGCCGAGATGCCAATGGTACTCAAGATTATTTTGGTTCAGAGCATGAACCAAAAAATCCAAGAAATCACGAGCTCGCTCGAAGAGATTAAAAAAGCGCAAAGCTGGGCACAAGAAGCCAAGCTCGCACTCGAAGAAGAAAAGCCTGAACGCATTCACGAACTACTTAACCGCCTAGCCAAAGATCAACCGTTTGCCACAGCGAACTTCGCAATCGCCCTCCTTGAGCGACTCCCAAAACAAACCCCGCAGATTAGGCCAATAACCAAATGGCTCAAACTCAACCTCCTCAAGCAGGGTGTTGATATTAAGAACCTCTCTCAAATCGAAGGGGCGAGGCGCGAAAAACAAATCAATCTCGTTACCAACATCATTAACTCGCTTCGCTGGCTCAACCAAGTGCGCTGGGATGTTTTTGTCGACGAAGTTAACCCGCTCGATAAAATTCTCGCCAAAGACCCCGTAAAAGCCTTTGAAAAACTCGAAGCGAAAAGCCGACTTATCTACCGCCGAACTATCATCGAACTTTCAGATCAAACCGGTATCGCCGAAACCGAAATCGCCAAAATCGCCGTCACCCTCGCCCAAAAAGACAACCAACACATCGGCTGGCTTTTACTTGGAAAGGGGAGAAAAGCCCTTGAAACCGAGATCCGTTACACCCCACCACTAAAAAAGCGCCTCTATCGTAGCCTCCTAACCCACCCAAGCGCCTACTACTTCTCTGCGCTGGGCGTACTCACAGTCATGGGCGCACTGCCACTACTCTACGCGCTAACATTCACCAACCCAATCGGCAAAATCGCATACGCGCTACTCCTCTTACTCTTAAGTAGCGACCTAGCAATCACCGCTCTTAATAGTGTTCTTACAAATCTCATTCCACCGAAGCAACTCCCACGCCTCGACTTCCGCAAAGGAGTGCCGGCCGAACACGCTACGTTTATTGTCGTACCAACGCTTCTCCGCAGCATCACCTCCAATAAAGAGTTAATTCGCAAAATGGAAATCAACTATCTCGGCAACCAAGACGAGCATATTTATTACGGCCTATTACTTGGATTTAAGGACGCACCAACACAAGTAATGCCAGATGATGCCGAACTCGTTGAGTCACTTAAGAAAGAAATCGAAAATCTCAACAAAAAATATGGCGCTACCAAAAAACCACGGTTTTTCATGTTCTATCAAAAGCGCACCTTCAATGCAAGCGAAGGAGTATATATGGAATATGAGCGTAAACGCGGAAAACTCCGCCAGTTTAATCAACTCATGCTTGGGAATAAACAAACTCACTATGCACTAACCGAAAAAGAATATGCGGAGATTCCCCAGGTTCGCTACGCAATCACACTTGATGAAGACACGCAGCTCCCACGCGAAGCAGCTGCTCAGCTCATCGGCTGCATCGCTCATCCACTCAATCAACCAGTCATACATCCAAAAACAAACCGCATCACCCAGGGGTACGGAATTATTCAACCACGAGTTGCCACACCACTTGGATCAGCAACCAAGTCGCTCTTCGCACGCCTCTTCTCATTTGCAGTAGGAATCGATCCATACGCCAACGTATCCGCAGACGTATATCAAGATATTTTTGATAGCGCCATATTTTTCGGGAAGGGCATCTACGACATTAAGGCGATTGAAAAAACAATGGCAGACAGTATTCCCGACAATACCGTCCTAAGCCACGACCTACTCGAAGGAATCTACGCCAAAACAGGCCTCGCAACCGACATTCAGGTATTTGATAACTTCCCGACCCGCTATCATGAGTACATCCTTCGCCTCCATCGCTGGATTCGCGGCGACTGGCAGATCACGCGCTGGTTAAAATCCAAGATAAAAGATGCAAAGGGGAAAATAGTAGAAACACACTTCTCCTTCCTTGATCGCTGGAAGATTTTCGACAACTTACGCCGCAGCCTTATTCCAGTCGCAGCCACGCTCCTACTTATCATCTCCTGGCTCGTACACCCAAATAACCTCGCACTTCCTATTTATATAGCGCTTATTCTCGCCGCTCCATTTTTAATTCCAGCGCTCACACCCATCTTCCAAAGAGAGCGTCACCTCACCATAAAAGAAAAAACCTTCCGTCTTTTTCGCGAAATAGGTATGAGCATCGCACAGACGATCGTGCGACAAACATTCATTTTATATCAAGCGATAATGACCGTAGACGCGATCATTCGCTCCTTAATTCGTCAGCTTATAACTAAAAAGCATCTGCTCCAGTGGCGCGCAGCTCAAGAAGTTGGACAGAAATTACGTGGGGGAATTTTTGAATTCTACCGAGCGATGATCCTCACCCAGCCAATTACACTCTTCGTACTATGGCTACTCATAAAAAATGGAACTGTTGCGATGACCCCATACACCTTTATAGGAACTTGGTTCCTCTCGCCACTCATCGCCTACACCCTCTCAACTTCTCGTGATCTAGCCATCACGTTCTCAAATAAAGAAAAACAAACGCTGCGCAAGATAGCCGCGAAAACAATTCGCTACTTCATCGAGCTATCCACCAAAGAACACAACTGGCTTATTCCCGACCACTTCCAAGAAGAGCCAAGAATAAGCAGCCAGTCGACGACCTCGCCAACAAACCTCGGCGCACTCCTGATGTCGCTTGTATCAGCGCGCGACTTTGGATACCTTGGTATCGCCGGGCTCAATGAAAAAATCGGAAACTCACTCACGAGTATCGCTAAACTCGATCGTTTCAAGGGCCACCTCTACAACTGGTACGACATCGAAGCGCTCAAGGCCACAAGCCCCCAATACGTCTCCACCGTTGATAGCGCAAACTTCCTCATCGCCCTAATAGCAGTCCGCCAGGGACTCTTGTCAGTAGCGAATGAACCAATCATCCGCACAAAAGACATTGAAGGCCTACTCGACCTCTGTGGAGTAATCGAAGAAGAGTGTGCAGTCGCTCTCAAGAAAAATAGTGCCAACAAACAACTTCGATTGATTATTAAGCACATCCAAAAACAAACTGGAAAAACTTCCGAAAAAATCAAAAAAACTATCGCCCAAAGCAATCAAGGCTCTATCGAAGAAGCACTAAAATGCAGCAAAGAGCTACTTGTTGAAATTGCGAGTTATATAGAGAAAAAAGGGGAGCCAGAGAGCGCTGAAAAAATAAGCGATATTATTTTCTGGACCGAACACCTCGAAACTATTATCGCCGATCACGAAAAAACAATAAAAGAACTTTGGGGATACAAAACAATCGGGGCAGAGTTTCCAGAAATATATCTTGAGCAAGCAAGCGCCGCATTTAAAACAGCGTACAAAGAAATGCGCAAACATCTCGCCAGCGCACCAACCATTGGAGACCTAAACGAAAAGGTAATGAGCCAAAGGGTCGCCAAAATCGAAAATGAACAACTCATCTCAACCGCAAACCTCACCGGCAGCGACCAAGAAAAGTTAGCAGCCTGGACCGCAAAGATTAAGAATGCCGTCTCCTATAGCGAACGAAAGGGTGAGTCAATATACAAAAACTACCAAAAAAATATCGCCCTCTGCACCGCGCTATTTGAAGAAGCAGACTTTAGCTTTTTATATAACAAAGAACGCGGACTCTTCCACATTGGCTACAATCAAACCTTCAATAAAATTGATAACTCGTACTACGACTTCTTAGCCTCTGAAGCCAACCTCGCAAGCTTTGTCGCCATCCTCAAAAACCAAGTCCCACAAAAACACTGGTTTTATCTTGGCAGGAAATCATTCCGAACCAGCGCAGGAGTCTCGCTTATCTCCTGGGGTGGGTCACTTTTTGAATACCTCACCTCACTTATATTCCTCGATCCACATCCAGAAAGTGTTCTAGGCGCGTGTGCAAAAACTGCGGTAAGTAGCCATATGCGCTATGCAAAAAAATTTAAAATTCCTTGGGGAATGGGTGAGTCTGGATTTAACTTGCTCGACCTAAACCAAAACTATCAATACCAAATCTTTGGCGTACCCGAGCTTGGACTTAAACGCGGACTAGGGGACTATCTAGTCGTCGCACCATACACCACCGCACTCTCACTACGCATCGCTCCACAGAAAAGCGTAAAAAACCTAAAACGACTCATAAAAGAAGGGGTGTGGGGACGCTACGGCTTCTATGACGCGATCGACTACACGACTACGACTGGCAAGCGAGCAAAATATGGAGCCCCAGTTAAAACGCACTACGCCCACCACCAAGGATTCGTAGTCGCCTCACTGACTAACGCGGTATTTAGTGGGAGAATTCACTCCCTCATGCAACAAGACCTTTTGGCCGCCACCGGCAGTCTTTTACTCGAAGAAAAAATGCCAACCGCCGTTCCGCTACGTCCAATCACGCCAGTAGCCAAAATCGAAATCGAACCTAAAGCATCAGCCAACGATGCCGAAGCTGGACAGTACATTCCACTTAAAACAGAAGTCCCGAGATACGCGATTATTGGAAATACATCCTACACAGTAGGGGTGAGTAACAGCGGCGCTGGCTGGAGTAAGCTCGGCAATATCGCGCTGACTCGCTTCAAATCAGACCCAACAACCGAACAATACGGCTCGTTTATATACCTCCGCGAACAAACCAAAGAAATGGCTTGGTCGCCAACTCACGAACCAATCAAATCAAATAAAAAGAAAACTGTTATCTTTTCAGAGAACAAGGCAGAGTTTGAGCAAACCACCGAAGACATAAAGACAAATCTAACCGTTGTTGTGCACCCAACGCAAAACGTCGAAATGCGTAACGTACGCATTACTAACGAAGGGGATCAGTCTAAAAAAATCGAGCTTATTACTTACAGCGAAGTCTCACTCGCTCTCCCAGACCAAGATCTACACCACAGCGCGTTTCAAAAACTATTCGTAAAGGCTGAATTTGATAAAAAACTTGAAACGCTCATCTTCTCAAGGCATCACCCTCAAAACCGGAAAGAGCAGATATATTTTGCACACCTCCTGGTTCAAAACACAAAATCAAAAGAACACACCGACTACCAAACAAGCCGCGAAATGTTCCTGGGACGCCATGGCGACTTAAAATCTCCACGCATCCTCACTGAAATATACTCCGAACCGCAAAAAGAATACCCGCTCGATCCAATCGCGAGCCTCAAAAAGACAATCACTGTCCCAGCTAAACACGAAGTAGATGTCCTCTCAATCTATATCGCAGCTCACAACAGAGAAGAGCTTCTTAAACTCATCGCCCATTATCGCAACGGCGATGCATTTAAAGAATTTACGATCGCAAAACAGAACAATATAGTACTGCGTCAACTCAATATGTCAGCAGCTCGAGCAATGCAGTATCAAGAAATCGCATCGCACCTTATCAGCGGCGTAAATCCACAACAAAAACCGCTTGTCGTTGATACGATGCCAGCCGGAAACCCACTTTGGAAATACGGCATATCAGGCGTCCTCCCACTCCTCATTCTTAAAATATCTGACATCGCCGACATCTCCTTTGCCAAGCAAGTACTACAGTGCCGCAGATACCTCCACGCAAAAGGAGTATCGTTTGACCTGGTCATCCTCAACGAACAACCAACAAGCTATATCAAAACACTTCACGACGAGATCGACTTTTTGATGCGCTCGCTTGAAGCTCCGAATGAAAAAGGGGAACTCGGAAGAGTATTTCATATCAAAGCCGATCTTATTCCCGCAGAAGACAATCAAGCCTTGGTGTATGCAGCGAGTGTTCAGCTGGATAGCAAGCAGGGAACGTTTGAAAGTCAGCTCGCAAGCCAATCTACGACACAATCACTCCCGCCTCATCTCGAACCAGTCACAAAATTACTCCCAGCAAAAGAAACCCCAATTCTCCGTTTGCCAAAAGACCTAAAATTCTTTAACGGTTTCGGTGGATTCGACCAAGAGCACAACGAATACGTCATCACTACCAACGATCAACTTAAAACACCCGCCCCATGGACAAACATTGTCGCCAACGAAGAAATCGGCTTCGTAGTAAGCGAAAGCGGCTCAAGCTTCACCTGGGCAGGAGATAGTTATGACAACCGCCTCACGCGCTGGTCTAACGACCCACTCTTAGATCACAGCGGCGAAGCTATCTACCTCCGCGACGAAGAAAGTGGAGAGTTTTGGAGCACGACACCGCTTCCAGTTCAAACCAAGGGCAACTATGTCATTCGCCACGGACTTGGCTATAGCTCATTCGAACACGCCTATCAAGGAATTCATCACACAACAACGCTCATCGTTCCAATCAAAGATAGTATTAAAATCTACGACGTGCAGCTGAAAAATACGAGCTCAAAACCTCGCACAATCTCACTTACTGGATACTTTGAACCATCACTCGGAGTTCACCGCCAACACACCAAAAACCTCCTTAAAATAGAACGGGACACTGAAACAAAAGCCCTCACCGTCAAAAATATCTATCGAAGCAACGCATTTCAATCAACACTCTTGTTTATTGATATGAATCAGGGTGAGTTTAAGGCGACTAACGATCGCGAAGAGTTTATTGGGCGAGGACAGAGCATGAAAAATCCAGCCGCACTCTCCCGCACCGAGCTATCAGACACTATCAAAACAGGAGTTGATACCTGTGCCGCAGTTCAGAGCAAGATAACGCTGCTTCCAGGGGAGACAAAAACAATCCAAGCATTTCTTGGCCAAGCAGAAAATATCGATGAAGTAAGAAAACGCCTCAAGCACTATCGCTCCACATACAGTCTAGAAAAAATTAAGGACGAGCTCACGAAGTATTGGCAACAAACAACGAAGAATATTCAGATTAAAACGCCTGACGAGCAACTAGATGCACTAATAAACTATCGCCTCGTATACCAAGCGATAACCTCCCGCCTTGTCGCGAAAACGGGCTACTATCAACCTTCGGGCGCCTTTGGATTTAGGGATCAGCTCCAGGACAGCCTCGCACTTATCCACGCCCAGCCAGAAAGAACCAAAGAGATGATTCTCAAAGCCGCCGCTCATCAGTGTAAAGAGGGGGACGCACAAAACTGGTGGCACGAACACAATGATTTCGGTGTTCGCACGATTACAACCGATCATCAAATCTGGCTCCCATACGTTACAGCAAACTACATCGACGCCACCAACGAAAAGCAACTACTCGACCTCAAAACTCCATTCCTTGAGTCACCGGTACCGCACTTCGAAGACTACCCAGAGTGGGCTGGTATCCCTCAAAAAACCGAAGAAACATACACTCTCTACGAAAACTGCTTACGAGCGATCAAAAAGACTGCTCAACTCGGAACACATAACCTGCCGCTCATAGGTAAGAGCGATTGGAACGACGGACTAAGCAATGTCGGCACGAAAGGAAAGGGTGAGAGCGTTTGGCTCGGCTGGCTCTTGTACGCAGTTAGTAAGCGATTTATACAGATCGCTCAAGAACGAAATGACGAACCTACGCTTGAGTGGCTGACCCAGCTAAGCGAAAAGCTAGAAGCTGGACTCGAACGTCACGCCTGGGACGGAAGTTGGTACAAGCGTGCATATTTCGACAGCGGCGCACCGCTTGGATCGCATCGCAACAAAGAGTATCGTATCGACTCAATAGTCCAATCATGGGCAGTGCTCGGAGGCGGTAAGCGAGAAGATCGCATCAAAAAAGCCCTCTCGTCAGCAGTAAAGCAACTCGTTGATCCAGTCGATCAGATTGTTCGCCTCATTAACCCACCAGTTATCGAAGGGTCTATAGATCCAGGATATCTCAAAGACTACCCAGCAGGAGTTCGAGAAAATGGAGCACAATACAACCACGCAGCACTCTGGCTAAGCCAAGCACTTCTTGCAACAGGAAATGCCGACCAAGCCAAGATGATTCTCGATTTCGTTAACCCGCTCAAACGAACCGAAACCAGCGAAGATGTTAAACGCTATCGAGCCGAGCCATACGTACTCGCCTCTGACATCTACGCCGAACCATCATATCCAGGCAGGGGAGGCTGGACTTGGTACACCGGCTCAGCCGGAGTGTTTTACCGGACTGTCACTGAGTATGTATTCGGCATCAGCATCAAAGAAGAAATACTCACAATCAATCCGAGCATTCCGCGCGACTGGAAAGAAGCACGGCTCACTCTCATACATAAAAACATAACGTACCAAATTAACATTCAAAATCCATACCAGGCGACCAGGGGAGTTGCCCAAACAAAACTAAATGGAAAAATACTAACTGAGAACAAAATACATCTCACAAACAACCAAAAAACAAATACGATCGAGATATTACTTGCTCCGCAGGATCTGCAATAACTAAAAATCCCGCCTCATCAGAGGCGGGATTTTAAATTCACTACTCTTCCTTCGCACCTTCAGCAGCCTCCGGGCCTTCACCCGCCACCACTACCTTAGCCGCTATCTCGCGCGTGCGTTTCTCGATATCACGCAAAAGCTTCACGTCTTCTTTGAGTTTATTAGTCGCATTTTCGATACCAACCGCGATCTTTTGCCCCTCGAAGCTATATGTCGCACCAGCCTTAGTAACCGCACCATACTTAATCGCCGTAGTCATAACATCTCCTACATACGAGATTCCCTGACCATAGCTGATATCAAATTCGGCAACACGGAATGGCGGAGCAACTTTATTCTTAACCACTTTCGCTTTCACGCGATTACCCACTACATCTTCACCCTTCTTAATTTGAGCAATGCGACGAATATCGATACGGACCGAAGAGGCGAACTTAAGAGCATTTCCGCCTGGTGTTGTCTCTGGATTACCAAACATCACACCAATCTTCATACGAATCTGGTTAATGAAGATAATGAGTACATTATACCGAGCAGTAATCGCAGTCAGCTTACGAAGAGCCTGACTCATCATACGGGCTTGAAGACCCATAAACTGCGCACCCATCTCTCCCTCAATTTCGGCTCGTGGCGTGAGTGCTGCAACCGAGTCAACGACAATCACCGAGAGCATGCCCGAACGAACCAAGCTATCTAAAATATTGAGCGCCTCCTCACCGTTGTCTGGCTGAGAAATAAGAA
>CAZFZO010000010.1:0-1178 GCA_964523595.1 uncultured Candidatus Saccharibacteria bacterium | reverse complement strand
ACCAAGCTTCTGCGCCTGCGCCACTACGTTAAGCGCCAAGGTCGTCTTACCCGAGCTCTCTGGTCCATAGATCTCTACAACGCGCCCCTTTGGCAAACCGCCAACACCAAGCGCCAGATCTAATGAAAATGAACCCGTTGGAATCACATCAACATTAGTTTTACGAGCATCACCAAGAGTCATCAGCGCACCTTCACCAAAACGACCTTGTAAATCCTCCATCAAACTCGCAATGTCTTTAAACTCTTCCTTTTCTTTCTTCTTCTCCTCCTTTTTCTCTTTTGCCATATATAAATAATAATTAAACCTAATTACCCTTATACTACCTTATTCCGTCGGCTGGAGGTAGACCTGTTTAATAACCGTAATCTCCTTACCTAAGAAGCGTCGAACAAGAAACTCGATCGTATTCAGCTCGGGATTTAAGCGATACTCAAGCGTGAAAAAACCCTGATCATCAGTAGCTACATCTTCTCCATTAATAACAAGCTTGTCACCAGCATCAACCTTACCCGAAAGGGTGATAGTCGAAGTAGCTGCAATATATGGATTTTGATCTGGATCAGGCACAGTTAAACGCAATGACGGCTTACCAAAAATCTGTTGTCCAAAAATAAGAAAAATAACCGCTAAAATAGCCGCAATACTTACAAAAATCCATTTTCGGGATGTCGCTGGGTGAAGTGCAAATCGATTTCCCGGAAGAAGATCTAGTACACCAGACATCTTATTCGCATACTCGTTGCGATACGCAGAAAGAAGTACTTCTCGATCAAGCTCTAGCACGCTCGCAATCTTAATAAGAGCGCTTCGCACATATGGAAGGGCGGGTAATTGCTCTCGCTGACCAGAGAGAAGGGCGGAGAGAACCTCTTCGCTTACCCCAGTAAGCGAGCAAAGGCGCTCGGTCGAAACCTCCTTAACCGCCATCTGATCTGCGATAATATCCTGCAAAAGACGTAGCTCCATACCGGTATCCTAGCAACGCCCAGCACGCCTGACAACTATGAGCTCAAAACCTGAATATCTTGCTCAAACTGCCGCGCCTTAACCACGACACGATCACCATAGGTATATAAGAAACTGCGCCAACTACCACCAGCGTAGTATCTCGCCGCAGCACATCGCTCTTGCGCGGTGCCCGTATATGCCGAACAAGCCCGAAGGGCGTCTTGGAA
>CAZFZO010000009.1:977-21531 GCA_964523595.1 uncultured Candidatus Saccharibacteria bacterium | reverse complement strand
AATCTCTGTATCGTTAACACCGCTACTACTAATCGCAGCTCACTGCGGCGTCATCTGCAGCATTTCGAAAATCGAGACACGTCCAACGATGCCTTTTTGCTTACAAACTTCACAGCCTGGCGCATGATAAATCGTATATGGCTTCTTATACTTAGCACGTAGTGACTCTGGAAGCTTTGCGAGCTCTTTTTCGGTCACTGCAGCGATTGCCGCTGGAGCCTCGACTCCTTTTTTACACTTTTGACAGATTTTTGATACTAATCGCTGTGCCGCCATCACGTTTACTGCCGATGGAAGCAAGAACGGTTCAACTTTCATATCTGCCAAACGGGAGATAACTGAGAGCGCGTTGTTCGTGTGGAGCGTTGAGAGGACGATGTGTCCGGTAAGTGCGGCGTGTACAGCGAGACCGGCGGTTTCACTGTCACGAATCTCACCAACCATGATGACGTCTGGGTCTTGGCGGAGGATTTGACGAAGTCCTGATGCAAAGTCGTACCCAATCTCTGGACGAACCTGTGACTGGTTAACGCCATCGATCGTGTACTCAACTGGGTCTTCGAGACTGACTACGTTTGTGCCCACTCCATTTAAAATCTGCATGATCGCATAGAGCGTGGTCGTCTTACCTGAGCCAGTCGGACCGGTAATAAGCACCATACCGTATGGCTTTTTTACATTCTCCATGATGATATCGAGGTTGCGCCCTACTAAGCCAAGCTGGTCGAGACTCTTGAGTCCCGTGTTTGGATCAAGCACACGAAGCGCGACCTTCTCGCCTGATGGCGTCGGGAAAGTTGATACGCGAAAGTCGATTTCACGACCAAAGATATTTGTGCGGAATCGGCCGTCTTGTGGTACGCGGTTTTCGTCAATCTTTAATTCGGACATAATCTTTACGCGAGAAAGAATCGGCTGATGAAGCTCGACAGGCATACTTGAGATTTCTTGAAGTACCCCATCGATACGGAAACGCACGCGGACTCTTTTACCTTCTGGTTCGATGTGAATATCAGAAGCGCCCACATTAATCGCCTCCTTAAGTAGGGATGCGACGATTTTAATAACCGGAGCTTCTTCGGCACTACCCATCGCGCGCTCTTCGAGACCGATTACGCGCTGTTTTTGCGCACCCGCTTTTTCTGGCTTAGCCATTACGGTACGCAGCGCCTCCTGGAACGTGCTTTGAAATGGCGAGTAGCGGCGTAATACGAGATTTAAGTCAGACGGGGTGATGATATACGCACCAAGATTGATGCGTCCCTGCTTGGCGATAAACCGCAACACCTCCTGTGTTTTTTGATCGTCTGGGTGCACCATGCCAACCGTTAACAAGTCGCCCTCTTTTGCGAGCGGGACAACTTGATATGTTTTGGCGGTCTCTTCGGGAATAACTTTGAGTACGTCATCAGAAATTTCTGACAAACTCACTTGCATAAATGGGATTCCCAAAATCTTACCTTTTGCCTCTGCGATACTCTTTTCATCAGCAAGATTTCTTCCATACAAAACATCTTCGGCTGGCTTGCCGAAGCTTATACTGTCGCGGAGTACATTTTCTCCGTCTTGCGGAGACAGAAAACCGCCGTCTATCAGTTCTTTTACAAGACGCTGGTCATCCATAGCGATTGCCTATATTACGGAGCTAAAAATGGATTTCCTCGACCAAAGGAGCCACCGGTTGGAACATTTACTACCTTACGAAGCGCTTTGAACTCATTGCCATCAAATACCGTGCCTGGATCGAGCGTAAACTTTGCAATTTTCGAAGTTTGCTCGAGTGGTTTTGGCAAAATAACATCTACTTTTGGCGATGGCGAGAAGAATAGGAAGTAAGCACCCCCAAACACAACACCGATAATTACCAGGATGATTAAGAGGTTAAGAAAACCTATTCCGTTTTTTCGCTCTTCAATGACGATGGCCATATCTATGATTGATAATACGTATTAATTGAGACGTTAAAGAAGAATAGATCTTGGTTGGATTTTGATACTGGCTGCATCTTGAGGCTGGTGAGATCCATTACGCGCAAATTTTGCTCTACCCCCTGCAAAAACATCTTAAAGTTTGCATATGAACCAACAATGTAGATATTGATCTGTGCAGTTCCGACGCTGCGAATCAAAGACTTGTCCGATGCGGCTACCTTAGTCGCTTGAGCGTTATTAATACCAAACTGCTGAATGCTTAAGTTGCTTTCCTGCGCGAGCGCGTAGAGTTGACCAAACGCCCCGGCGGTATCCTCGCTTGTTGGGAGTGCGAGACTCACTACATTGCGTAGATCTGGAATACTGCGATATTTTGTGAGTAACGTCTTAACTTGATTTACGATCTGGCGCTGATTATCGAGTGCCGAGACCTTACTCTGATACTCACCTCGCAGCTCATTTACTACGTCATATTGCGGCACTACCATGTCAGAATACGCGATAATCGCTCCTAATAAGAGCGCGGCGCTTAACAAGATGCTGATGATTCGCTTAGTTGATCCTTTCATATCTTTAGAGGGCGAATACGCCTGGATTAATAAAGATATTTAGACGGAATCGAACTCTTCCGTCGACAGACTGCGACTCAGTCAAAAGATACTTTTGGATTTGGGGAACTTTCGCTAATCCTGCAAGTTGGGCAGCAAGTACTTCGTAGGAACTCGCTATACCCTCGAGATTGATACGACGCTCGCCAACAGAAAGATCGAGCGAGGTGAAATATACGCGTGACTCGGTATTGCGTTCAATGATTGAAAAAATATCAGATGCTACTACGTGCTTTTTCAGTAAAGTCTGTAAATTCGTAAGTTGCGAGTAAAAACTCACAAAGCTGTCTTGATCTTCTTGTGGAATCTGGCTTGTTAGGCTATTGAGGTCAGTATCAACCTGCGTAATTTTACTGCGGAGATATGGCTGATACCCATACTGCATACCAAAATATGCGAGTGCGACGAGTACGACGATAAAAAGCGAAAATAAAAACATCTTCCACGGCCATCCAGTCGCAGGTTTTTCCTTTGCAAGTTGTTCGTAGACGCTGCTGCTTAATGGGGCCATTTGATGTTTTTAATTGTTACCGAAAATTTTTGAGACAAAGCCCAATTGCTACAGTGAGTGTTGGACCGAGAGACTTGGTGAGCGGCTGAACTTCTGGAACGCAGTTAATCAAATCGAACGGACTAGCGATTTTTGCAGGTAGCCCAATCTGACTGGCGATATACGAATCTAGGCCGTGCATATTCGCACCACTTCCGCAAAGCAAGATGCCCGCAACCTTATCTTGGTAGCCACTTTCAAAACTGGCGATAATTCGCTTGGCTTCATTTATTATAACATCGACGATCGGAAGCATTATTGTGGATAACTCGCGCTCACCACCGCCTCCAAGGAAAATACTCTGGCGTTTGAGGTCTTCTGCCCTTCTACTTCCTATATTCAGCGCGGTTGAGAGCGCTTGTGTCAGTGAACCACTCGCAAAATCAGTCTGACCAGCGAACTTCAACATACCACCCTGCGCGACTGCGATTGCGGTTGAGCGACCCCCGATATCGATAATGACCATCGGCTTTTCGATTCCTGCGGTAAGTGCGCGCGCCGAACTCATACTTTCAATTTCGAGCGCCTGGAGCGTCAATCCTGCCTGCTTAAAGATATACGTATACTTTTCTACCTGCTCGTTTGGTACCGAGATAAGAAATACTTGCTGCTTTTTACTTCCATCGGGCATTACTTTTTCGCCAACCTTAACCCAGTCGATCGTAACGGAAGAAATTGGAAGTGGGATATAGTTTTTCGCCTGATACGAGATCGACTGCGAAATTTCTCGGTCAGACATCACAGGTAACTCAAGAAGTGTGGTGAACGCAGAAAATGAAGGAAGCGACGCGGTCACCTTGCGTGTCTTTGGATTTAATTTATCTACTAAAATTTTGAGATAGTGAATAATATCGTTATCTAATAGCTTTAGACTACTCGTCTGCAACGAGCTATTAAATCGCTCCAAGTAGCCCGTGGTCTCGAGCATCGCGTAATTTACAAGCGTTGCATTACCTTTTGACGATACGTTAAGCTCAGCGGCCTTAATAGTCGTTGTTCCAATATCAACGCCGAGAAAATCATTTTCCGAATGCATTCCAAAAAGCGACATGATGCTATTTGATATAATAATAGCATATGTATGCGTGCTTCATCGCTGTATACGTGGCTCACTAACGCACTCTTCCCTCCGACCTGCCTCGCTTGCGAGCGCGTTCTTCCCTATCCGACTCGTGATCGTGCACTTTGCGCACCCTGCCGAGCGTCGATCGAGATTTCTGATGCACTGTGCTGTGCTCGTTGTCATGCGCGTCTCGCACTACAAAAACCAATTTGCCACAGAGATCAGCTCTACACGCTCTTAGCGGCAAGTACATATCAAAATCCAGTTCTTCAAAAGCTTATTTGGCAGCTTAAGTATAAGAAGCACACTATCGCAACCCACGAGCTTGCGGAGATTATGTTTTGCGCATACCAAAACGTTGGTTTATCAAGTGCTGACACGGTTTGCGTACCCATTCCTCTTCATCCAACTCGTGAACGTGAGCGCGGATTTAACCAAGCGGCACTTCTCGCTCAGCTTTTTGCGGTAAAAATTGGCACGACTGCCGTCGAGGCGCTCAGTCGTATAAAGCAGACCGAGTCGCAAACTAAAATGAAGTCCGATGAACAACGCGCCACAAATATGCTCAACTCTTTTGCAAGTACCGCCTCAGAACTCGTCGCTCACAAGAACGTATTTCTCATTGATGATGTCGCAACTTCTGGTGCGACACTTGCTGAAGCGGCAAAAATACTTAAAGCCGCTGGTGCGCGGAGAGTTATTGCTGTCGTAGTAGCTCGGGCGCGCTAAGCTATCTCTCGCTCACGAAAAAGATACTTCGTAATCTCGATAAAGAGGATATTTACGACTCCAAACGCGACTACGGCAACCACCCATGGAGCCGTAAGCGCTACTGTACCAAATAAACTCTGAAGTGGTGGGAAGTATACCGCGGCGGTCATCAGTACGATACCAAATAAGACACTCATAACGAGCGGCATATTTGAAAACGGGTTGTAGCGGAAAATGCTCTTGGTAAGGCTGCGAACTGCGAAGATGAGGAATAAACTATAGGTTCCAAATGCGCTAAAAATAAATGTTTTTACAACTACTGGATCAAATCCTCGGTCGATTAATCCAATATATACAATGAAGAGTAAGACACTACTTACCAATCCATTTACAAACAACATAAATCGCATCTCGCCGGTAAATAACCCGTGCGAAAGTTTCGCTGGCTGACGCTTGAATCCGTCGAGGTGCTCTTCAAAGGCGAGCGAGAGCCCCGGGAAACTATCAGTGAAAAAGTTTACCCAAAGAATCTGTAGTGCTGTAAGTGGCAATGGGATTCCGGCGATAATTGAACCTCCGATCAAAAGAATTTCGTTGAAGATGGTCGAAGAAAGATACACGATCGCTCGGCGAAGATTTTCGATAATTCTTCGCCCTTCTTTGATCGCTGCAACTATGGTTTCAAAGTTATCATCAAGCAAAATTAAATCAGCAACATCTTTTGCCACGTCTGTACCCGAACCCATCGCGATCCCAATATCTGCCTGCCGTAGTCCCGGCGCATCATTAATACCGTCACCATTCATTGCCACGATCTCACCCTTACGCTGAAATGCTTTCGCGACGCGCATCTTTCCTTCTGGGCTTACTCGCGAGACGATCTTAAGACGCTTGAGTCGATGATCGAGCTCTCCGTCAGTTAGCTTATCAAGTTCGGTGCCAGCAATGACTTCATCAAGCTCGATACTCATTCCCAACTCACGAGCAATTGCGATCGCGGTTCCTGCGTGATCGCCGGTAACAATTACCGTGCGAATACCGGCTTCATGCACCTCCTGGATTGCGTGCGCAACTCCTGGACGCAGCGGATCTCGAAAAGAGATGGTGCCGAGCAGCGTTATACCGTTAAAATGCTTTTTGTCATGAATGTTTATTTGTCGAATATCTTCGATTTCACGTATACCAACAGCAATTACGCGCTCACCTTTCGCAGCCATTTGATTCACTTCTTCAAGCAAGCGCTCTTTCTCAAGTGGCGTTCCCGCCATAAACGGGATAAGCATCTCGGGTGCGCCAAGCACTGCTATTACATTGATACACTTTCGGCTCCCTAAAAATCCGAATTGCTCACCGCTGACCTGACAAACTGATGCGGAAAACTTATCACGCGAGTTAAATGGCAAAAAGTGTAAAGCATTTTTCTCTTCTTTAAGCTGCGTAATAAGAACCCCGCGCGCCGCTGCTTCTTTGGCGAGTGCTGCTTCAAGTGGCTTACCAATTATCTTCCAGTTTTGAATATCATCGGTCGGATTTTCAACTGCAACGTCGATGTTAAGCAGCGCGGCGCGTAAAAGCATCTCCTCGGTCACCTTACCCTTATTAAGAATAGTGATATTTGAAAGCGAAAGTTTTGCCTGCGTGAGCGTCCCTGTTTTATCAGTTAAAATAACCGTAGTACTTCCGAGTGTTTCGGCTGCCGAAAGTCTTCGCACCACCCCATTTTTACGCGCTAACCGCTGAACGCCAATCGCGAGAATTACCGTCATTACAATCGGCAATCCTTCTGGAACGGCGGCAACAAGTACGGCTACGGAGATAAGAAACGCTTCGAGGAGTGGTATTTCGGAAGCTCGTGCGATGAAAAATATTAAGATTGAAAACAAGATAATAACGGCACTGGCCTGAACAGAGAGCTTGGCGAGTGCTTTTTGTAATGGCGTTTGCTCTTCGGTGACAAACTCGACCGCACGAGCAATCTTGCCAAGTTCGGTCTGCGAACCAATTGCGGTAACTACCGCGTGACCAATACCGGCGGCGACTGTGGTGCCGCTATAAATCATTGATTTACGATCGGCGAGCGGAATATCGCGAAGTACTGACTGGGGAGTTTTTTCAACCGGCATCGACTCGCCCGTCAGTATCGCTTGATCAACACTAATATCGTTTGCGTATATTAATCGAGCGTCAGCGCACATACGATCACCTTGTGCTACGTACATAATATCGCCAGGAACAAGTTGGTTCGCAGGAATTTCTTTTTCCGCTCCTCCGCGAAATACTCGCACATTTTTAACTACATACTTTCGCAAATCACTTAGCGCCGCCTCGGCTTTATTTTCTTGATAAAATCCGAGCGTCGCGTTAATGAGTGCGGCGGCGAAAATAAATAGCGCGTCATTAAAATCTTTTAGTGCGACAGTGATGCCACCTGCAATAAGTAACATAAAAATGAGCGGGCTCTTAAACTGCTCAAGAAAAAGCAGTATCTTCGCCGAACGATGACGCTGATCTATCTCATTTCGTCCAAATACTTGCGTACGCGTACGCGCCTCGTTTTCATTTAGTCCGTCGGGAGATGTCTCGAGCTCACGAAGTGTATCCGCGACTGACATTCCCCAAAATTGTTTCGTAGATACTTCTTTGTGCGTTGTGTATATAGTTTACCCTACTCTTATATCTGCTGCTCACTTTTTATTGGGGATACTTGCAACCTAAGACTCAAACCATTTAGGGTAAAGAAAGAACATCTCATCCGCGGAGACTCCCTTGAACAGCGAATCAGCTCGAACCTTCAATCACGAGAAGGAAATGTCTTGGTATGTGGTTGTGCTCGTACTCGCCGGACTTGCGTTTGGCGCTGATGCGATCGGTAGTTCGTACAGCCATAGCGCGACCACTATCGGTGACGGCGTTCACGTCCTACTCGATACATTTGCCATTGGCATCTCGATGCTTGCGGCCTGGCGAGCTTCGGGCGCTAACACGCTCGAGGAACTCGAAGAACGAACAAACGGCCGGCGACAAATCGGACTCCTCCTCTACATTTCGGCGATGGCGATTACTGGTGGGGTTGGCGCCCTCATCAATTTGGCGCAATACCTCATCTTGCGCCGATGTACGTGCGACCTACACGACGGACTGGCACGACACGTCCTCACTGACCTCGTTGTAAGCATCGCGGCGACTGCCGGCGGACTCAGCGGCGTACGGTTAATCGATACGCTCTTAGGCTTTGGAGTGAGCTACTGGATCGCCCGTACGGGACACGAGCTCCGTCATGGTCATAGTCATCACCATTAACACAAACCGCCCGCCACAACTTCTTTTCAGGAGATGTTGGCGGGCGGTCTTTTTATTTCTTATTTCCCTAGCATTTTCTTCACCTCGTCGCGACTTACCAAATCCCGCTTAGCGATCTCGGAAGCGACTGCTTTTTGAATCATTTCCTCCATTTGCTTCTGATAGTTCTGCGCCTGACCCATCAAATCTTTCATCTGCTCGGGCGACATATTTTTCATCATATCTTTTGCCGCCTTCATATTGTCAAAAAATCCCATAGTGTTTGTTTAATTAATTTTTACTCAAACAAGTATACGCAAATCTTTTTAAAAAGAAAACTGCCAGAAAAAGTTCTGGCTTTTTTCTTATGCGTTACTAAACTAATCGCAGTAGTTGAAGGTCCCGCGATATTGAGTACCGTCAGCTTTCTGATACACCATAGTCCCGTCGCCACACTGCTTCACGACATTATCGCCCGCCAGCCCACCTGCAAAGCAGACTTTTACCGTAGACTGAGCACAAACACCTGTTAATACAGGCGGATTCTTAGCGCATGCTTTGTATTCAGCTAAACAATCGCGCTGTGGTGGACAGCCGCTCGGCGGACACGGCACTCTCGAGCTGTTAGTGCTAAGACAGTTATTATATGCATAGAAACAGGTCTGCGGTAATTTTTTGACGCACGCTTGATAATCAGCTTGGCAAACTGCCTTTTCATTCATATCACACACCCCATTACTAAAACGGCAGGCTTGAGCTTCGCAGGCGATACTCGCCGCGCCGCACGCGACCGGGTCACTGGCAGTACTCACAGCCGGTTTCGGCGACGGGGTTGGGATCGGAACCAGGCACTCGCCACGGGATTTCACCTCAACCTTCGCACAGGCCGCGCCGCACGCATTACCATAGGTCTTCCCATCAACGCCACAGACTGGGTCGTATTGTTGCGTGCAAACACAATCTGCATTTGGCATGATAACAACAGGCGGCTCATTTTGCCCTCGATAATAGAGCGCCGCTGAAGTTACGATACCTCCAATGATCACCAAAATAAGTGCTAAAACTATAACTGAAATAACTCCACGTTGGTTCATATAATGTCTGACGGTTACATTTCTATAATATTACACCATGTTGAACCTTTCGGCTGATAGTTGCCCTTGACGGGAAAAAAGAATAGTATGGAAACACGTTTATTAACCCTAATTACCTATGAAACTATCACATTCGGCTATTAGCTTAGTGGTGCTTGGAAGCGTTTTATTCACCCCTATCTCGTCTGCCCTGGCTCAAGAAGCGATTACCCAGGGAACGGCACGCCTTACCTTTACCACCCTTACTAAAGCGGGATTTCCGGAGCAGGACGTGTTTATCGGTGGGCCGACAACTGCGAACCCAAATACACTCAACGAACAGGTAGTTCGCGTATTCGGTTCTGATGCGAAAAACCCAGTCAACCTTGTTAAGACTATTTTTCGCAGCGAGCAGCCGGCACCGCACGACTTATCGCGCACAGGAAGCACTCCACTTGGTCCATTTGCTCGCGGAAAGACACTTGATACCGCACTCCAGGCTTGGTTTAACGCAAAAGGCTCGGCCTCGTACACTATTTCAGGTGGCGGCTCTTCGCTCAATGCTGCGTTTGAGAACTTGATGCCAAATGCGCTCTACTCGCTCTGGTGTAATCGATACACCGTAGGGGCTGCCGACTTCGTAGTCTCCCCTTGTCTGCGCGGTGACGGATCGATGATTACGTTTACAACCGACCCAGGAGGAACTGCTACTCTCTCGGTATCATTTCCGACCATAGCTCCGACCGGAAACTCGACGAAATCAGTTTTTGCTTTGGTATATCACAGCAATGGAAAAACAAATGGAAGCACTCCGGGCGAGTATGGCGTAACTGCTCACACTCACCTCATCGCCTTTTTGCCAACAAAGTCTGAAAATATCGAACAGCAAAAAGCTGATAACGCGATCGCACAGGCAACTTGCGTTGCTGCTATTAGCGAAACTCGTGATCTTGCGATCCTCGAAACGTTTCAGAAATACCACCGTGCACTTGAAGACGCTCTCCTCGCTCGTACCAAGGCCCTAAAGGCTGCGTGGAGTATTAGCACTGGCACTGCCGAGCGTAAAGCAGCAGTAAAAGCTGCGGCGAGTGCGTTTAATGATGCAGTTCGTAAGTCATGGAAAGATTTGAGCGAAAAGCGAAATGGTGCGTGGAAGACGTTCCGAGTAGAACAGAAAAAGTGTAATGCGATTGAGAAGTACGACAGCGAGTTCATCAACGAAGCATTTGACGCGAAACTCTAACAACAAAAAACCACTCTCGAAATGAGAGTGGTTTTTTGTTTATCGAACAATTGTCGTTAAATCAATTTCACTTAAGCGGTTAAACGGCTCTGGCTGACTCTCTTCTTCGGCGACCGTGCGTACACGCGCGATTACGAGGTTGTTTTGGCGAATAACGCTAAACTGCTCTCCGATTCCGGCAAACCAACACTGCGCATAACCAAGTGATGTAGTACCCTTTGGCAACACATCATCCGCTGGTGCCGCAACCTCTACACACGAACCCTGATACACACCTAGACGATACGGCAAAACCGTAATCTGCCTGCCATCTGGGCGATACACACCCGTGAGCTGGATACGCACTTTCGTATTTGGTGTGCCGTACGCTCCTTCGGCCTGCGGTTCAAATAGCCACTGCACTTTATCAACGCGATAGAGTTCGTTCGTCGCTACGGTCGTTGAGGCACTCTCCTGATTTTGAGCCGTCTCTTCACTAGCGACCTCATCCTTCGGTCCGGAAAAAACTCCGTATAATACCAACGCAACACCAACTATCAGAATCAACGGTACGATATTGATAATAAATTTTTTCATACTATTTTACGCCAGCCCAGATTTTTACATCTTCATAACTGACTTCTCCACAAATCGTACTTCCAGTTTCTGTATTGATATAGAATGGAACACCACCACACTTTCCCTGATCATAGCTCTCCATTTTCTTTGCGTTCCCTTCGTTGTGCCAAACCTCAAACTTTTCTACTTTCACACCCGTCTCTTTTTCGAGTTGATCGATGAGTGGCTGCATACGTACGCAGTGCGGGCACTCTTTTCCGTAAAATTCTAATAGCATATCTACTAAGATATCATATAGTTTTTTGATTGCAAGATTATTTTCGATGCTTTTTAAATAAAAACGCCCCGCACCGTGTCGTGTAACAACTTTAGTGCGGGGCTCTCGAACCTGGACCTACCAGCGTCCCAACAGGTTGGCGATGTTCGCCCGTTTGATGTTGGCCTCCGGAGTCTGCTTCGCGAGCTCGACGGCTCGCTCGTCAGTGATACCCTCCTCCACGATGGCCTGCTTGGCCTTCATTTCGGGGGTATACGCCTTGTCAAACTCCTCCTTGCTTGGGTAGGCGCTCCAGGTGATGACGCCCTCGTAGTCCCCTGCTGCGGGGGTGCCCACGAAGGCGACGTTGTAGCTTTTCGGACGTTGCGGTGTCGGGTCCACGGTCACTCCTTTTGACTGGAAACAACCTAAAAGATATTAGAATAATTTAATATAATTGTCAATATCTAAAAGCCCCCGACCAATCACTTGGCGGGGGCGGAAAAACCTAGCGTCGCCGTCTGGCGAGCATTAGCGCGGTTGCCTTGAGAAACTCGAGAGCGACCGGGGCGAGCGCCTCGATACGCCCGAGCTCCTTGAGATACTCATCCTTCTGGACTTCGATATCGGGCTCGAGACAGCTCCGCACATAGTCACGATACCGGTAGTCAGCTTCAGCCAGCTTCGTGAGCATCTCGCCAAGCTTTCTGGGGTACGTCGCGGTAAAGCGTCGAATTACCGCCTGACTCCCATCGGGCGTCGGGCACAACTCGTCGTGCCACAGAAGCTTGCGCGCCGCGTGCACCGGGTCATCGAGCACGCCATGCAAAAATCCGCAGTACTGCACGTCGTCTCCGCTCGTGATCCGACGAACGCCCTTTTCGTGCTCACTCACCTTGTAGCTCAAATAGTTTTGAACATCACGCTCTGAGGTAACGGTATGCGGCTTAAGCGCTGACACGAGCGCGGACTTCTTGTGACCGTTGATCTGCGCCACAATCGTTAGGTGCCGCATAAACGAAGGACTGATCGTGTGCATTGAACTTCGCGCGATTCGTTCATCGATTGGGATGAGCTCGAGCGGAACGTGCATCCCGCGTGCATATGCGTAGAGCTCGCGCTCGATCGTCTTGATGCGCCGCGCACCTTCTGTGCGGAACACAAAAATGAAATCGATGTCGCTACGATGATTTTGCGTGCCGTAGGCAGCGGAACCGCAGAACTGCGAGGCGATGACATGCTTTGACCGGCCGAGCGTCGCCTGAACCCTGTCCATTACCATCGAAAAACTAGCACGAGACGGAATCTCGCGACGTTGCATCTGCGCCAACGTAAAGATACGACCCATGCGACCCTCCTGGGGTATGAGAAATGACTTGTCTTGTTATACAAGAAACTGATACGCCCTGTCAAAACTAAGATCCGTCGGCGAGTTTATTCACCGTAATCATTACGACATCGGGTAATCGAAAGCCACCGAGTAGAAACTGATATCCGCTATCAGCTATCGCGATACGCGTCACGCTTCCGAGAGAGATTTCTTTGGTTTGGGTAAACGTTGAGCCACTCAGACGTAAATACGCATTAACTTCACCCGCCCAAATACACTGAACGTCTTTTGGACAACGGGAGTCGGTAACCTGAATGAGTTCGATTGATAGTCCATCTGGATACTGAACTGGTATCCCTTTGCTAATTTCAATCTTTGAGCCGTACGCGACCGCACTTGGTTCGGGGAGCTTGTTTTTTTGAATGCTAAACCAGACAAATGCAGCGCCAGCGATCGCAAGAACGAGTAGGATGATTTCGATTTTTTTCTTCATAGCTACTCACAGTATATCACGCTGCTCATTTTCAAAATAAAACCGCCCACATCTTTTGGACATGGGCGGACTACAGACGCTACTTGTGCTGAGGCGCAGGAAGCGCGAGCTCCCGGAGCGCTCGCTGTTGGTACGCGATTGCTTCTGCTCGCAGCTGATCTGACGCAAGGCGAAATGGGTGTCCGAAAAAATACTGAAGCGAAACCCGTAGACCGAAGCGCTTGATGATCGGGTATACGAGCCAGTGCCCACCATCGTACATCGTATTGATGCGAACGGCTTTGTCCGCCCACGATGCTTCGCTAAAGACAACCGGGATCAGCTCTACGCTCGGAGACACATCTTCGGGACCATCTCGCTCAACATATCGCGCGATACCCTCACACAACATGTCTGCCGCTATCTCACTCTGATGATCTCCCGATCCATAGCCTACTCCCGGAAACTTGCCGTACCCGAGCCGTCGACTAAGTTGATCGGCTAGTGCGTGCGCGAGTTCGTGCGTGATTACATTTCGTAACTCAAGCGACACGTGCGGATTGCTCGTATCAAGCTCATTGATGAGGCAGAAGTCGAGCAATCGCGGATTACGCTCGACGCGCTCAAAATGAGTTGGATTGAGGACAAAGCTCTGTCGAACCTGGTCGTAATGCGCCGCGAAGGTTAGTCCCTCAAGTGCGGGGTGTACTACCTTCGGAATTTCGAATTCGACAAACGGCTTCCAGTTCTGGTCAAACTTGATACCGTACGTACGCTCCATAACCGCCATACGCGCCTCAAACGCCTGACGGAACCGCGCACGCGTAATCTCGGTCGCGGCGTACCCGCGGTTGGCCGAAATCGAACTCGTAACCGCATTTAGCCGTAGACGCTGTGAACAGCTCACGCCAATCAAGGCTATCAACGTGAGAAAAACGCGCGTTTGTGACCGCATCTTCACCTCCCGTTCGTTCAAGAACCTCAGGTATCGTACTGCCGTACATAAAGATAGTCAAAAATCCCTTATTTTATGCCTATTCCTAACTATTGACATATCACCTGTAATATGCTATAATGTATCTTGTAACTGGTGGGTGGGATTTCCCCTCCTGCGGTTTGTTCTTCGACAACGAGACCGGCACCCCGTAAGACGGGTGCACTTTTTAGGAGTATTGCACATGCCCTCGATCACCCTGAGCACCCACATCACGGCCACGATCGTCGCGACGGCCGCCGACATGCAGTGGCGGATCGCCGAGGCGATCATCAACCCCGAGACGGGCGAGACGGCCCAGTGGCTCTGCCACAACCGCGATCGGCGCATGGCGCTGGTCACGGAGCGCGGCATGGTCACGTACCACGAGGAGAAGATCGCCCCGCAGCGGCCGCTCGCCATCGACGGCGACAAGATCGTCATCATGGGCGAGAAGGAGCCCCTGAAGGAGGGTCTCCGCCCGCGCGGCATGTGGACGACCGCCGAGCAGCACGCGGAGATGGTCGAGCTCGCGGCGCGCAAGCGCATCGAGTACAGCGACAGCCTCCGCGGCAAGATCAGCGCGGAGGAGCGTGCGGCGAAGGTGGCGAAGGCGTGCGAGCGCCTCGAGCCGATCGTCGCGCGGATGCAGCAGAGCTTCGCGATCCGCTCGACGTCCCAGGTCTTCGACGAGGCGACGATGATCGTCGTCAAGGTGACCAAGGTGGACAGCACGTCCATCCTCGCGGTCACCACCGGCGGAGTCACCGTCGAGCTGCCTCGCGAGAAGCAGCACAACGTCTTCCTCGGCGCCGGGGGGACGGTCCGGATCTCGGCGTCTCCCATCGCGAGCCCGCTCATCCCGAGCGTGGACGCGGAGGCGTACGTGCGGTCGGCGCACGTGTTCGTCGACACCACGGGCGAGGAGCCGGTCATCCGGACCGTCGCCCACGCGTGGTTCAACGCCGAGCACACGATGAAGATCGCGGCGTCGGCCAGCAAGGCGGCGGCGACCCTCGCCGCCAACGCGCTGAAGGCCGAGGAGGCCAAGCGTCGTCAGCAGGCGGCGATCGCGCGGTCGCACGTCAAGGGCCCGAAGCTGTCGGCCCCGCCCAAGGGTGGCGCGGCCAAGGCGCTCGCTCGCGGGCGCTAGGCAGTAGCACTACCCCATCCTACGGGGTTGGCGCGGACACGGGATCGAAAGATCTTGTGGACGCGCCTTTTTAATTTCATTGACTTTCTCTTCGCCTATTCCTATAACTAGTACAGTACTTACCATCCTCTCAAGGAGGTTCTATGCCCGAAACCAGCGATGAGTTGAAATTTCCGGCAGGGTTTCTTCTCGCAAAAATTGTTGCCGTTGATGATCGTCGAACATTTGGTTTTTCAGAGGGCGTTGTCGATGGCAAAGTCGTGCAGCTACGAACTCGCCTTTTCGAGCTCCGTACCCTTTTTTTGTGCGAAGGCGAGGTTCGTGTTAGCGCATCAAAACCGGCAGGAGTGATCGAGTTCCCTGTCGTTGGAACCGAGATCCTTCGACTGCCTCCACCCACTCCAAATGGCGGTAATGCTGGTAGTCGCACGCCCGCATGGTTCTTGCTAAATGACTTTCGAAGGCTTCAGTTGGGCGCCGCAAAGCGAGCAGCTGCTACGCTCGCCCGAAAGGTGCAGGAGCAGGAAAAGGCGGAAGCCAGGCGCATCGCAGATATTAAGCGAGCGGCTAGAAACCACCAGCCGAGAGGTGGTGGTGGACACATCCTTGGTGGACCGCGGACGAGTTAACGATTCAAGCGCGCGATACATAAGTATCGCGCGCTCTTTATTTAAATGTATTTACAAACTTAAGTGGGTCAACTGAAATGCCGTTTACCTTGAGCGAGAGGTGTAGGTGTGGGCCGGAAGCGTAGCCGGTCTGCCCGACCGTCCCGATGAGTGCCCCCTTTTTTACCTTTTGCCCCGCCTGCACACTCATTGAGTTTAAATGTAAATACAGCGTAGTAATACCCTGCCCGTGATCGATGATAACCGAGTTTCCATAGATCGAATCAAGATAAGCTTTTTGCACTACTCCGCTATTGATAGCTGCGACTGGCGTCCCAACCTTAGCCGTGAAGTCGACTCCGTAGTGATGTGTTACTTCTGATCCGGTTTTACGCGTTTCACCGTAGATACTACCGATCTTACGATTATCATAGAGCGGTAAGCCAAATCCGCTCGAAAAATAAATCTCTGGCGTTTTCACTTCTAAGTCTTTATTAATTTGCGTATTTGAGGTGTTTAGACTTTGAGTGAGTTGTTGGGGAGTCAGGTTTAGTTTTTCTGGCACAGGAAGTTCGATAACCGGAAAGACTCCGGCGCGAACTGTGAGTATTTTTTCGGTCGTTGTTTGATCTTGGTACGTAATACCTATTTTATGTGCACCAACTTTTGTCGCAAATGCGATTGGTACAAGTGCGCGATAACCATTTTTATACGCAAAGAGTGGTAGTTCTTGCGCATCATACGTCGCTTTAATTGGTTTCGGGTCGCTCGATATATTGACAACAACCGTCTCGCCCTGCCTTGGCGTGAGCGTAGAAAAAACTGGCGCGGAGGCGTAAGCGCTTATCGCTAAGACGAATGAGAATATCGAAATTGTAAGCTGAGATAGTCGTTTCATACGCGTTTAGTATAGCATCAAACAAAACGCCCCGATTTGCTCGGGGCGTTTGCTGATTATCGATTGTGGAGACGGACCTTTTTGCCCTGCCGCTTGTTGTGCTTTCGGCGAGCTAATTTACGCTTTTTGTTCATAGTAGAGCTAGTGTAGCGTATTTTACTTGAATGCGCAACGAATTATTTGGTACCTCGACGCAGGAACTCTTTAACTAACTTTGCTTTTTCTTTGGCGGGCAAGAGATACTTCTTCATTCCTTTTACCTGACGCTGGCGCGTAATCTCATATAAGAAAAGCGTAGCTGCAACCGAGAGGTTAAAACTTTCTACCATGCCACGCATTGGGATATATACACACTCATCAGCCAGCTCTGCGGCTTCAGCGGAAATACCGCGATGCTCGTTGCCTAAGATGATAGCGAGTTTTGGTGTATCAAGCTTTGCGTGTTCGATCGATTTCAAATTTTTCCCTGTTAGTGCGGTGGCGACAATATGATATTTTTGTTTGCGCAACTCCTTAACGCACGCTTTTATAGAGTTAAATACTTTAAAGTCGAGCCACTTATTTGCTGAAGACGAAGTCGTTTTGCCTACACGTTTTGGATTAAACGGTGCGGCGTCTGATTTGTCTTTTCCTGAAAAAATAAAATATACATATTGAAATCCAAACGCATCCGCGCTGCGTAAACACGCAGCCGCGTTGTGTGGGTCGTGAATATCCTCGAGCACAAGTACGCCCTGCTGGCGATTACTTGCAACTTCGGTCAGTCTTTTTTTACGTTGAATAGTCATATGAGAAATAATGCCGGACGAACGCGCGGGGCGTTCGTCCGGCGAAACTAGGCATTGAGGCTCTGGCTCGGAGTACGCGGTGGCTGCTGGGACGGGCAGAACGAGTGGCACTCCTGCTCCTGGCGGGCTCCACAGCACGCCTTCTCACCCTCGAGCGAGTCCTTCGGGGGCTGCTCCCGCCCTGCGGTCTGCATCTTGATACGCTCTTCTCGTTGTTTGAGACTCAGACTCATCTACGCCTCTCGCACGAGTGGTTCACCAATGAACGACATCATAACCTCCCTGTATTTCTTTGCCTTATAGAAATACACCCCTATCTTATCGAAGGGCTTTACAAAAGTCAAAGTTTAATGCGTAGCAAGGTAGGTGGCGATAATTGCGGCTGTCTCCGCGCGCAAGGTAAGCTGTCCGAGATTTACCGCTTGAAGTCCCGCAGCTTTTGCCTGGGCTATTTCTTCGGCTGAAAATCCCCCCTCGGGGCCGATCCAAATACCTACCGTTTGAATTGGACCAGTAAATACTTTTTGAGCCGACTCACCGCTCAAATCGCAAATACAACCACGATCAAATGATTTCGTAGAGTGGAGCGAGTCAGTGAATTGCTCTGGCTCTCTGATTTCAGGAATCTTTCCCCTACCTGATTGTTCGGCCGCTTCTTTGGCGATTTTCTGTAAACGGGCGAGCTTGATTCCCAGTTTTACCGTGCGGGTAGTAATAATTGGCACGATTGTCGAGACGCCGCACTCAACTGCTTTTTGTACCGCGAGTTCGAAATTTTCGTTTTTTAAAATAGAAAGATACAGCGTTATCTGGCTCGATGGCTCACTCGTGTTAGCGATAACTGATTCAATTTCGACTTCGATTTCGTTTTTACTGATTTTTTTCAGCGCTGCCTCTGCCTCAAAACCGTCCTCGTTTACGAGTATGATTTTTTCTCCGATTGCGATCTTTAATACATTTTTAAGCTGGTTGGCTAGCTCGAGATCGAGTATACGCGCAAAGCCGGTACGCAGCGGGATAGTTACAAAAAAGCGGTGAAGTTTCATAAAGTAGTTGGTATAAACATAACACCGCTCGGGCTCGTCGTGAAGACGTGCGCCGAGCGGTGAGAAAAAGACTACGCAGATAGACTCCAGTACCGTTCGAATGGAATCGGCGTTCCGTCGTGTCTCATGAATGCTGGAGTTGATTTGATGCGTAGAATCTCCTTGATTTTACGCATCGGCCACGCGAGGAGCTCGGGCAAAAACGCATCACCGAGCGTTTCGATACTTCGCCCGTCCCAGCTACCGTCGATGAGCGCCGACCGAATCACTCCCGCGAACTCCGTAAAATCATCTGGACGCCAAAGCACATCCGGACGGCTTTTGGCCACATCGAGAATGGCTTGTCCGGGAGCATCTTCTACGAAGCGAAAAGCGGCGCGAACAAATGCATCCCGCTGCACTCCTTCGTCCGGCTCAATCATGATCGCCCCGCGCTTATCAAAATTCCCGATCACTCCATCGAACCAGATCCGTAGATCAACTGTCCGACGGCCCGAACCGTGAGGCTCGATCAAAACATTGCGTATGGATATCGTCAAACACAAAGACTCCCTTGATCATGACGTCCTCCATGAAGAACTTTCTTTAGCCTATGCGCCAAACGCTCACCTGTCAAAATCTACGCATTTGAACCCGCCACCCAGCCAGTAGTCCAACAAAGCTGAAGTGAGTAGCCTCCCGATGGTCGATTAATATTGAGCAGATCCCCAGTTATATATAAGTTACTCAACTTTTTCGATCGCATTGTTTTTGTATCAATCTCGTCAAGCATAACCCCACCATCTGCAACTACGGCGCGATTGCCATCCATAAGACTTGTGATAGTCAGCGGAAGCGCTTTCAACGTATCGACAATCTTCCGTCGCTGTTCTTTCGTAATGCTGTGCACCTTTGTCTCTAGGTTCAGCTCGATGAGTGCGAGTGCTACTCCAGGGGCTAAGCCTTCCGGAACGAACTCTTTGAGTACATTTTTTAGTAACTTATTTTTATTAGCTTCAAAAATCGCAAGGATCTTGGCGTCGAGTGCTCCAATATCTGTTGTTGGATAGAGGTCGATATGCGCGGTCACCTCGCCTTCGTGCAATAAGTCACCCACCTTACTTGCGAGGTTGAGAATCGTTGGTCCGGAGATGCCGAAGTGGGTAAATAGCACTTTCCCCTTTTCGGAAAAACTTTTCTTCCCATCAACAAAAAAAGTGAGCTTAACCCCTTCAACCGAGATGCCAGAAAGTGTGTGCCCCCACTGTTCACTCGTAGCAAGTGGTACTAAGCTCGGTGTCGGAGTTTTTATGGTATGTCCGAGGTCGCGCAGCCAGTCAAATCCATCACCTGTCGAACCAGTTTCGGGGTGCGAGATGCCGCCCGTCGCGAGGATATAGCTTCCCGCAGTAAACGTTTCGCCACCCGCGGCTACACCAGAAACATTTCCATCCTCGCTGATGATTTGTTCAACTGCGTAATCAGTTTTAATAATTACCTTGCCCTTTTGCAAATATTGATTGAGAGCGTTTACTACATCAATCGCTCGCTCCGTTTTTGGGAATACTCGGTTATGCGCCTGTGTGACGAGCGGTAGGCCAAGACCTTGAAAAAAGTTGAACGTTTCTTTTACTCCGAATTGTGCAAATGGCGAAAAGAGAAATGGAGCGGCATCGCCATATTTTTCAAGCAGTGTGCGAACCTCTGGAGTGGCGTTAGTAATATTGCAACGTCCTCCGCCGGAGATTTCGAGCTTTTTCCCTAGCTTTTTATTTTTCTCAAGCAAAAGAACGCGCTTACCAAGCGCCGCTGCACGACCAGCCGCCATCATACCTGAAGCGCCGCCACCGATGACGATTACGTCGTATTGTGTTGAAGAGTTCATTTTGCGAGATGTGGACCTAGGCGGAATCGGACCGCCGCTTCGTCCTTGCAAAGGACGCACACTACCATTATGTTATAGGCCCCCGCACAAACCCTTCAGGATTTGTCTAGGATTATTCATTTAAAATACCCGAAACTGCCGAAAAAGAAA
>CAZFZO010000009.1:0-967 GCA_964523595.1 uncultured Candidatus Saccharibacteria bacterium | reverse complement strand
AAATAATAATTATTTAACACTTGATGATGGCGCTGAAACAGCCGAAAAAGAAAAGGAGGTGGCAATCGGAGAACCCGAAAGCCACCTCGCAGTAATTTAGGCCGAAGTAACCAGACGCGGACGGCTAGAGCGATCATCGCCAAGGTGCGGACCGTACATCCGCATATACTCCTCACGCGGCAGTGTCTGCACTAGATAACTCAAGATGCGATGCATCAACTCCTCGTGCCGAGGATCGTCCGAAAACCACTCATGACAGAGGCACTCGATCTCTGTCTTGCCTGGCGTTCCTTCGATGGGAATTCGCAGAAAGAGTCGAATGAGATCGGCGCCAGTCGAGGTGTCTCCGAGACGAAGCACTTCCCCAAACGGGACCTCGCTAAACCCAAGACTGACATACATCTTTGTCCAAAACTTGAGATACGTGATGACCGCTTTAATTTCTGGACTGGGATGATCGCAAAACGAGATAACCGAGCTGCGCGCCTGCCAAAGCGCCTCTCGATACATACGCTCCACTTCAGCAATTCGCCGCTCCCGCTGTCGCCTTCGCCACCACCTCAATAGCCTCATGAAAATCCCTCCCATTTGCGCCGTTCGCCTGCACGACGCAAGCAAAGACAGTACCACTTTTATCAAAAAATAACAAGATACCTATCCGGTAAAATAAAAGACCTCGTTAGCTAGCTAACGAGGTCGCTCAAATCAGGCAGCAGACAGGAACACGATACACTCTAGATGCTCCCGATACTCCGCTTCGAAGTCGGCTCGGCCGTACTTACCGAGACCATTGAAATCCTCGATTCGATCTTCTGAAGTTTTCTGCAAGAGGTCTGCCTCGATTAGTGCAAAGACGATCTTCCCAAGGCAGCTCGAGTCCCTAATCCCAAGCTAGCCAAGGACGAAGTGAGCCGCCAAGCCAAACTCTTGGATTGCGTATGGCTTCGTGCCCGCTTCAAACTCGGCC
>CAZFZO010000008.1:0-22640 GCA_964523595.1 uncultured Candidatus Saccharibacteria bacterium | reverse complement strand
CTACGATACGCGCCACCTTACTCTCACGCTGACCAATAGCCACATAGATACAAATCGGCTGCTGGTTAATCTTGTCTTGTTTCTGATTAATAATGGTATCAATCGCGATAGCCGTCTTACCCGTTTGACGATCACCAATAATAAGCTGACGCTGTCCACGTCCAATTGGAATCATGCCATCAATAGCTTTAATACCAGTGTGAATTGGCGTATTAACTCCTTCACGATCAAGTACTCCCGGTGAAGTGGTCTCGATCGGCATAATCTCGTCCGCTGGCGCCTTACCCGTGAAAATAGGCCCCTTACCATCAACTGGCTCACCGAGTGGGTTTACAACGCGACCAACCATCGATTTGTTAACTCGAATAGAAAGAATCTGCCCAGTCGCTTTGACTAAATCACCCTCTTTAATCTCATCAGCGTTACCAAGTACGATAGTACCAATCGCATCCTCTTCGAGGTTAAAGGCGATACCCGACACCGGACCCTTGCTCGTCTCAAACGTAATCATTTCTTGGCTGCGAACCGAAGAAAGACCAGAAACCTTAGCAATTCCATCACCAACCTCAATAACGCGACCAACAGTTTCCTGGCCAACCTTCATCGAACTACCGGCAATTTCTTTTTTAAGTTTTTCTACAATGAAATCCATAATATCTAATTGCTTATCTTAATCATTTGAAAACTGCGACCTTGACTGAGTTCGCGAAGCGACGAGAAATTTGTAGCTTGGCTACGATTTTGAGGAGCGACACTGAAATCAGGCAAGGTCGCGTTTCCTGCGGTACGAGCAATTTGCCCGCTCACGGCGTTGCTCGCTTTTGGAGGATTGGCATCCACCTGCAAACTCGCGCCTTGTGAGCTGCCAAATTGCTTCGTATCAAATTGAGAAGATAAGTAATTAGATATTATTGTCATATTATTTATTCGCTGCTTCTAGTAAGTGATTGTATAACTGCTCGACTCTGCCTTGAAACGTTGCATCGATTACATACTGATCATCTATCAACACCTTTATTCCTCCAAGCACTCGTTCATCAACCTCTTCGACGATGTCAGCCTTTCCGTTAAATCGTTTCTGTACTTTTTCCAGGAGTGCTTTCTGTGCCTTCTTTGCGGTAGTTATCGTCACCTTATGCTCACCCCGAACCGCGCGTGCTCGCTGCTCATAGGCGGTAAGGATTCGAGGCAGGAGCGAACTATCATTATTTCGCTTAAGCAGTTGAGCAAACGCTCCAAAAAGCTTTTCCTGCTCACTCTTCGAAGCGCCATTAGTAGCTTCGAAAAGCGCTTGAGCATATTTTTTAGGAGTGTATCTCATACGTTCACGTAATCTTATTTAACCTTAACCTCATTCAGTGCCTCATTAATAAGTGCCGCCTCGGCTTTATCAAAATCACCCTTCGCTAACACCTTACCCAAGGCCTCTTTAACTACGCCCGCCGCCTGTTGGTAAAAACTGCTCTCCATCTGCGCTTTCTGTTCTTTTAAAATCGTAATACCGGTCGCAACAATACGCTCCTTCTCGCGCTCGGCACCCTTAGTAATATCATCAGCAACCTTCTTCGCATCTTTCTCGGCAGAGTTAACGATTTGCTGGCCTTGAGCCTCGGCTTTTTTAAGCTCCTCATGCTTAAGCACCTCAACACGGTCAAGCTCCTTCTTCGCCTTATCAGCAAACGAGATACCATCCTCAATCTTTTTCGTACGCTGATCCAGCATCTTTACCATCGGCTTGTATACAAACTTTGCCAAAACAAAAACAACAACAGCAAAGTTAATAAGCTGCGCAACAAGCAACTTCCAGTTAATGCCGAACTCGTGAATAAATTTTTCCATAGTATTAAGGGGTTAGTTCTGAAGGCGATAACTCCCCTTCAGAATCATCCCCTTAAGGGATGATAATTCGTTATACGAATTTGATGATGAGCGCGATAACGAGCGTGTAAATAGCGATAGCCTCCGTAAACGCGACAGCAAGAATCATCGGGGTCTGGATCTTACCAGCAGCCTCCGGGTTGCGACCAATCGCCTTCATAGCGTTTGACGCAATCCAACCAATCGCGATCGGTGGTACGATGGCACCAATTGCCATAATACCTGCGACCATCATAAGCTTAATTGCTTCTAGTTCCATAGATTTTTTTCTACGTAATAAGGTCTAAGGAGTAAGACGAGATAAGCCAGAAAATCTAGCATTTCCAATGTCTACCTCCTGCTTATGTATGTATTGAGATAATTAATGTTAATGATGATCGACCGTTGCAATCTGGATGAACACCAGGGTCAGCATAGCAAATACTAGGGCCTGTACAAGGCCAACGAAAATCTCCAAGAACAAAAATGGAAGTGGCGCACCATACGGCGCCAAAAAGCTCACAATCGTCAAAAGCACCTCACCGGCAAAAATGTTACCGAACAAACGGAAGGAGAACGAGATCATTTTTGCGATTTCAGAAAAAAGCTCAAGAAAACCGATAAACGAACCGATAGGATCTTTAAATGGATTTACAAAAAACTTACCAGCATATTTAAAAAACCCAATCGCCGTAATACCGAAAATCTGCGTCATAAAAACCCCAGCAATAGCCATCACGAGAGTAAAGTTGAGATCGCTCATCGCCGAACGAAACAAAGGAACTAAAATCGTTCCGTGCTCGGTCTGCTCATGAATACCAAGCGTACCGAGAACCGGCAAAATACCAAACCAGTTATTAAACGTAATAAAAACAAACGCCGTAAGTACAAATGCAAGATACTTATTCGCTTTCTCACGTGAATGCAACGTTTCTTCCATAAACGAGCGCACCCCACCCACTACTACCTCTACCGCACCAATAAGCCTACCTGGGATCATCGCAATCTTTTTGCGTAGAACAAGGCCTGACGCGATCAAAAAGAGCGTCACCAGCCAAGACATCAACATAGTATTCGTTATTGGAAAGCCGAGAAATGTCCCAATCTGCTCTCCGTGTAATACGATCTCAATCATAAAAAAATGAAATTGTCGGACGCAGAGGCCCGGCAACGCCCATATAATAGCAGAAATGAGCTAAAATCTCAATAACTAACTGTGAACAACGCGATATTACAGGATTGAGTGAAACGGCCAAGTCAAAAACTCCAAGAACTTCCGATACCACGGTCGAGTGCGCCAATGATCTAGCGCGAGCTTTCGTGATTGCGCAAAAAGATCACCAAACTGCTCCTTGAGCGCACTAATAAAATCAGTATCAGTGCTAAATATATTTCCTTCGTAATTAAGCAAAAAACTTAAGTTATCAAGATTTGAACTGCCCACCGAAGCCCAAGCGTCATCAATAACCGCAATTTTATTGTGAATCATAGTCGGCATATATTGAAAAATTTGCAGTCCCGCCCTTAGTCCGATCGTAAAATACGACTGCGTAGCCAGATCAATCGCAAATACATCACTTTTCGCCGGCACAACTAGTCGCACATCAACCCCGCGCTTTACCGCACGCGTAAGCGCACGCAAAAAACGAACACTTGGAATAAAATACGGCGTACTAAGATAAATATATTTAGTCGCACCCTTGATCGCTTTTAAAAATTCGTAATAAATGTAGCGCTGCTTAGGCTTAGGATAATTCATAAAAAACTGGAAGGCTGAATCTGAAACAAATCGGACCTTATTCCCAATAAGGCGCTTCCCAGCCTTAACCTGGCTCCACATTCGAGCAAACGCCTCACTCATCGCCTCAACCACCGGACCCACAACACGCACATGACTATCACGCCACGCGCTCATATCCATACGAATACCAACACCACCGGTGTACCCAATACGCCCATCAACAATCATCATCTTACTATGGTCACGCAAATACCAAGACCAAAAATACAAAAGCTTCCAAAACTTCCAGTAACGAATCGGATTAAAAAACTGAACTTCAATACCCGCTTCTAAAAGCGGTTTTTCATCAAATCCATCAAATACCACCCCCTCACTCCCTACGCTGTCGCAAAGTATACGGATCTGCACTCCACGCCGACGTGCAGCAAGGAGTTCATTAATAAACCGCTGACCAATAGCGTCAGTAGTAAAAATATATTGCTCGATATCAATCGAGTGCTCCGCAGCGCGCACCGCCGAAAGCATAGCCTCCCACGCCTCCTCGGAGCTCGTATATAACTCCCAGTCAGTTTTTTGCATACAAATTAATCAATAATAGCTCGAGCCACTACCTCAACCACGCCTTTATCAAACGGACTCGGCAAAATCATATCCACAGTCGGATTCTTTACATACGCCGCAAGCGCCTTAGCCGCCGCTAAAAACATATCATCCGTAAACTGCTTAATCTTATTATCAAGCGCTCCGCGGAAAATACCTGGAAATGCGAGTACGTTATTAATCTGGTTTGGAAAATCAGATCGCCCAGTCGCCACGATAAAGGCACCCGCAGCTTTCGCCGCGTCTGGCATAATCTCCGGTACAGGGTTAGCAAGTGCAAACACGATCGGTCGCTCCGCCATCGTCTTCACCATATCAGCCGTTAATAGACCCGCCTTGCTTACACCCACAAATACATCTGCGCCCTTTATAACATCTGCTAAACTCCCAGAAACATCGCGCGGATTAGTAATTTGAGCGATCTCAAGCTTTTCAGTAGTTAATCCCGGTCGTGCTTTATAAATCGCACCCTGCGTATCACACACCACGATATCCTTAAACCCGTAGCGTAAAAGCAACTTCATCACCGACGTACCCGCCGCACCAGCTCCACTAAACACAATTTTAGTTTTTGCAACTTCTAGCCCGCGCAGTTTCACAGCGTTTATCATCGCCGCGAGCACTACCACGGCAGTTCCGTGCTGGTCATCATGCATCACAGGAATAGAAAGCTCTTTACGTAAACGTTCTTCGATCTCAAAGCACCTCGGCGCAGCAATGTCCTCCAAATTAACTCCCCCGAATACCGGAGCGATTTGTTTCACGATGTGTATGATTTGCTCAGTGTCTTGCGTTGCTAAACAAATCGGAAACGCATCCACATTCGCAAACGCCTTAAATAAAACTGCTTTACCCTCCATAACTGGAATAGCTGCTTCAGCTCCAAGGTTGCCCAAACCCAAAATAGCCGATCCATCAGAAACAACCGCAACCGTATTAGCTTTGAGAGTATAGACCTTCGCCAACTCCTTATCCTTTCCAATCTCAATCGAAACCTGACCAACGCCTGGCGTATACGCGAGTGACAAATCTTTTTTATCAACCAAGGGCACCTTGCTCGCAACCGCAAGCTTGCCTTGATACTTTTTATGTAAATCGAGCGAGTCTTGATATACCTTATCCATGTCAATATTGTAGCGAGTTTCAATAAAAAATACACGTAGCAAGAGATCGTCCCTTGCTACGTGCCACTCACAAATCGTATTACAACTTCTTACGCCCTTTCTTCTTCTCTTCTTCTTCGAGTCGATCAAGGACTCGCGCGAACTCATCGATAGCTAATCTGCCAGGAGCAAATGGAAACGTCATCAGCCGATACATGACCCCGCGTAAAGCAGAGAAATGAGCATATGCCGCCGGAGTACAAGCATCTAGTCTGAGCCCTACTCCCTGAAGAGAGTCACTGAGCGGGGAGACCTTCCTCATCGGTAGCCACGCTATACGATAGAAACCCTCGAGGGCCTTCCGCGCCGTCTCCCGAGAATCCTCTTCTAAATAAGTGATGAGAAGGCTAAAAGTCTCAGGCTTAGGCAGCTTCCGATCATTGACCCAAGCTGTGATCTCAGAAACATCTACCGCAAGCACATCCGCCCATCCACGCCGATCAAATAGCTTAGACTCATCCAGCATATTTTCAATCGTCCGCGCAAACTGACTTTGCCGCGCCATACGTACACCTCCTCTAATGTAAGACCTATACTCAACCTATCGAATTATATACTTTTCTACAAGTAGAATATGACTGCTAAGCTGTAATTTAAAATTGTTTCGCTCGTCAGAACTACGGAACCAAAAACTCCTGACATTATCAATGTCCAGGTCACCCCGCCAGCCCCGACGACGAACTAAATTAAAAACACCCTTCGCGCTCAACGTGAGTCTGCCAGGGTGTTTTTATTATCCTAAGTGCGCTTGATCATTCCAAGTGATGAGCTGCCAACCCAGATCGCGTGAATACTCACACACCGTAATGCCAGCGTTATGCATTTTCACCTGAGTCATAAAGTGATAATACCCACGCGAATCAAGTTGTTTACCAAAAAGAATATGCGCCATCATCGTTTTGATAAGCCCACCATGACTCACGACTAGCAAAGTTTCAAAATCTGAAGAAGCGATAAGCTCAAGCGCTGCCGAAGCACGCGCTGCACGATCACTAAAATTTTCAGCATCTTCAAATCGCCAACCCGGCGTATGCCGATTTTGCATTAAATACGCCGTTGCCGCCTCCACGTCGGGATGCTGGCGTGATTGACCAATAAATCGCGAAGGGAAAATCTGCGTCTCACGCAGCTGCTCAAATACCTGAAGAGGAACATTAACTCGCTCATTAATAATCTGCGCAGTCTCAAGCGCCCGCTGATACGTACTACAAAAAATCTGATCAATCTTAATATGCTCAAATCGTTGACCCAGCTTTTGAGCTTGGATAACTCCAAGTTGAGAAAGACTATTTTCACCATCTTGAACAACTTGTTCTCTATTGTGCTCACTCTCACCGTGTCTGACAAAATAAATAGTTCGAGACATAAAATTGATAGTACCTGAATATCATACAAAAATAAAAGGAGCGCCAGGTTATTCACCACAGCGCTCGTTTGGGACTTTTTGCTCAGGACGTGTTAATTTCAGAGAATCAGCGAGAAAATCCATATTCGCCACATCCGCAACCTTTGGCCACGATTGCGTCACAGCGAATGTTTTCCCAATGTTCCCGTACTCGAAACTTTCCTTGGAGCTCGTCCCGTTTGTTCCGGGTCTGACGCCCGGATTGTCTGCTCGGCTAGTCCTATTTTCGAAGAACTAGGAGTGTCCATGTCTACCACCGCCCAGGGATTGGGCACTCGATTTTCGACCCGTAAGTCGATTCCCCGGACAGCTAAATCACTTCATACTACCTTCAACCCTCCTTTACGTTGCGGGGTTTCCTGCAGAGGCCGAATGTCAGCCTCATGAATCTAATATACCATAGTTTATAGTAAATGTCAATACCCCCAAATTTCCAATCAAAAACCCGCATTTCTGCGGGCTTTTAACGCTTATTTAAGTTCAAATGATACGTTGACTGTCGCAGTCACCTCTTTTTCTTTTGTCGAGGTATCATACGCGCCATAGTCAGCAACTTCGAGTGAGTTTGGCTGCAAAATCTGAATCACTCCCGTACGAGCACTGCGCAAAGTTCCCACTTTCGCACCCGTTCCTGAAGCAATAGCCTCTGCACGCTTCTGCGCATCCTTAGTCGCTTCAGCAAAAAGCTCTGGGCGCAAATCAGCTAGTTTCGTATAAAAATATTCTGTGCGCTGATACTCCGCAACCACCCCCTGCTCAATTAACTTACTAATACTCTTGCCAAGTTTTTCAATCGCAACCAAATCAGTACTCTCGATGCTCGCCTGCTGACGAACCGTGTACCCAATCACCGTATTATTCGAACCATACTGCGTATACTCATAAACCGAATCAGTTTGTACTGGCGTAAACTTCACATCATCAGCTTTGAGTCCGTTGGCTACCGCGTACTGACGAACCTTCTCCGCATCCGCCGCAGCTAATGCGATCGTTTCTTTCAAATTAAAAAGTCCGGAACGACGACTAAAATTCGCACTCCACTTTGCCAAGTCAGCATCTACGCTTCGCTTAGCCGAACCAGTAACAGTAATTAAGTTACCCGTCGCCCGACTCGCGTTCATATATCCCAACCCGACCAAACCAACAACAAGCGCGATACCAAGAATAAGTGCTGAACGAAGTATTGTTTTATTATCCATAATATTAATTAGGTTACGCCTCAATTCTACTAAATAACCAACTACCAAACCAGAGCGCGAGCAATGTAATGCCGCCAAGAATGAGAAAATCAAGTCCGAGACCAAAATGTGCTAGCCCAGTAAACGCTCCGCGCACACCATCCACGCCGTAACTAAGTGGATTAAAGCGCGTAATCCAAAGAAGTACACCAGTAAGCCCAGCTAATGGAAAGAGGGCGCCAGATAGGAAGAAGAGTGGCATCATTAAGAAGTTCATAATGAGAGGAAACGCCTGCATATCTGGAAGCTTACTCGCAATCGCCGTACCAAGTGCGGTAAAAAACAAAGCGATTAAAAACATAAATCCGATTCCTGCCGGAAGAAGCGCCCAATTGACTGGATGAAAGCCTGCTAAAAGTGCAATCAGAAATACAACAATACCCTGAATCATCGCTACCGTAGCTCCTCCAAGCGTACGACCAAGCATAATCTGAAAACGAGAAACCGGAGCAACTAGCGTCTCTTTTAAAAATCCAAACTGCTTGTCCCAAATAATCTCAATGCCACCAAACATCGCAGTAAAAATAATAGCCATCGCGATCACCCCCGGAGCAAGAAACTGAATGTAATCCCCTCCGCCAGCTTTCGCATAAATCGGCCCAAGACCAAATCCAAGCGCGAACAAAAACAAAATCGGCTGACCAAGACTCCCGATCATACGCGCTTTACTACGCACATAGCGCTTTAACTGCCTAAGCCAAAGAATATAAATTGTTCCCATAAAATAAAATTAAATTTGAGATGGTAAATATAGCCGCCCTATCTCTTTCCACCCCACATTTTGCGACCCTGCCTCATCAAATCAGCCGAACCAGCAGCCTCTTCACGAATAACATGCCCCGTAATCGCCAAAAACGCATCTTCAAGCGTATTAGTTTTCGTCTGCTCTTTAAGCTGCGCCGGCGTACCAGTTGCGATAATATTGCCGTGATCAATAATCGCCACCCGCGTCGCGGCTCGATCTACCTCTTCCATGTGATGCGTGGTGAAGAAAATCGTCATACCCTTTTCTTTATTGAGCGTTTTAATATAGCTCCAGATATGATTACGCGTTTGCGGATCAAGACCAATCGTCGGCTCATCAAGATATAAAATCTTTGGCTCGTGAATCAGTCCACGCGCAATCTCGATACGACGGCGCATACCACCGGAAAAGTTTTTCACCTGGTCATCTTTACGATCCCAGAGGTCGACAAACTTGAGCATCTTCTCGATACGCACCTTACGATCTTCTTTTGAAACACCATACAGTACGCCATGAAAATCTAAATTTTCATACGCCGTAAGCTCGTCATCTAAGCTCTGGTCTTGAAATACGATGCCAAACATCCGGCGCACCTCGGCCTGCTGATGAACCGGGTCAAATCCACCGATCTTAATCTGCCCACTCGTTGGGTGCAAAAGTGTCGTCAGCATCTTAATCGTCGTTGTCTTGCCCGCACCATTTGGACCTAAAAACGCAAAAATCTCGCCCGGAGCGATCGTAAACGAAATATCGTTAACCGCAGTCAACTGCCCGTACTGCTTCTTAAGATTTGAAACTTCAATAATTGAACTCATAGAAGGTATTTTAACACAATAATAAGAACCTAAAAACCAAGCGGTTCCTTCACAATCACGATCGTAATGCGGTCTTTCGTAACCTCTTTATTTACGATTAGCAGTTTACTCACGAAACTCCCAGGAGCGCCATACGCCTTTTTCGCGCGCTCACTTTCAAGCGGCAGCACGTAGTCATAAATACGCTTCATCGCCTCATCAAGATTTTTTACAATTTTCTGTGCGCCAACCACCCAAATCACCTTGCTGGCACCATAAGCGTACGCAGGAAGTTGACTGCCCGTATTAGAAGCGACAACTACCTTCCCGTCTTGAGTAATCGCGTGCACACTGCCGATGGTATACGCTGGAGCCGCACCAAGCTTTTGCATATCGCGCCCCTGCGTCGCCCGGTTCATCGTATTCAGCTTTAATCGTACCGAGTCGTAGTCTCCCGAATCATTTATCGCCTTTGCGACACCAATCGAATCCAACGTAACCGAAGTCATGGTCATTACTTCCGCATTTTTCGGAATTAAATTAAGCACCTCCTGCTTCGCCTGCGGGCCCGTCTCAACCACCACCACGTTAAACCCATTAGCAGCCAACGCCTCACTCGCCTTTCCGATCACCTCCGGCTTTACTGGCTTAGAAAAATCCATATAGAAAATATAATTTTAAAAATAAATACTCCACACCCTACCCTTATAGCCTATAGCCGTATGAAACCACAGCCTCTTACATAGTACACCCTTTCGAATAAAAAAGTTTCAGCTCATTGACGCATCCAAACAAACTCAATACTCTGAAGCTAGATCATAAAACTCGGAGGTACTCTATGAGCTGTCCGATCAGACTATATATCGCCTATCCGCACAAACACCTCGTGCCAGCGTTTGACGTACATGACCATGATGCGTATGAAAAGTGGGCGAAAAAGAACCCAAGCACTCCTCCGTACAATGAAGACCCCGATGGATTCACTGTTTGGTCGGTCGAAGATCAAATAGATTGCGGCAATATCAACCGAACCCCTAAAGAGCCTCGCCAAGCAGCCCTCGTACACATTGGCAGGTGTTGCCATAGTGCACTAGAATCGGTCATCGCAACAAAAAAGAGCCGGTGTGTCGCACCGCCTTTTCTCCTCGACGCATTCGGAGGAGCAGACCAAGCAATCATCGCGGTCAAAAGCGCGGGATGCAACGAGGCAATTCAGTGCTGCGAACTGACCGACATAACCTACAACCTCTCCCCAACTCCACTACTTCGCAGCGAAAGAATGCGCGCGCACAATCGCACGTGCATACGACCCGATCTCGACGCCTACGTAACAAGCAATAGCTTTCATCCAGTTATGCAACCACTCGCCACCTGGCACTCGTGCACAGAAGTCACGCAATGGCTCGAAGCTCCCTGTCCGCCGAGCGAAGAAGAGATGTGTAGAATACTCAAACACCCGATGGCCGTCGCCATTTTCGAAAGCTGGAAACAGTTCTTGAAAAATGTTGGCAGCGCGGGCGCCCGAGCACTACTCATCTACGGACACGCGTTCCGATGCTAGCTCTCCACCCGCGACAACTCCCTGTTGTCGCGGGCTTTTTATTTCATTAAGCCTACTCGAGCGAAATAATCTGAATACCTTTCTCTTCAATGTCCTTTCTTGGCCAAAAAAGCTGGTCCATCTTAAAACGGCCAACATAACTCACCTTCTTTTCAATTTTCCTGCCCGTATACTTCTTTGTCAGCGGGTCCCACTCTTCGAGCAAAAGGATATCGCCTTCACGTACCTCAAAATCATTTAAACGTAACTCGTACTTTTTCTTGCCCGAAAGAATCGCGGAAAAATATTCTGGCCAAACTTTCTTCGCGATGAGCGCCATATTATTTCCCGTGACACTTCTTATACTTCTTACCCGAACCACACGAACACGGATCGTTTCGCCCAATCGTACTACCCAAGCTAACCGAAGTACTACTCTCGTCTCCAGGAGCTACGGTCGCCTGACCGATATCTGGAATTGATGGAAGATTAAATTTCGGAGCTGGATTTTTTGATTGATCGGCCGTCTGTACGGTAAAACGATCTTCATTTTCAACCAACCACTGATCAAACGCAGCAAGCATATCTTGATATAACATACGGCCCTCACGACGATACTCAATAAGCGGGTCGTGCTGTCCGACTGAACGCAAGCGGACCGACTCCTGGAGTGCATCCATGTTTTCCAAGTGCCCCATCCAAAGCGTATCAAGCATCGCGAGCGCTGGGCCAAGTGGAACCTTCGAGACAATCTCCACCTCCACTTCGCCCTCAATCTCACTCTTTTGCATACGCTTAACTACGCCACTCTCGATCATCTCCTGACGACGACGATAAATCGCTAAACGCTGTTTGTTAAGTACGTCGTCATACTCCAATAAGTGTTTACGCGCATCAAAGTTATGTCCCTCTACTTTGCTCTGCGCCTGACCAATCGAACGGGTTAAAATACCCGCCTGAATCGGCATATCATCTGGCAAGTTAAGACGCGTCATCAGCCCCTTCATACGGTCACCGCCAAAAATACGCATTAAATCATCTTCCATCGAAAGGAAAAACTGCGAGCTGCCCGGATCACCCTGACGTCCCGCGCGTCCACGCAACTGATTATCAATACGACGACTGTCGTGACGCTCAGTTCCAATAACATGAAGACCGCCCAGATCACGCACCTCCTGCTGTTGTTTAATCTCTGGCGGGTTACCACCTAAAATAATGTCGACGCCACGACCAGCCATGTTCGTCGCAACTGTGATGCCGCCCTTCTTACCAGCTTGAGCGATAATCGCACCTTCGCGTTCGTTATTCTTCGCGTTAAGCATCTCATGCTTTAATCCTGCCGCAGACAAACGACGAGAAAGCTCTTCATTTTTCTCGATCGAAACCGTACCAATAAGTACCGGCTGTCCTTTCGCATTACGCTCTTTCACATCTTTTACAATCGCATCATACTTCGCATCAACCGTCTTATAAATCAAATCTGGCATATCAACACGCGCAAGCTGACGATTGGTTGGAATCGTCTCTACTTCAAGTTTATATACCTTATGGAACTCTTCTGCTGAAGTTTGCGCCGTACCGGTCATACCAGCCAGCTTTTTATACAAACGGAAGTAGTTCTGAATCGAAATCTGAGCATACGTCTTGGACTCGTTTTGCACGAGCACGCCTTCTTTCGCCTCGATCGCTTGATGGAGCCCACCAGAGAAACGACGACCCTGCATTAAGCGACCCGTGAACTGGTCAACGATAATTACATCATCGCCCTTCACGATATAGTCACGATCTTTTACAAAAAGTCCGTAAGCGCGAAGCGATTCCTGAAGATAATGAGTTAAGCGCAAATTTTCTGGAGCGTATAACTCTTTCACTCCCGCCATCTGTTCAACTTTATTAATACCCTCATCAGTAATCTGCACGCCCTTATCTTTTTCATCGACAATATAATCCACGCCCTTTTCTAAACGCGCCACAATACGAGCAAAGGTCTTATACGCCTGACTCGACTCATTGTCTGGAGCAGCAATAATAAGCGGGGTGCGCGCCTCGTCAATCAAAATCGAATCTACCTCGTCGATAACCGCAAAATAGTGTCCGCGCTGAACTTGATTCTGCTTACTCTGCGCTAAGTTATCGCGCAAATAGTCAAAACCAAACTCATGATTTGTTCCATGGGTGATATCACACTCATACGCCGCCTTACGATCAATCGGCTTTAAATATTCTTTCTGTACTAAAAAGCTTCCAGTTGTATCACGCTCTTTATCTACGAGTTTTTCTGCATCAGGAGAAATATGCGTCGGGTCATACTGAAGCGCCCCACCATGAACTAAACACGAAACCGTTAAGCCGAGGGCGTGATATACCTGACCCATCCAATCCGCATCACGTTTCGCCAAATACTCGTTTACGGTCACCACGTGCACACCCTTCCCAAGCAACGAGTTTAAATAAACCGGCAAAGTAGCAACAAGCGTTTTACCCTCACCTGTACGCATCTCCGCAATCGCATTGTTGTGAAGTACAAAACCTCCCATGAGCTGTACATCAAAATGACGCTGACCAAGAGTGCGTTTTGCCGCCTCACGTACAAGCGCAAACGCCCGCGGAAGTATCTTATTGAGAGCGTCCTGATCACTCGTTCCTTTTGCTACATCTTCAGCAACCAAAAACTGCAGCTTTTTACTTTCTGCTCGAAGCTCGTCAGGCGATAAAGCCTGTATCTCCGCCTCCAGAGCGTTTACCTGCGCAACGATGCTCTTGAATTGAGATTTAATTTTTGACTTACCAAATAAACCAAGAAAAGCCATAGAATGTGTTAATACTGCGACAGTATGACAAAAAAACACCTAAATTGCTAGCCGTAACAAATATCACTTTCCCTTCGGGACATACTTACCCGCAAACACAAATGCTCCCAATAACGCATCGCGGAGCTCAAGCCCTGGCGCTGGCTTATATCCATATCCAGCAGCAAACTTCGAATTTGTCGCTCGCTCTTCCGGGGTAAGATTCTGAAGTTTTTTTGAATCATACACAAAAAGTATGAGCTCTTTTTCTTCATACATACGTAGGTAATCATCGATCTTACCTGAGCTATCCAAACATATGCCAACCAACTCATCACCGGGACGCTTTCCTCCATGATGCTCAGCCGCAGTCAAAATAGTCCGAAGAGTTTCTTTATCTGGAGCTTCTACGTAGCGAAACTTAAAAGCACCAAGCTTTCTTTTATCAATAGCAATCTGAGTATTATCCAACCACTCTTTAATTTTAGCTAATGCAGACTCGAGAAAATCCAAAACATAATGTCCTTCAGTCAGATAATGAGCCCATATACCCTCCTCTTTCTTACGCTTGAGTTCGGCAAAAACAAACTCGGGATTGTTAAAGACTAAATCAACGCTGTACTCCTGAATTGCAAAATTCAAACTCTGCCTTTCGAATGGATCGAAAAAAACCTCAGGCAAGGGCGGACGCCTTTGCTCACTCCCTTCCTGCACACTATCATCCGCAGATGGAACGCCTTCGAACATAAAAGGCTACTCCTGCTCCTTATCACTCCTCCACCAGATAACTTTCTTAATCGCACTCTTTCCAGCACGCCCGATCTTACTCATCGTTCCGCCGGTGTGTCCACTCAAGTCCTTATACTGCACAATTTCACGCTGAAGTACCTCTTTTACCTTACCGATAGCAACGCGCACATCAAAATCCTCCTCACTAACACGAATAAGCTTATTTGGAAGCTGAAGGTTGACCTCTGCACGATATACTTCACCTTTGTGGTGGTGATTCGTAGTACGCGCGATCTCAACGTTAGCAATCAACCCCTCGCCACCCTCATAGCGCTGCAAAAACTTAGAAAGCGACCCAATCTTTTCCTCAATATACTCTTTAATTGGTGGGGTTAACTCTAAATTCGTAGCCTTTATAGTGATATTCATCCCGTTAGAAATAGTGCTAATTATAAACGTAGTAATTGTATGTTCCCGATAAAATGCAAAACGCTTAACGCGAGAAGCGTTATTTCGTGCAATTTCTAGCGGGATTCATATCTCTTAGTATACCTAATGAGCCGACAACGCTCAACCTATATTACAACTATACGCACCTACTTATTTCTTCTTCAACCCCTCACTCCCCGTTCGGCGCAGCGGGTTTATTGAAGCGAGACTGTGAGTCAAGGTCTCGCAAGGCAACTCCGCTGTGCCGGACTACACAAAAATCACCTCCTGCTCAACTTCTACGCCAAACTGCTTTTTAAGTTCCAGCTTCACCTGCGCCATAACCGCTTTTACATGACTCGCCGTCGCCCCGCCAACGTTTACAATAAAGTTCGCGTGCTTTTCAGACACCATCGCCCCACCCACACGAAAACCCTTAAGCCCCGCCGCCGAAATAAGCACTGCGGTTGGCAATACGGGAAACGGATCAGTTTTTATCTTCGCCTCAAACTGCCTTAACGTTTCAGCGGGAACAGTTCGCACATCGATATTTTTAAAAATACTCCCCACGTTCGGATACTCAAGCGGCTGGCGCTGCTGACGATACGCGATCTTCTCATCAACCGCCGCTCGCAAAAGCACTCCATCTCCTGACTGAAGTTCAAATACAACCTCAAGAATAACCTCGCTGATCCGACTGGCCGCATTACGTTTAAAAATACTGTCACGATAGCTAAACTCACACTGCTGATTAGTACGCTCAATCAGTTGTACCGAAGTATCTGTAAGTGCCAGGCTCACCACCTTACTCACCGAGTCTTTCATCTCACCCCCAAAACAACCCGCATTTCCAAATACCGCGCCACCCACCGTGCCCGGAAGTCCACCCGCCCACTCCAGTCCTTTAAGTTGATGCGTAATCGCAAACTCTAAAAGATCTTTCATCGCTACGCCCGCACCAACGCGTAACACCGAACCCACCAAGCTAAGCTCAGCAAACGACGCCTTAATCACGACGCCATCATATCCCGCGTCATCTATCAAAAGATTTGTCCCCAACCCTAAAACAAAAATCGGTAGCTGCTGTTTTTTCGCAAACGCAACCGCTTCGCGCACGTCGTCTTGGGTAAACGCCTCAACAAAAAATCGGGCACGTCCCCCGATCTGCAAATTACTATAGAGAGCTAGCTGAACATTTTCCTGAATCATAGATAAGTTCGGTCTTTGGTAGATAGAGGGTCGTCGATTCATCGAAAACCTTATACCGCTTTGCATTGGCGCCCCTGAGGGCCATCGGATACGACTCCAATACAATTTGTGTTTAGTGAGTATACGTCAACGATAGCCCTCACGAGCGCAAATCGCAATCGACAACCCTCTACACACCAAAGATATCTCAAGTATATCACAGCAAAAAAATCACAAAACAAAACACCGGCCGGAGCCGGTGTTTTGCCACAAATTGCTTAGGCACTCCTGAAACGATATCATCCTCAGGACTGCTGATTACTCACTACAAAATCAGTATACACAAAATAGGGAAAAAGTCAATACATAGCAAAAATCGCCCTTCCAAGCCCTAAACACTACTATTGACATTATTAGTAAACAGTGCTATAATATATCCAGCGTGATTAGCTCGTAAAACGGCGTTTCGCCGTACAACGCAAGCTCTTCAGCGATTAAGAAAGAGGTATTGCAGTGAAGTCGACTCGTTTTCTCGTCATCGCGCTCATCGCGGTCGCGGGCATCGTCGCCTCAACGATCATGATCGCCACCACCAAGGTGAACATCAACGGGCCATGGGACGACCAGGCCACCCTGAGGCTCATCGCGCTCGTCTTCTCCATGGCCAGCATGATGGCGTTGACCGCCAGTGCCTACTTCGCGGGCGTCGGCAAGGAGGCGGAGCTCGGCCGGCTCAAGGTCGGCGAGATCTACAAGCTCGAAGGCGCCTTCAATGGCTCAGAGAGGAACCTCGTCGTCATCTGTCATCTGGCAAGCGGAGTGCGTCGCATCTTCGACAGCTGTCTCGAGGACGGCAAGGGCGCCGGACTCACCAACGTCAACAACGGTGACGAGTTCGTCTGGACGAAGCAGCGAGCGTACGTGGACGGCAAGTACCACCAAATGTACGAAGCGAAGGTCGTCCAGGAGCCGATGAAGCGCCTCCGCGGTTCCGGCCGCGAGACCCCCGCGACGTCCGACGCAAGCTACGGCGGCTAGCCCACGCCCGAGTCGCCCAGCGCGACTCCGCCCCAGGAACGCAAGTTCCTGGGGCACTTTTTTTATTAAATCGCACCTAACTACTACAAACTACAAAAACTTATATAGGCACGAAAATCAATCCGGCTGCTACCCCATGGGGTAGCAGCCGGATTGATTCTATTCAAACTCTTTTCTCACGTATCACTAATAACGACTAAGCACCTCCTACTTCTTAAGTAGCTCCCTAAAGACCGAAGCTGGTACGCGCACACCACTCTCCATACCGCGCTCCTTAAGTCGCTCCTTACCCCTCGCCTGCTTCTTCCAGAGTTTCATCTTACGCGTTCTATCTCCACCATTTTTACCAAAGTTACCCAGCTCTTTTTTCGCCGCCGCAATTGTCTCGCGGGCAATAATACGTCCGCGCCATCGCGCCTGAATCGCCTGACTAAACTGCAGCTTCGGTAATAAGTCTTTAAGCTTCTCACACATTATGCGCCCCTCGTACTCAACATCCTTTCGCGGTAGCACACGAGTTAATCCCGGCACGACATTATCAGCAACTAAAATCTCCACCTTATCCAAATCTCCACGTACATAATCAGTGAGCTCATAGCTCAACGAGCCATAACCTTGCGAAACAGACTTTACCTTGTCATCAAAGTCAGAAATCAAATCTGCGAGTGGCAAATCGGCGCTTAAAAGCATCTTATCTTTATGCGCACCCGCACCGTGGATACCAAATGGATGGGTTTCGATATTCGAAAGCCGGTACAAGTCTTTGAGCTGCAAAATCGCCCCCATGTACTGCAGTGGAGTTAAGATCTCGATATGCGTCATCGGCTCGAGTACCTCAAGATACTCATCTGGGAAATCCTTTGGATTCTGTACAATCAAATACTCACCCTCCCATTTCTCCGCATTCATAATCGCCTGGTCTTTCTTCGCACCTGTTCGCAGCGACGGCTTCACCTTATACGACACCGATGGAAAACTTGAAAGCGTTGGGATATTAAACTCACGCTCAATACGCTCAGCCGCAATTTCAAAGTGTAAGCGACCCAGAAATCCTCCTTTAAATCCACGGCCGAGCACCTCACTTTGATCTGGCTCAAACACAAGCGCTGAATCAGAAAGCCGCAACTTAGCTAACGCTTTTTTAAAATCATCGTAATCATCGCTCTCGTCCGGGTAGAAACTCACAAACACCACTGGCTTTGGCTCACGATAACCCGGCAATGCTAAATCATTACGCTGCGAATCAGTCAGTGCTGAAAGTGAGTAGTCAGTAATCGTATCGCCAATCTTGAGCTTGTCTGGATCCTTAATACCCGTCGCGACGTACCCAATCTCACCATTCTTAATTTCTGGACTCGTAATAAATCCCGGCTTTAAGTATCCGGTATCTTTCGTTTTCACCTCCGCGCCAGTTGCCACCAACCCGTAGTTCTGATTCAACTTAAAGCTGCCCGAAAATACACGAATAAACGCGATAACTCCTTTGTGATCGTCGTACTGACTATCAAACACAAGTCCGCGCGCTGCTGGCATCTTAAACTCCGGCTGCTTTGGCGGAGGAACTTTACGAATTACGGCAGCCAAAATATCCTCAACACCCTGCCCTGTTTTTCCTGAAGCTTTAATAATCTCGTCCGGTGAAACTTTCAACAGCTCAGCTAAATCCAAAACAGCGTTCTCAACCATCTCCTGGTCTGCGATATCAACCTTATTAACCACACCAAGCAACTTAAGGCCCGCCTTACGCGCCTGTTCAAAATTTGAAAGCGTCTGCGCCTGAATACCCTGTGTCGCATCTACAAGTAAGATCGCACCCTCTACAGCCATAAGTGCGCGACTCACCTCATACGCAAAATCCGAGTGACCCGGAGTGTCGATTAAATTTAAGATATAGTTCTTTCCCTCAAATGCGTACTCCATGCGCACTGGCGCCATCTTAATCGTGATACCGCGCTCGCGCTCTAAATCCATCGAATCCAAATACTGCGCCTGCATATTGCGACGCTCTACGGTTTTGGTCACCTCAAGCAAACGATCCGACAAGGTGCTCTTGCCGTGATCGATGTGTGCGGTTATGAGAAAATTGCGAATATTATCCATACTCAATCAATACCGCAGATGATAGCAGGCTTTGACATAAATTCAAAGTTTATGCATTATGTCAGTGCCTGGCGACGCCAGGCACCCACAACAAGCAGACGACGTCTGCAGGAGGTTTTGATCGTGATTCACTTCATCAAAGTGAAGGGGCTCAACCCCAGCACATACTCCGCAGTTCACGAAGAAGTCCAACGACTTCGCGTGAAGTCAGTGATAGCCAAATCTCTCGAAGGACACCCGGCAATTCAAGCGATGACCACCGATTTGACGGCACGCGCCAGAGGAGAAGCGGAGTCGGCGTACGCCAGCTGGAAAATCAACGCCGCACAAAAACTTCCTAAGCTAAAAGATCAGCTGCGAAAGACTACGCCGCAAACCAACGGAGACTATGTCGATGATCTAAGGCTGGCGATCAAAGACATCGAGTCAAAGCTCAGCAGCCCATTTGATCCAAAGATTCAGGTTCATTTCGAGATTGCTGTCGGCGATGTCCGAATCATCCCCGGAACAGTCAAGCTGCTCGACCGGGAAGACATCGAACTCGAAATCCAGATCGACAGCACGTCGTTCACCGTCGGATGCCAGTATCGTACGTTCTCCGAAAACGGCGCGGACGAGTGGGAGAGTCTCAACGAAATTAATTGTGAGTACGCCTTCTTCCCAGGAACGTATCTTTTCCAGCCGCTCTATACGCTCCTTAGGCTCACGTCCCACAATGAATCCGCCATCGTCAAGCAAGAATAGTAATCCCCCGCGGCCGCACGTCACCCGACGCCGGCCGCTTTTTAATTCAAAATAATACCGATTTGACTTTTCTTGAATATTAACTTAGAATATATTAGCAAGTTGAAACCCAAAACGGAGCAAATCATGACGATGGAATCACGATTCTGCCTCTTGCTTCTCGGCTGGATTCTAAGCTATGCAGGTGCAGGAATCTTAGCTCGCGAACCTGGCATCACGATGGTCCTCATCATGTCGCCGATCACCATTCTCGGAATAATTCTGTTCTGGAAGTGGGTCTGTAGTCCCGCCGCCTTCCAAAAGAAGTCCAAGCAATCACATGGGTGATTGCTTTTTTAATTAAACAAAAAAGCCGACTCGCGTCGGCATCTTTGGAGTAATCCTGCCCGGACAATCCTAACAGTTGTTAGGTGGGTTGGCTCGTCCTAAGACCAAGGTCAGAGGATATAGTGCCATCCCTGATAAAGAAATTTGATAGGAATTCCTTGAGCGGGATTACATACATAGTATATCACAAACGCAAAAGCACCCGTATAGGTGCTTTTGGTGGATAACTTTTACTTGAGCTCGTCGGCTGCGTGTAAGATATCAAACTCCATCTTTTTGTACGAGAAAAGCTCATGTGGAGCAAAAAATCGCTTCACCTCCGCCTCTGGATTCTCGGCTGGGTCAGAAGCGTGCACAAGGTTTGACTGCGTACTCATTGAAAAATCCCCTCGAATCGTTCCTGGCGCAGCATCATACCCCTTGGTTGGGCCAACCATCGCACGAACAATCGAAATCGCTTTTACACCAGAAATCGCAATCGCCACAACTGGGTACGAAGACATAAAGTCTTGAATGCCCTTGAAAAATGGCTTGTCCTTCAAATGTGCGTAGTGATCCTTAAGAATAACCTCATCAAGCTGAATCATCTTGAGACCGATCAGCTTAAGTCCACGGCGCTCAAAACGCTGGATAATCTCACCCAGCAAATTACGCTGGAGTGCGTCTGGCTTTAATAATACTAACGTTCGCTCTTCTTTTGGGTGGTTCATATGTAGTTGATAATAATTTTTCTTACCTATTTCTGCAACTCTTACGGGTTGAGCCGCTTTACGTCACGCGGGAACAAAATCGCCTCTTTTACGCTCTCCAGTCCAAGCAACTGCTGGATTAAACGCTCGCTGCCAAGCCCCCAGCCACCATGCGGCGGCATACCAAACTTAAACACATTCAGATACGAGTCCATACCCTTCGGACTCACCCCCTTCTTCTTCATATTCTCAATGAGCTGGTCATACTCATGGATACGCTGTCCACCGCTCGCGACTTCAAGTCCTTTATAAAACAAGTCGAACCCATACGTCTCGTCAGCGTTCTCCTTGCTTGGCATGGTGTAAAACGCACGATACTTCCACGGGTAGTGCGTAATAAAGACAAAGTCTGATCCAAACTTCTCTTTCGCATATCGTCCCGCTAAGCGCTCACCTTCTGGGTCAATATCAGTATCTTCCGGCACGCTGTGTCCATACTCTTTTTTGATAATCTCTTTGATCTCCGCGAGCTTAAAGTGCGGAATCTCATCTGGCACATTCGGAACTTCTGCTTTTGGATACAGCGCCATGAACTCTTTACCGTGTTCACCGATATAGCCAAACATCCCCTTAAACGCTTTTGTCAGCGCCGCAGTTACATCTTTATATGAACTAATAAAACCCATCTCCGCATCCAAGCCAATATACTCACTTACGTGACGAGTAGTAAACGAAGGCTCCGCGCGATAGACCGAACCAATCTCAAACACACGTTCAAGCGCACCAACCATAATCTGCTTATAAAACTGCGGGCTTTGAGCTAACACCGCGGTTTTATCGTAATAACTCACTTTAAAAAAATTCGCTCCACCCTCACTCGCCGTTTCGAGCAACTTTGGGGTCTTAATCTCGGTAAACGAGTTCGCGCGCATCGCCTGCTCGTATCCAGCTAATAGCAAATCATACAACCTAAAAATCGCCTGAATCTTAGGGTGACGAACTGAAAGCGTACGCTGATCAAAAAGCGTATCAACGTTCAAATTAAGGTCATTTTTTGAAATATCAAACGGGATATCTTCATATAGCTTGTAACGCTCCACAATCTTAACCTCACTAAGCTCAACGCCCGTCTTAGCACGAGCATCCGCCTTTACTACTCCAGATAAGATCGCCGACTCGCCAATTTTAAGCGCCGGTTCAGACGCAAAAACAGCCTGCACTACGCCAGTATAATCCTGAAAAACCACAAACGTCTTACCACTTAAGACGCGCATATTCAAAATACGGCCGCTCACCGAAACCTCCTTGCCAACTAACTGCGCTAAATCTTTAATTAATGTACGTTCCATAAATTTCTATATGTGGCGATAATACCACGAAAATATAACAATTTCTACCTCTGATTCAAGATCTGAAGTGCTCCATCCTTAAATACGATTTTCAAAATCCCCTGCATATCTGTACGTAAAATCTGATCTGCCACGCTCGCCAACCTACTAAGTGCCGCCTGAGCAGGATGTCCGT
>CAZFZO010000007.1:24247-24936 GCA_964523595.1 uncultured Candidatus Saccharibacteria bacterium | reverse complement strand
CACCACCTAAGCCACCCATCACCTGATGCTCTTCAACTGACACCACCGCACCGCATGATTTAGCAACCTCCAGTACAAGCTTCTCATCAAGAGGTTTGACCGTAGGCATATTGACCACAACTGCACCGATCCCCAGTTTTTCAAGCTGATGTGCAGCAGTTAGCGCTTCATATAAAATCGAACCGCACGCGATTAGTGCAACTTCTGGCTTTTTAGATTCCCAAAAGACCTCACCCTTCCCAACAATAAATGGCGTCGCCTCGGTAGTCATTACTGGAGACTTCTCGCGCCCAAATCGCAAATATATTGGACCAGCAATAAGTGCTGCAGCAAGCGTAGCTTTGCGCGCCTCAATAGCATCGCAAGGCACGATAACCTTCATATTCGCCATTACGCGCATAGTCGCGATATCTTCGATCGCTTGATGCGTAGCTCCATCTGGGCCAACCGAAATTCCCGCATGGTGCCCAGCGATTTTTACATTCGCATTATTATAGGCAATTGTCGTACGAATCTGCTCCCAGTTTCTTCCCGGAGAAAACGTTGCGTATGAAGAGATAAAAGGAATCTTTCCGCTCACACCTAAGCCAGCGGCAATTGTCGCCATATTTTGCTCTGCTACCCCAACCTGGAAAAACCGATTTGGATACACTCGAGCAAACTCTTGAACACGCGTCGACTCCGTTAAA
>CAZFZO010000007.1:16071-24237 GCA_964523595.1 uncultured Candidatus Saccharibacteria bacterium | reverse complement strand
CACAAAGAGCTACAACCTGCTCGTTCTGCTTCCCGGCAAGCAAAAGTCCCTCGCCATAACCATCACGAGTTGGCACCTGATGCACATCAGATGCAAAAAGTTTAGGAGAAAGATGAGCTTGCGCGCGAATCATACGTATTAGTAACGGCAGGTAGTCGCATTACACAGCTTACAGCCCTGCTGCTGGTGCGCCCCAATCGATAAGATGCCAAGCGCCATCGCGTTTACATACCATACTTCAGCAGCCCAACCCCAGACAGTTCCTTCGCCAGCCAACCAAGCACACACGATCGAAAGAAGTGCACCAAACCAGAACAAGTTCGAAAAAATAGGTAATAAACAGCAAGAGAAGTGAAACGGTGAAGATGTTTGTTTTTGTTTCATAGATGAGTAAGTGATTAATGCTACTGATGCTCGCTGCGAATCTGCTTTCCAAGAGTCCGAAGTTCATAAAGCGCGACCTTTGCTTGCTCCTTAGTTGGAGGCTTCCCATGCCACAGGTAATCATTTTCCATAAAATCAACACCCTTCCCTGGAATAGTATGTGCAATAATCACGGTTGGTTTTTCATAGATCGCCTTCGCCTCATTCACCGCATCAACAAATCGAGCGATGTTGTGCCCATCCACCTCGAGCACGTGCCAATTAAACGCCTCGTACTTATCCTTAAGTGGCTCAAGCGGCATAACACTCTCTGTAAATCCATCAATCTGAATGTTATTCCGATCAATAACCATAGTAAGATTCGAAAGCTTTTCTTTCCCCGCAAACATCACCGCCTCCCAATGATTTCCCTCGTTATGCTCACCATCAGAAGTTAAGCAGTACGTCTGATACCGCTGCTTATTGATACGTCCTGCAAGTGCGATACCAATCGCTTGGCTAAGCCCCGATCCAAGCGGACCAGAAGTGGTCTCGATACCAGGAAGCGAACCACGATGCGGATGTCCCTGAAGACGAGAATTAATTTTTCGTAACGTAAGAAGCTCTTCGATAGGAAAATAACCAGCATGCGCCAATGCGACATACTGCACGGGACAAATGTGGCCGTTAGAAAGCACTAGGCGATCACGATCCGCCCACTCGGGACGTTTTGGATCGTGATTTAAAATATGAAAATACATCGCGGTAAAAATATCCGCCATTCCAAGCGGACCCGCCGAGTGCCCGCTTCCAGCTTCAACAAGCATACGAATAATATCTTCACGAATATCATTCGCTTTCTGTTGTAAAAATGTAAGACGCGAGGTGTACAGTTTCATCTCGTAATGTAATAGATTCCTTATATAGTTTAGCAAATTATGCGCTTGACTGATACGCGGGGATATTTAGAAGCTGTTGATAAGCCTTAAGCGGCTCTTTGCCCGAAAAGATATACGACGAGCTTACGAGCTGGTTTGCCCCTGCAAATAGGCACAACTGGGCTGTTTCAGGCGTAACTCCCCCATCTACCTCAATAGGAAGCTGGGGCGCGAGCTGGCGCAGGGCGACAATCTTATCCGGCGTACCAATATCAAACCGCTGACCCGAAAGCCCTGGCTCGACCGCTAAAAACTGACACCCATCAATCTGCGAAAGAAAAGGAGTAAGAACCTCAATAGACGTTTCTGGCTTGATCGCTAGAAAAATCTCCACCTGATGCGCATGGCACTGATCAATAATAGAACGAAAGTTGAGCTGTAAATCCGCATGCACGATAACTCTCGAAACTCCAGCGCCAAGCCACTGTGCAACTACCTCCTGTGGCTGCGTAGTCATAAGATGGACTTCAATTCGCACATTACTATGTCGTACGAGTTCGCTAAGCTGCTTCGCCTCTCGCCACGTCTGATACCCAGAGGTAAAACTTCCATCAGCAATATCAATATGTATCCAGTGTGGCTCACCGCTCTTCTTTCGAGGGTCACTAAGTAAAATCTCCTGCGCAAGACGCATGCGTTCTCGAACTTGCTCAAATGTCTGACAGTTAATCGCAGGGATAATACTCATAACAAGATTTAAAACTTCTCAATCCTCCGCTTGTGTCGCGCCACGTCAGAAAATGGAGTATTGAGCCACAACGCAACCGCCTTAAGCGCCTCTGACTCACTCACAAATCGAGCACCTAACGAAAGCATATTCGCATCGTTGTGTTCACGTGAAAGACGAATAATATCTAAACTCCCGCCATAATATACCGCACAGCGAACGTGGCCATACCGATTCGCATCCATCGCCTCCCCCTGCCCCGAACCGCCAAAAATAACTCCCATACTATGATGGTCGCTCGCTACGGCTTCGGCAGCTCGACTCACATAATCCGGATAGTCGTCAGTTGGCTCGAGCGAAAACGCCCCACAATCTTTTACTTCGTAATCTTTAGCGAGTAAATATGATTTAACCGCTTCTTTTAATTTAAAACCTGCATGATCAGCAGCAAGATAAATCTTCATATAGTAAGTATATCACTCCGCTATTCTCGGCTGATATATTGAAGTGAGCTCAATCGGAATCTCGCGCACCGCCTCAATCTGCTTGTTGTGAACGCTCACCTCAAGCATCAATCCGCGCATCGTCTCTGATGAAAAATCTTGATCAAACACAAAGTTACCCAAACTATACGCGATATACCTCCCCTTATACTCGTCCATCTCCTGCACAACATGAGGATGATGCCCAACGACCAAGTCCGCTCCCGCATCAATAAGTGCGCGGGCAAATAACTGCTGGCTCGTTGTTGAATGCTGCTCGTACTCTATCCCCCAGTGGAGCGAGACTACAACCAGATCTGCGTGCTGATTCGCCTTTAGGTCTGCAATCTGCGCGGTAATCGAAGAAAGTTGCGGCGAACTCACTCCTGCACGCGCAGTAGTCGCTTCTAAACTCCTCGGATATAAAGTGGTGTATCCCAAAAATCCTACTCGAGCATCCCCGAGGGCGACAATCGCTGGCTGATTCGCCTCTTCCTTGTTCGCCCCCGCACCGATCGTCTCAATACCCGCTCCTCGCAAATGCGTAAGCGTATCTAAAAGCGCCGAAGTGCCCCAATCCCAGATATGATTATTTGCCAAACTAATCACATCAAACCCAGCAAACGTCAGTGCGTTTATAGTCCCTACTGGCTCAAAACGAAACGAATACTTACTCCCCTGATTAACTCCGCGATCAGAAACTGGCCCCTCAAGATTCGCAAACGCGATATCAGCAGAACGCAGCTTATAAGCAATTAATAAAAATGGTAATAAGGGGTCTTGAGCTCGCGCAACTCGTTTAGCCACAAGCCGATCGAGCATAATGTCGCCTACAAACAACATCGTGTATGTCCGCTCCGGCCGCAGCACAACCTGCGTATAGCTAGCTGGAGGCGCGAAAAATGGAGCCAGTAACAGGCGCAGCAAAAATATGCCTGCGATATAGCAAACAATAACTCCAATAGAAAAAAGTGTTAGAGATTTTGACACGCTTTCACGACATGATCGACAAGTGTCGCAGTGTACCCCCACTCGTTGTCATACCACGCCAGTACTTTAACTAAATCACCATCAATCACCTTGGTGTACTCGAGATCAATAATCGAACCATATGGCTCGCCAATAATATCAGTTGAAACAAGTTGTTCGTCAGCAATCTTCACAATACCCTTCCAGCGCCTATCTTTCGCCGCCTTCTTAAAGATCTCATTAATCTCCGCAACAGTCGTTTTCCGTTTAGCCAAAAAAGTGAAGTCAATGAGCGAACCAGTAATAACTGGTACGCGAATCGCGATACCGTCAAACTTACCACGTAATTCCGGAAACGCTCGCGCAACCGAAATCGCCGCACCAGTCGTCGAAGGAGTGATGTTAGCCGCAGCCGCACGTCCACGCCTGAAGTCGTGACCCTTCGTTGGTGAGTCTGTTAAGCTCTGGGTGGCTGTATAGCCATGAATCGTACTCAAGACTGCTTTAACAATACCAACACTCTCGGACATAATCGCTGCTACTGGCGAGGTCGCGTTAGTCGTACACGAACCGTTAGAAGAGATAGAGCACGTCTCAAGCGCCTCCTCGTTTGCTCCCGCCAGTACCGTGCGTCCACCCCTCACCCCCTCATCATCTTTGGCTGGCGCGCTAATTACTACGCGCTTCGCACCCGCCTGGCGAACATGCACCGAAGCTTTTTCAAATGACTCAAAAATACCCGTCGACTCTACTACTACATCAATTTTCATCTTCGCCCACGGGAGCTTAGTTGGGTCCTTCTCCTGCAAAACAACAATCTTTTTCCCATCAACAATCAGCTCGCCACCAATTCCATCTGGATTTCGCCTACAAATAATTTCGCGATCGTAGTTGTGATACACCGAGTCGTGCTTTAAAAGATAGGCGAGGTTTTCAATATCACCCAAATCATTAATTGCTACGATATCTAGTTTACGAATCGTATCAAACGCCTGTCGAAAAAATAATCTTCCAATACGCCCAAAACCATTAATTGCGATTTTTGCCATAAATAATAAATACGATTAAATTAGTTACCTTTAGTATACTACGCTACCAAAAAGAACCTAGCGCTTCGTAATAACCACTTCTGCGCCAACACTAATTCCATCGCGAGAGATAGTGCCCGCCGAGAGCTCTAATACCTGATCAATCGCAACGCTCGGACGATAAATAGTTGGAATACCAAACGTAAATGGAGGAGCACCCTCAAATACATCAACCACCTTCCCATTCGCTATCCAAACAAAATCAATTGGAAACTTCATCCCCTTCATCCAAAATGGATAGACGTCTGGTTTCGCAAACGTAAAGAGCATGCCGTGCCCTGGCCTCAAACTTGGACGTCCCGATAGTCCTTGCGCTTGTTGAGCCGACCCAACTGCCAACTCGGCGAGATAGGTATGCCCATTAATAACCACCTCGGCACCAACCGGACGCTCAAAATTAAGGGAACGAATGGTGCTAAATATGAACATAACAAGAAGAAGTGAGACGATAAGCCCAATGCCGAACAAAACAATTTTCCAAATAGTTTGCATACATTTGATTAAAGGCTAAATGCCAGAAAAAGCGACTATATGTCTAATCTTAGCACAACACACCCCAAACTAGCGCCGCTCTTCACAAAAATCAATCTCTAGCGTAAAATAGCAGCATCTTGAAGCCAACCACCCCCCATACCGCGGGTTGTAGCGCATCCATAGCTCAGTTGGTAGAGCGGCTCCCTCTTAAGGAGATGGTCCCAGGTTCGATCCCTGGTGGATGCACAAAATAGAGCATGTATGAATCTTATAACGCTCGATACAAAGCTTAGCCAAATCAAAGCAGGAACCTTGCCGAAGTTCGGCAGTAAGCTGGAAAAGCTAGGGCTCATTACCGTTCGAGACCTCCTCTGGCACTTTCCAACTCGTTACGAAGACTACTCACGCATCAGCAAAATAAGCGAACTTAAAGTTGGCGACACTACGACGCTCCGCGCTGAAGTAAAAAAAGTAACTGTCCGCCGCGCCTGGGGACGTAATATGTTTGTTACCGAAGCGATTCTTACCGATGAAACCGGCGGCATCACCGCAGTTTGGTTTAACCAACCATATATCGCCAAGAGCCTCAAGGCTGGCACACAAGCAAACTTTGCTGGCAAAATACTCACCTCGCAAAAAGGAACGTTTCTTTCTAACCCAAGCTACGAAGTATTAAAGGGAACCACGCATACCACGCATACCGCCGGACTCATCCCGGTATATCCCGAAACACGCGGCCTCACCAGCAAAGGCATCCGTCATATTCTCAAAACCTTCCTCGAAATCCTCGGTCCGATGGAAGATTTTATTCCTCACGAAATTCTCGAAGCCAACAACCTCCCTAGCCTCTCGCTCGCACTCAAGCACATTCACTTCCCAAGGTTTGCTGCTCAAGCACACGAAGCACAAAAACGCTTCGCCTTTGAATACCTCTTTTTATTACAACTAAAAAACGCCAAACTACGAGCTAAACTCGCAAAAGAAAAAGCTCCCGAACTTAAAGTTACCGACGAAAAACTAGCCGAGATGCTCAAGACGTTGCCATTCCAGCTCACGCAGGCACAACTCCAGTCACTCGAAGAGATGCGCAAAGATATTAGCAAACATACGCCAATGAACCGCCTCCTCCAGGGAGACGTTGGCTCGGGCAAAACAGTCGTCGCCGCACTCGCTGCGCTTATCGCCGCTGACAGCGGATACCAGGCAGTATTTATGGCGCCAACCGAAGTACTCGCACGCCAGCACTACAAAACCCTCACAACCATCTTTAGTAAAACTTCAGTAGGTGTAGCACTTATCACGGGCAGCGAAGCTCGCGTATTTCACGAAGAGCACCTGGAACAAAAAAAGAGTAAGCCGCATCTAATGAAAGACATCCAGGCGGGAACAATAAAAATTATTATTGGTACACACGCACTGATCGCAAAAGAAAAAGACAAAAAGGAGACCAAGCTCTCATTTAACAATCTTGGCTTAGTCATTATCGACGAACAGCACCGTTTTGGCGTTGAACAACGCGCAGCACTGCTTCGCAAAAAAAATAACTCTCTCATCCCCCACTTCCTCTCGATGAGCGCGACTCCAATTCCACGCACGCTCGCTCTCACCGTCTTTGGCGACCTCGACCTCTCAACAATTAACGAGCTCCCGAAAGGGCGTAAAGCGATTGTCACAAAAATCGTCGATCCAAAAAACCGCCCACAAGCACATCAATTTATTCGCGAACAAATTCAAAAAGGACGCCAAGCATTCTTCATCTACCCGCGCATCGAAGTTTCTACTCCAGAAACAGATGAAGAGACTCCATCAACTGATAAGCGCAAAGTAGCCTGGAGTGATGCGAAATCAGTCAAAGTTGAGTTCGAAAACCTTTCAAAGAAAGTATTCCCCGACCTTAAAGTGGCGATGCTGCACGGCAAAATGAAACCGAAAGAAAAAGAGCAAATTATGGGCGAGTTTAAAACTGGCGAAGTTGATATTCTCGTCTCAACTTCCGTAGTCGAAGTAGGCGTCGACGTTCCAAACGCAACCATTATGGTTATCGAAGGCGCTGAACACTTCGGCCTCTCACAACTCTATCAGTTCCGTGGACGCGTTGGTCGCGGCGAACACCAGTCATTCTGCCTCCTCTTTACCGACTCAAACTCCGAAACAACGATCAATCGACTTAACGCGCTCCTTGAAGCAAAAAATGGATTCGAGCTCGCCGAAAAAGATCTCTCGCTCCGTGGTCCGGGTGAGTTTCTAGGCGACAAGCAAACTGGCACACCAGACTTCGCAATGAACGCTCTAGGAGACTCGCTACTTGTTAAGGCCGCTCAAGATAGCACGAAACTATTGCTCGAAAAAGACGCAGATCTTAAGCCATACCCACTACTCAAAACAAAAATGGAGACCCTGACAAAGGATCTCCACCTTGAGTAACGAGAAAGTTACCACCGAAACCCGAGATACATATCCATCGCGAGCGGCCCACTACCCAACGAAACGATCATAAACAACGCCGCGATCAAAATCAGATCCAGTTCGATTGTTTTGAAAAATGCTTGGCGAGAAAGAATATTATACGTAACCGCTACGAGCATATTGATAAGAAGCGCGATCGCGACTAATTGAGTAAAGAAGCCCAATACAAGCATCGCTCCTCCGACAAGCTCGGCAAACGTACACAACGTCCCCCAAAGCTGGGCCGGACGAAAACCGATTGAGCGGAACCACTCAATCGTCCCTTTGTAATGCTTAAGCTTCTTCCAGCCATGCGCCAGAAAGATAACGCCCACAATAACACGTAAAATAAGGGTTGCGAGACCACTCAAAAGAAGAAATATCTGAATCATAGGTTGATATTGCTAGTATAGCAAAAATACGGTATTTTAAGTAAACTCAAGCAGTAGGTAGGTGGCAAGAAGATATTGTAAGTATAGGAGATTTGGTATGTTTCTTTGAGTAAAGTGAAGTATGATTGATTTAGGAGATAGATTCGATAAGGGCGCGAAGCCAAGCACGGCGTGTATATATGCGGGTACGCATACCGCCGGGCTGCAGCGACAAAGCCATTATCGAATATAGCCCTAAAGGAAGCTCCCATCGTCTAATGGCTAGGATACTACCCTTTCAAGGCGGAAATAGGGGTTCGATTCCCCTTGAGAGCACCAAACAAAAAACCGCATATCGCGGTTTTTTGT
>CAZFZO010000007.1:0-16061 GCA_964523595.1 uncultured Candidatus Saccharibacteria bacterium | reverse complement strand
ATTACTTTTTCTTCTTTCCTGAGAGCACACGCTGTCGCGCCATCTTCATCGCTGCAGAGCGCGGAGCAACTGTTCCCTTTCCTACTGTCTCAAGTATCTCTTTCAAATTAGTCGTAATCTTATCTTCGACAAGCGCAAACATCTTTTTCGCATCATACCCCTTATACTCGGCAAATGAAGAGATGACTCCTCCAGCATTAGCGATAATATCAGGAATAATAAGAACTTCTTTGCGGTGCAGCTGCGCCTCGTGCGCCTCACTCATCGGAATATTCGCTCCCTGCACAATAATCTGAGCCTTCACCCTGCCCACATTCTCGCTCGTAATAACGTCTGGCCCAGCTGCTGGAATAAGAATATCAGTCGTAATCTCATACACCACATCGCGCGTTAATCGCTTCGCACCAGGATACTGCTGCACACTACCCGACTTCTTTTTCACATCCATCATCGTCTTATGATCAAGTCCTTTACGATCGTACGCCGTTCCCGTTGAATCAGAAATCGCAATAATCCGCGCGCCCCGCTCCTGCAAAAATTGATGCGCGAACATACCGACGTTACCGTAACCAGCGATCGAAACATTAATACCATCTAAATTGATGCCTTTGTGCCCAGCAGCAAGCACTGCCGAAAGCGCTACGCCAAATCCCGTACTCCCAAGCTCATGAGGTAATCCCTGGCGTTTCTTGCCACCCGTTTTTGTCGTAAAACTCGCTGGCTTGCCAGTCGCCGCATCAAAACTCCCATGCGCGCGTGCAAACTGCTCCATCTCAAGCTCAGTCGTATTCATATCTGGTCCAGCGATATAGAGCGTTGGAATAAGATGCGCCAACGAACGAGCAAAACTCTCAATCACCGCTCGCTTATGCGCTTTAGAAAACGTCTTTGGATCGGCAATAATACCAGCTTTTGCACCACCAAATGGCAGTCCAGCTAGAGCGTTTTTATACGTCATCGCCCGAGCCAAGCGCGCTACTTCCGGAGTGGTAACAGTCGGCGTCATACGAATACCCCCCTTTCCGACGCCTAAATTACTATTATCAATAACTAAAACACCTCGAAAATCGAGGTCCGGGTCCCATGTTTCAACGATAAGTTCAGGCCCAATATCGTCATATACCACCCCAGGTACTGAAAGCTCTTCCATATATGTCTCCAGTATAGCAGATTATGCTACGATTGTGATATGGAACGCATCCCGAGCTTCGAACCAAAGAAGCCTGAAAAAAAACTGAAAGGTATTAAAAAATGGCTCGGCGCTGCCGGCATCACCGCCGCGGCTGGACTAGGCATTGGCGAAGCCCTCTCGGAGAAAAAATCTGAGATTCCTTTTGACACTCAAACACAAGAACAAACACTCGAGACTCCTCCGCAGGCTACCGAACTCGCCGCACAACCTCGCACCGACAATGCCAATAAAACAATCAAACAAGAGGACCTGCCAATATTTAAAATCGAACCTTCGTCCGAGCAAGAGGAAAAAATAGCACTCGCTGCGATTGCGCAAAAAATAGAGGTGTATCAATCAGTCCTGCAAGGACTCGAATATAAAAATGAGCTTCGAAAAAGTGGATCGGCGGATAAACGCGAAAAATCGGTAAACGTAATATTAGAAGCGCTCAAAGAGAGTATCGAAGATATCTCAAACACAAACGCCTACAACCAATCAGTGAACCACTGGAACCTACTCGCAAACTTTATTCGTGGCCGAGGGTATACGGTATCAGTCGAATCACCACGCAGTCGCTAACTCGCCAGCGTATACACGTCCCCCGCTCCCATGAGCACAATCACGACTTTTTGTTTTGCAAATTGCTTCACAAACTCCCTCCCTGCCGCATGCGTCGGTAAATACGTAACGTGCTCATGATACTGCTTCGCCTTAGCAACCAAATCTTTTCCTGAAACTGCACCGCCGGTCTCGCGAGCTGAAGCGTAAATCTCCATTAGCCCAACCTCATCAGCGATTGAAAAACTTTTCGCAAACTCATCGAGCAGCACCGCCGTACGCGAGAACATATGCGGTTGGAAAATCGCAACCAACTTATACCCACTATACATCTTCGCCACCCCTTCAAGCGTAATAGAAATCGCCGTCGGGTGATGCGCGTAATCATCAATAATAATCGCTGGCTCGTCCTTACTCGCTGGCTTAACCACTTCGAGACGGCGAGCCGTTCCGGAAAAACTCTTCACCGCCTCAACCGCCTTCGTGCGATCAGCACCCATCAAAAGTGCCGTCGCCAAAGCCGCACCGCTATTTAAAATATACTGCCGGCCTGGAAACGCGACCGCGGCGAGGGCAAAGTGTTTATCACTAAACATAATGTGAAACATCTGAAAATGTTTATCAATTCCTTTATCAGCCACAAACACATCATTAAGCTCACCAAAACCATAGGTCAGTACCCGCACCCCCCGTCGACTAGCCGTTAAACAAATTTGTTTCACCGCGTCATCATCTCCGCACCCGACTAAGAACCCTTTTGGATTTATCGCCTGCGCGAACTTCTCAAACGCCTTCAAATAATCCGCAGGCGTCTTGTAGTAATCCGGATGATCATAATCAATGCTCGTAATAATCGCTCCGTATGGCTCATAGTTTAAAAACGCCTCGCGATACTCGTCCGCCTCTACAACCAAATACTCACTCTTGCCCGCTCGTGCATTAGACCCCCACTTGTTAACTTTAGTGCCCACAATAACCGTCGGATCAATTCCTGTTTTTTCTAAAATCCAACCAAGCAAAGCAGTGGTCGTACTCTTTCCATGACTCCCCGCCACCGCGATCACCTTGTACTCTTTTGCTAAAATCCCAATCGCCTGCGGATAGGTGAAAATTTTCAAATTTTCACCCTGAGCTATTCGGCGAAGGGTTTCATTAACTTCCAGATTGCCCCCTAACGCCTGCGCCATCTGCTCACCCTGCGCCGGACGAAGATACGCTGCCGAAGAAACAACAACATCAACATCAGTTGGAATATGATCCGCCTCAAACGTCTCAAAAAATGGAATCTGTAATGTGCGCAAAACTTCATCCGTAAAAAAAGTCGCTGGCCCGTCTGACCCAGAAACAACACACCCTCGCCCCTGCAAAATCTGCGCGAGCGCGGTCATGCCAACTCCCTTAATACCCACTAAATACACCTTTGTTCCTTTGGTAAACATTACGGTCAGTATAGCGCGTTAAGCCATTTTGAAAAGAAAACGCCCCGCGATACGCGGGGCGCCTCCTGACTATTTCTTCACAATCTTCACGAACTTGCGTGGTCCAACCTGGAGCACCATCCCATCTTCGATCGCAACAGTTTCATTCACATCCGTTCGCTTAACCTCGTTGATTTTTACTCCGCCCTGCTCAATCAATCGTCGCGCCTCACTCTTGCTCGCTGCGAGCTGCGTAGCAATAATCAAATCAACAAGCTTCATGCCATGCTCGGCGATTTGTACTTCTGGTATCTCGCTCGGTAATCCTTTTTTTCCAAATACAGCATCAAACTCTTTCTGCGCATCAGCTGCTGCCTTTTCCCCGTGATACAACTTTACGATTTCAAATGCCAAACGCATCTTTCGCTCTTTTGGATTTCCTCCCACCGCATCAATCTCGCCCTGCTCCAAATCCGTACAGAGCAAGAAGTACTTAGTAACCAACTCATCCTTAACGCTCATCACCTTGCCAAACATATCATTTGGCTCATCGGTAATATTAATCACATTGCCCCAGCTCGTAGACATCTTGCGCCCATCAGTACCCTCGAGCATCTCGATCGTTAAAATATCCTGTTGGGGTAGCTCGTAGTGCTTCTGTACTACTCGTCCCGCCATTAAGTTGAAGAGCTGATCAAATCCGCCAAGCTCAACATCCGCATTAACCATCACGCTGTCATACCCCTGCATGAGCGGGTAAAGAAATTCACGCATACTAATCTCCTCGCCCTTCTCAAAACGATCCTTAAAGTTGCGCCGAGCAAGCATCTGATTAACCGAAAATGCTTCAGCCAGCTCGGTGATCTCTCCAAACTTTAACTTCTTAAGCCACTTACTATTAAAGAGAAAATCGGTTTTACGTAAATCCAAAATCTTTCCTACCTGCTTCTTGTACGTTTTTAAGTTCTGACCAATCTGCGCCGCCGTAAGCATAGGACGCTTCTCGAGCTTATCGGATGGATCGCCAATCTGCGCCGTAAAGTCTCCAACAATAAATACAATCTTATGCCCAAGATTCTGAAACTCACGCAGCTTACGTAGTACAATCGCGCGACCAATGTGGATCTTGCTTCCCGTTGGATCAAACCCAAGTTTTACCCGCAACTGCTTACCCGAATACAGCGCATCCTTCAGGTGGTTGCGATCGATAATTTCGGTAACGCCACGAGTCAAAAGACGATTAATCTTCACCTCGTCGATAAGTACTTTAGCCATATAGGGTAATTGTATCGCGCTACCTAGCTAAAATCAAAAACCGGCGCTCATCGCCGGTTTCTGAAGCCTTATCGGATCGTTTTGATAACCTCATCAATCAATCCATACTCTTTCGCCTCACCCGCAGTCATATAGTAGTCACGATCGGTATCCTTCTCGACTTTCGCAACAGTCTGACCAGTGTGCTTTGAAAGAATCTGGTTCAACTTAGCCTTCATCTTCAGAATCTGCTTAGCCGTAATCTCAATCTCGGTCGCCTGACCCTCCGCCCCACCCATAACCTGGTGAATAAGAATCTCGGAGTTTGGAAGCGCAAAACGCTTGCCCTTCGCGCCAGCCGTTAAGATCGTTGCACCCATCGATGCCGCCATACCAACACAAATCGTTGAAACATCTGGCTTGATAAACTGCATCGTGTCATAAATCGCCATACCCGCAACTACCGAACCACCCGGACTGTTAATATAGAGCTGGATATCTTTTTTTGGATCTTCGTGCGCGAGGAATAACAACTGCGCAACAACAAGATTGGCAACCGCATCATTGATCGGACCACCTAAAAAGATAATGCGCTCTTTAAGCAAACGCGAGTAGATGTCGTATGCACGCTCACCATACTGCGTCTTTTCAAGAACAGTCGGAATCAAGTACTGATTGGTAATTTCTTTGTTCATAGAGAATGAAGTAATTACTTCTCCTTAGAAGCTAGGCTCTCAAGGAGTTGAAAGACCTTTTGGTTTTGTAATCTGCCATAAATATAATCGTAGTGAGTTTCAGGGTCAACCTGGTGCTTCTTCGCTTCCGCCTCCACCTCTTCACCGGTTGGCTCAAGTTTCTCGATCTGCGCAATCTTATAGAGCACAAGGTTGCTCGCTACATTTTGCTTTGCACGATCAAGCAGCTTTACGCGAAGCTCTTTATCAAGCTGTTCTGGCGTCTGCCCAGCTTCAAGCGTCAACATCGGCTTCATATCAGCTACAATACCATCAAGCGTTCGTGAAACCATAACTTCAGGAAGTTCCATCTTCGAACCTTTTACGACCTGATTAAGAACCTCTAGGCGCTTACGCTCAATCTCTTTGTCCATCTTCTCCTGCGTTAAACCCTCGCGAATATTCTTCGTAATATCAGCAACTGTCTTAAACGAAGGACCGAGTGCTTGCGCGAACTCATCAGTTAAATCTGGGAGTGTTCGCTCATACACACCGTGAATCTTCACGGTAAAATCAAGCTTTTTCTTACGAAGATCTTCTTGCCAGTAGTCAGCTGGGGCAACCAATGAAAAACTAAACCCCTCTCCCGCTTTACGATTAACGAGCTGCTCATCAAATCCTTTGATAAACCGACTGTCGCCAACTACAAAGCGCTCTTTCTTAAAGGAAGCATTATCAAGCACCTTCCCTTCGACTTTCGTCTCGATATCGCACTCAATCATATCCCCATTAGCGCTCACGCGATCAACGAGCGTAACTTTTGCACGCGACTCACGCAACCACTTGAGCGTCTTCTCAATCTCCGCCTCATCAATCTTAATTTCTGATGCTTGCGAAAAAACTTTCGCCGCGATCTTCTTGTAATCACCCATTTCAGTTTCTGGGAAAAGCGTTAAGACAGCTTTGTAGCCAACGCCATCTTTCTGCTCAAGCATCTCAACACGTGGCTGATCAATAAACGTCCAATCATTTTCAATCTTAATCTGATCAAGCGTAGCGCGAACTGCGGACATAAACGCCTTTTCAAATACCTTATCGTGATCAACTGCCTGCGCAGCAAGATCCTTTGGCGCCATGCCTGGGCGAAAACCCTTAAGTTGAACTTGGGAAAGAGCCTGCTCAAATGCTGGCTCAAAATATACTTTAAATTCAGTGTCAGTTAACTTCACCTCAACCTCAACCTGTGAGGCTGGTAATTTTTTAATTGCTGGTTTCATGAGTTAGTTACTTAGTACCAAACTTTTTCTTGTAAACCTCCATCGCTTCAGTAATGAGCTCGTAGGCCTTTTCTGGACCATGGAACTCACCTACTTTCACCGAACCCGCGCCAGTCTGTGGAATCTTATACATCTCCATAAAATTCTTAAGATCGGTGAGCTCATACGGGCTCAAATCTTTAATCGTCGCCACGTGTTTATAGCGTGGATCCTTTTCGTTGACGCAAATAATCTTGTGATCAACCTCGCCGTTATCCCACATCTCCATAACACCCACGACACGTCCCTTTGCAAGCGTACCTGGCATCACCGAGCCGCTGCTGTAGAGAACCGCATCGAGCGGATCATTGTCGCCATCATTCCACGTTTGAGGAACATCGCAATAATTTACTGGATAAAACGTCGGGCCAAACAAAACGCGGTCGAGCTCTAAGATACCGTACTCTTTGTTGTACTCGTACTTGTTAAAATCGCCCTTGGTAATCTCAACAATTAAATTAAGAATCTTTGGAGCCTTGTCCTGCGGAATAACATGAAAGTGTGATTGTGGGTTCATATATATGTATACGAATTAAATTAATACTACTCACTCACCTTGTCATCTGGGTCCTTTTCGGCAACAACCGCAGCTTCGGCAACACCACCATCAACCGCCTCATCTGGGTTAGTTCGGCTACGAACATCAATCTTCCAACCGGAAAGCTTAGCGGCGAGACGAACGTTCTGTCCGCCACGGCCGATAGCAAGTGAAAGTTGATCGTTCGGCAAAAACACACGCGCCTCATGATTTGGCAAAACCTCTACTTCTTCAACCTTAGCTGGAGAAAGTGAAGCAGCGATAAAGCGACCTGGGTCTTCGCTCCACTCGATAATATCAATCTTCTCCTGACCAAGCTCATTGCTTACCGCCATAACACGAGTACCACGCTGACCTACACAGCTTCCAACTGGGTCAACGCCATCCACCTTACTCACCACGGCAACCTTTGTACGGCTACCTGGCTCACGCGCAATCCCTTTGATCTCAATCGTTCCGTCAGTGATTTCAGGAATCTCGAGTTCAAAAAGTTTACCAACAAACTTCGGGTGTGAACGCGAAAGCAAAATACCTGGCATGCGCGCATCATCCTGTACGCTCAGAATAAGAAACTTCAAACGCTCATTTACTCGGTAGTGCTCGCCTGGAATCGTCTCGCCGTATGGCATCACCGCAGTCGCACGACCAAGGTCGATAAACACATTGCCGCGATCCATGCGCTGTACGAGACCAGAAACGATCTCACCTTCGCGACCCTTAAACTCACGAACAATCGACTCACGCTCCGCTTCGCGTAGACGCTGCAAAATAACTTGCTTCGCAGCCTGCGCAGCAATGCGACCAAAATCTTCATGTGACTCGAGCGGAAACTCGAGCTCATCACCGAGCGAAACATCCTTTTTAATTTTCTTCGCATCAGCAAGAAGCATGTGGCGATCAGAATTAAATCGTGGAAGCTTCTCTTCACCAACAGCACCCTCTACGACTGGTTCTTCTTCGACAACCTCACCCTCTACTGGCATACGAACCGTCGTCTCATCAACAACCGACTTCACCTGCCAAAACTTAAGCTCGCCAGTTTTTAAATCAAAACGAGCTTTAATAATCTCTCCTTTCTTCTCGTACTCTTTTTTATACGCAGCGGCGATCGAAGATTCGATTGCTTCTACGACGCGATCTGGATTAATACCCTTCTCTTCAGAAACCTGCTCAATCGCACGTTTGATTGTTTTTAAATCCATCAACATGTGAATTTTTTATTAATTAATTTTGGTAATAAATACGACGAAAGGCCGCCAACGAGGCGACCTTTCAGATACACTCATCTTACCGTAAGAAAATTCCCTGTCAAGTAATCCGGCAATAATTCGGCAACGCGCTAGACATTTTCATAATAATTTATTTCGCAATCTTTATTGTAATCTGTCAATAAGCTATTCTTAATTCGAATCGTAATAAGATCGGCTCGCCATCCCAACTTCTCGTTAAACAATTCTGGATGTTTCACGCTAAACAATTGTATGGCACGATCCATATTCTTTTTCTTACTACGTGAAAAATTATCCTCTGGACGAAACGTATCATCCGAACCCTGGATAGTCTTAACTTCGACAAACAGTACCAAGCCCGATGTTTCACGTGAAACAATATCCAGTTCTCCGCCAGTAAAGCGAACATTCCGGAAAAGAATTTTCTGCCCCCTACTCTTTAAATAATCACAAGCGATATCTTCGCCAAGCGATCCAATGCTCGTAGTGTTTTTCATTGTGTAGTGTTTCACGTGAAACACATTTATGGGTTCGATCTATCTCACGTGAGCTAACTAAATTTTACCAGGTCCTCTGTTTCACGTGAAACACACACCTGGGTAGAAATGAAAACCAATGCACGTGTTTCACATAAAACAATGATCTGGGTAGATGAGATAAATCAAACGTATGTTTAGCGCAAAACATCAAAATATGTAAAACAAAAACCAATACTCATGTTTCACGATAAACACCAAACATGGTAGCTAAAGATATCAAATACAAATTCGCCGGAAATGGAAAGTGAAATACGGCGGCGACAAGGCCGGTTGTTTCACGTGAAACAAAATACAGCGTTAATAATCGTGAAACAATAGCGAAAAAGCGATAAACAATGTTTCACGATAAACACCAGGCGAAAAACACAGCTGAACACTGTATAGTGTTTCACATTTTGTTTCACAGTAAAGAATACTTGTTTCAAGGGCTTAATCTGTGAAACAAGTTTGTTTCACAGATTAAGAGGCACGTAATCCGGCAAACGATGGTCTTGCCGGATTACCTGGGGGGAGCGAATAGTTTAAGCTGCGAAAATGTCGAAAGGGGCCCTTAGGCCCAATAAGCCAAAATCAGCAAATGAACGAATACGTAGGACGAAAGCAGTCATACTCGAGATCTAAGCCGCCTGCAAAAGCACAAACGAAAATCTGCACAGTTTGCTATCGAAGGCACGCACCACTCATCACAGACACTTGACGAATATATACGCTCATATACAATGTACTAGTACATTGATACATGAGAAACAAAAACGCGAACATTGGAAAACGAGAAGGGGACGAGCTTGTGCAGTTAATACTTTCTGCTGCAAAAAACGAAAGCTCACTTCGCGCACTTCTTGCTGATCTCCTTACTCCTTCGGAACTCCACGAACTCGTGGCACGTTGGCAAATTGTAAAACGAATCGCGAGTGGCATGCCACAACGCGATATCGCCGCCGAACTTCATGTCAGCATCGCAACTATCATCCGCGGCGCAAAAGCACTCATTAATTCCAAAGGTGGATTCAAGGATGCTCTGAAGAAATAATTTAAACGAAAAAATATATGAATATGAATTGGTGGCAACATCACGTCTCACTCAAAGATCGAACATTGCGTTTTACATAAAACGCAGCGTCCGCTCTTTGAGAGCGGCGCAGAAAACTACAACAGGAGGCTTTGCGTGATCTCGATCGAATCAGGGAAACCGCGTCTCGATGATGCGGTCGCTGTAGCAGTTGCCGGCTTCGTAAAAAAGTATTCACTGGAACTTCGCACAGATGTCGATACACATCTTGCGATGGGACAGCTGGTATATCGGATCACGAATGCAAATACAACCGCAGGCTTCGCACTCTTCAACAAGTGGGAAGACGTTCTCTACCTAAGCGGCATCATCTTGATTCCGGAAATACAGGGAAAGGGTATCGCTCCGCTCGTCGTTGCTCGAGCTCGATCCGAAACGCGTGCAAAATTTTTTTCACTTCGGACACAGTCTGCGATCATGTGGCGTACTGGTGAAAAAATCTGCAAGGGAAATTGGCTCCCCGCACCCAGTAAACTACACGACCCGGCGATATACGCAGCAGGAGTGCTCACGGCTGAAAAAATTGGCGGAACGTTTCCGCTTTCACCAAAGTGCTATGCGGGACCGCTCTACGGGGCGAAGCCCATATACCCGAATCGTGACATTCAGCTGTGGTGGGATTCGCTCTGTACATTCGAACGCGGAGACGCAGTAATCTGTTCGGGAAAGTTCTGTGGTTAACTAGGGGTTGGGCAAAAACCCAACCCCACTACTTACTACTATGAAAATCATCTCTCAAGCCAACAAACCAAAACTCATTATTGTTTGCTGCCTTCACGGCGACGAACTATTCGGCCTTAAAGTATTCAAACATTATCAATCAACGCCAAAGCTTTTAGATGGGATTAAGCTAATTCTCGCAAACGAAGAAGCAATCAAGCAAAATGTCCGAGGCATTGACGCTGACCTCAACCGAAGTTTTCCTGGATCTCGAGAGGGGAATGCCGAGGAGCAGTTAGCATCACAAATTAACGCCGAAATACACGATGCTCCGTATCTCATCGACATTCATACGACGACCTCTGATATACAGATGACGCCGATTATCACAGATCTCAATGATCGAACGAGAAAGATAATACAAGGATGCGAGTCAGATCAAATCGCTCATATGCAAAAACCGCTAGGAGCAAATTCGCTCATTGGCCAAGTTGCGGGAGGGGTATCGCTCGAATTCAATGAATCATATGCAAAAACAAAAGCAGCTATGCAAGAAATCGAACGCATCGTTCAAATAGTCCTTGAAAAAAAATCATCCACTCCAAAACAGAGAACGATATATCAACTCACCCAAACGATTCCAAACAAAATAAAATTACCGTCAAACGCTACAAATTTTACATACATACCATCACTACAGATGTATCCATTTCTCCTGCATGAAAAATCATACACAACCCATCAAGGGTTTTGCGGGAAAGCAATCATAAACGAGATAATTTAGTTTGTGCGCCCTGAGGGAGTCGAACCCCCGACCTTTGCTGTGTAAAAGCACTGCTCTACCGCTGAGCTAAGAGCGCAGACACCAACGTATTTAAGCAAGAAATTAGCCAATCGGCAAAATAACTTACCGAAAGTGCGCACTCCTGGGATCGAACCAGGGACCGGCCGTGTATAAGACGGCTGCTCTACCACTGAGCTAAGCGCGCAAGACCTACCTCTCTAGAGTATACCTAACTCCCGCCAAAAGTTTACCCGCCTTGGGCAGGCGGGTAAAGGGGGGCTATACAACAAACGGCTTCACGTCCAAATCTTTAATCAGCTTATTAAAGTCTTCGTGCTCGAGCGTCTCCTTTTCTAAGAGCGCATTTGCAATAGCATCAAGAACCTTTTTGCGCGTATTGATAATCTTCTTCGCTAACTCGTGCGCACCATTTAAGAACTTTGAAACCTCACCGTCAATCTGAGAAGCGACCGCCTCTGAATACTTTCGCTCGTTACTAATCTCTCTGCCCAAGAAAACAGACTCTTCATTATCACCAAAGGTGACTGGGCCAATCGCCTCGCTCATACCGTACTTAGTAACTAAGCGCCGCGCGAGCGAGCTCGCCTCCTTTAAATCACTCGAAGCTCCCGTCGAAAGATCCTTGAAAATAATTTGCTCTGAAGCGTACCCACCCATCATCGTCGCTAGGTCAGCCAAAAACTGTTTCTTAGTGCGAAGACGATTCTCTTCAAGTGGTAGCTTAAGCGTGTAGCCACCAGCCATACCACGACTTACAATCGAAACCTTATGCACTGGATCAGCATCCTTCAATGAAGCAGCGATGAGGGCGTGGCCAGCCTCATGGTACGCCGTTACCTTTCGCTCGCGATCAGAGATAACGCGCCCCTTACGTTCAGGACCAAGTAATACCTTTTCAATCGCATTGAACAAATCAACCTGCGCAATAGTCTTCTTGTTGTGTCTCGCAGCTAAAATCGCCGCCTCATTTAAAAGATTCTCAAGGTCAGCACCGGAAAACCCTGGGGTGCGGACTGCGACACGGCGCAAATCAACATCTTTCTCAATCGGCTTATTCTTAGCGTGAATCTTTAAGATTGCTTCGCGATCACTAATATCTGGCGTATCAAGAAATACGCGACGATCAAAACGTCCTGGACGGAGCAGTGCGGAGTCTAAAATATCTGGACGATTCGTAGCCGCGAGCACAATCACTTTGTTTTCGCGTTCAAATCCATCCATCTCAACAAGAATCTGGTTCAAAGTCTGTTCACGCTCATCATGCCCACCACCAAGACCGGCACCACGCTGACGACCAACCGCATCAATCTCATCGATAAATAATATAGAAGGAGCAACCTTTTTCGCAGTAGCAAACGCATCGCGAATACGCGAAGCCCCAACACCAACAAACATCTCTACGAATTCAGAAGCGGAAATGTGAAAAAAGGGAACACCACTCTCTCCAGCTACTGCACGAGCCAAAAGCGTCTTACCACTTCCCGGGCTTCCCATAAGAAGTACGCCGCGAGGAATCTTCGCTCCCATATCCAAAAACTTTTTAGGATTCTTAAGAAAATCAACAACCTCAACGAGCTCTTGCTTCGCCTCTTTCAGTCCCGCAACTTGAGCAAAGGTAACGCGCTCACCCATCGGCAAAGACAAGCGAATATTAGACTTTCCAAAATTCATCACCTGATTCTGCCCACCCTTGGCTCCACGAAGCATAAACCAGAAAAAGAGCACGAAGATAATTATCGGAAGCAGTGAAGGAACAAGCACGCCGAGCCAAAACGAAGAGCCAGAATCCTCTTGAATCTCAAGCGCTACTTTCTGCAGGGCAACTGGGTTTACTCCGTAGTTCTTAAGCGTCTCCGTAAGACCGCTCTCAAACTCCTTCGTCGCCTTAACCTCAGTATCATCTTTAAGGGTAATGGTTAAATCATTGCCACTTACAACAATTTTAGTAACCTCATTCGCATTAATCTTCGTAGCCAAATCACTCATCGAAAAGACCTTTGCCGTAGTATCAGCAGTTACGAAAAACGAAAAAATGACTGCGATAAGAAGCAGTGCCCCGATCGCCCAGAAAATATTTTTAAGAAATGTATTCATAGAAAAATGTTAATTGACCACCTATCGCGCCGAGATATAAAAACAGCGTGCCATTATTATAGCCACGCCTAGGACAGATGTAAAACCGAACAAATAAACGCTAAAGCAGCTTCTTAGCCAAACGACTCATGTCTAAAAAGACCTTATACGCAGAACTAATATGCCCAAGTGCTTCCTTAACTAAAGACTGGATGCTCTCTGGTGCTGCGTGAGAGCCAGTTGGGTCGATTTGGAGAAGCACATCCGAAGCGTTATTCGAACTCGTAAAACTATCAAGGAAGAGATCTTGCGCCTGTAAGTACACGCGGTGTGCCTCTCGAATCTCTTTCGATGAAACATCCCTGCAACTTACTCGCTTCGTCCTGAAAACGGTTTTGTAACGTCTTAACATCAGTCACGATACTCGCCAAGCGCGCATCAGCAACCGAGAGCACTGAATTACCACGCACAAGAAGAAGTAGGGTGAATCCACGCTTGATACCAAGGTTATATGTTTGATCGCGCCAAACACGAAACTCACTCGCAGTCTGCTGAACACGCGCGATCTCAGTCTCAATCGAAGTTTGCTTTTTAATCGTCTCAATATGAGTACTAAAAGCAGCAAGGTCTGCAAGAATCTTCGTACGTGCAAGCGCAAGCTGCGAATTTCCATTCAAAGAAGCAGCAACAATCTTCTTACGTAAATCAGCCGTCTCGATCAATGAGAAATCAAAAATCTTAACGAGCGCCGCCTTACGCGCTTCTCGATCAGCAATAAGACTGCTCAAGTTATTTGTGTCTGCAACCTTCTCAAGACCAGCAGAAACATTTTCTAAGGCTCCCTGAAGCTCTTCTGATTGAGCAGCTGCAAATGAAAAAGTGCCACTAAAAATAGTGGTGATAAAAAGGGCGGTAATGATTGATTTTTGAAATGCACTCATCTGACCTAGTACTTAACGTCTGGAGCTGTTGGCGTTCCTGCAATTTGATCAAGCGCTACAGCAACATCTTCAGCAGTCTTGCTGAAATATGCCGCTTCTTTAATCTGGATCTGAAGATTGAGCGAGTTAGCCTCGCCGAGAATAGTTTCATTTGAGCGAGCAAGTGAGCCCGAATCATTTCGGAGATAGCTAATTCCACCAAGAACTACGAAAAGGAGTACGGCGCCTAAGGCGAGTGCGGTAGAAAAGCGAAGCGTTTCAAAAAATCGCATACGCGAAGAAATAAAGCGCGAAGAAGAAAACTGCTCCTTACCCAAGATGATTTGGCGAGATGAAGCCAAAAACTCCGGCCGTGGAGTGGCGCGCTTAAATGCTTTTAAAATGTTGATGATGGATTGTTCCATATTAACGAAGTTTCTGTTTGGCAAGGATTTTTTTGAGCTGAAGAATCGCACGATGCTGAATAATACGAACCGTCCCTTCTTTTTTGTTCATCAGATGTGCGATTTCTGGCACATCCATATCTTCGACGAACTTAAAGATGAGCACATCCTGCTGGTCGGGCGAAAGTTCTTTCATCGCTCCTTGAACCATAGCAAGATCGATTTTCATATCTACCGCATCACCATGTCGCTCATCAATGAGCAGTGCCTGATCTTCTAGCGAAGGGGCGCGCTCATCATCAAAGCTCGAATGCGCTCGATGAGTCCGATAGTGATCAATGACTCGATTGCGAGCAATGCGATACAACCAACTAGAAAAAGGGAAGCCATAAGAGGCGTAGCCCGGGAGTTTCTGCCATGCTGCAAGAAACACCTCGTGAAGCAAATCTTCAGCCTCCTGCCTCACCGACACTTTTACGGCGATAAACCGATAAATCGGTTGCGCGTAATGGTCGTACAGGAGACCAAAGGCTTGGGCATCGCCAAGGCGTGCCCGGGCTATGATGTCATTTTCAGCTTCCAACATATAAAACGATAAATAGGGTTTTTCGTTACAATCTCTTCTATATTAATTATAGCCTACATATCCAACCAATCCGGCTTTTACAAACCACCTAAAAACACGTATAAATATACTATGCAAGAAAATGAACTCTTAGTCAGCGCCAAAGACCTCAAGGTGCGCTTCGACAAACTTACCGCAATTGAAAATGTCAGCCTCGAAATTCGTCGGGGTGACTTTTTGGCCATCATCGGTCCAAACGGCTCGGGCAAGACGGTGCTCATCCGAACACTCCTCGGCTTACTCCCATACGAAGGGACAATCACCACCGCACCAGGCGTACGCATTGGCTACGTCCCACAGCAAATCGACTGGGATCGCTCGCTCTCACTCACCCTCAAAGAATTTCTTGAGCTCAAACTTAAAATCGCCAAGCTCCCACATCTTGCGCTAGCAAGCGCATTAGCACAAGTCGGACTTCCCGAAAAAGTACTAAACACACCGCTCCGCTTCCTTTCGGGCGGCCAAGTGCAAAAAGGACTTATCGCGTTCGCCCTCCTCGGCAACCCAGATGTTATTTTCTTTGACGAGCCAACCGCGAGTGTTGATAGCCCGGGCGAAGAACAAATTTACGAAACTATGCATCGCCTACAAGACGAGAATAATCTCTCGATCGTTCTGGTCTCACACGAACTCGATCTCGTAAAACGATTTGCAAATAAAATTATCTGTATTAATCGTCAGATGATTTGTTTTGGCGATGTTGAAACATCAATGAAACCAGAAATGCTCGAAAAACTTTACGGGGGACTAAAGACGCACGTACACCAGCTTAAATAATATGGACACACTTACTATTATCACCCTC
>CAZFZO010000006.1:0-25937 GCA_964523595.1 uncultured Candidatus Saccharibacteria bacterium | reverse complement strand
GAAAAAGGCATCGAGAATGTCATCAATCGCTTGTTCAAGGAGGGTGTCGAGGTGCGACAGGCGGCGATGGCTGCACGAGATACTCGTCATCACATCGAGAGCCTCGAGGCGTTCGAGGAAGAGATGGCGCTCGAGCTTGCCGATACGATCGCTTGGACGATCGCCGCGGCGTATCTTCTCGAAATCGATCTCGGGGAGGCGGTGTGGCAACGGTACGGCAACGGCTGCCGGCGGTGTAAGCAGCTCGCATGTAGCTGTACCTATTTCTCATTCGCCTCAATTCCCTGGAGTCAGATCGAAGACGAGGCATAGTTAGTCGCTCGCGCCCGCTCACACTCACCAGGTGTGGCGGGCGCCTTTCTTTTTCATCTCAGCATATTTATACTGACACTATATGAAACGCGGATTATTTATTGTCATCGATGGTATTGATGGGTGTGGGAAGAGCGGGCAGACAAAATTGCTTGCCGAATACTTATTTTCAAAATCAAAAAAGAATCATCTTTTTATAACGCGCGAGCCATACATCTCAAAATATACCGACCAAATTAGAGAGTTGTTAAAGGTAAGCAAAGACCCAAAAGAAAATGCTAAGCAGCTCGCTCAGCTGTTTATAAAAGACCGAAAAGTGCACGCAAAAGTTATTACGCAGTATCTGAAAAACGGAGCAATCGTAATTTGTGATCGGTATAAGTACTCGACACTCGTCTTTCAATCAACTCAAGGACTCGCAATGAGCGAGCTTATCAAGATGCATAAGGGGCTTATTGTGCCAGACCTCGTACTTATTATCGATGTGCCAGCTCAAGTAGCGATGGAGCGCATTAATAAAGATAACAAGCGGTCACATAAGGAAGTGTTTGAGCAAGAAGAGTTTCTCGCAAAGCTCCGTCAGGGGTATCTCAACTTGCCCCAACAACTCCCCAAGGAGCGCATCGTCTTTATTCCAGGCGAGGGCACCCCGCAGCAAGTATTTGAGCAAGTACGCGCAGAAGTTGATAAGATTGTATAATCTCTATAAGCTAATAGCATCTATATGGCAGTCACCTATATTCCCGTTATCGGGCTCGAAATCCACAGTGAACTAAAGACGCGAACCAAGATGTTCTGCGACTGTTTAAACGACCCCGAAGAAAAGACTCCAAACAAAAACATCTGCCCGGTCTGTACGGGTCAGCCAGGTGCGATGCCGGTAATGAACAAGAAGGCGATTGAGGCTTTGATTAAAGTTGGTACAGCACTTGGCGGAGAGATTCCTGCGACCTCGAAGTTCGATCGTAAAAATTACTTTTATCCCGACTTACCAAAGGGCTATCAGATCTCGCAGTACGATGTGCCATTTGTATTTGGGGGCAACCTCAAAGGAGTAAAAATTACTCGCGTACACCTCGAAGAAGATACCGGACGACTCTCACACGCTGGTTCAACAACGCTCGTCGATTATAACCGCGCCGGCGTTCCACTTATGGAGCTTGTTACCGAGCCAGATATCCGCAGCTCCGAGCAAGTCGGTGAGTTTGCGCGCGAACTCCAGCTCTTACTCCGATATCTCGGCGTGTCTGACGCGGATATGGAAAAAGGGCAGATGCGTGTAGAGGTTAACTTATCTCTTGGCACGATTGTTGATGGCGAGCTTAAATTTGGTACGAAAGTTGAGGTAAAAAACATCAACTCATTTAAAGCCGCTGAAGCTGCGGCGCGCTACGAGATCGAGCGTCAAAAGAAAGCACTCGAAACGGGGAGTGAGAAAATCGTCCAAGAGACACGTGGTTGGGACGATGTGAAAAAAATCACCGTCAGTCAGCGTAAAAAAGAGAGCAGTCACGACTATCGCTACTTCCCCGAGCCAGACCTGCCACCGCTCGATATGAGCCAGTTTGATTTCAAGCGTATCAAGTCCGAAATCCCAGAGCTCCCGCAACCAAAGCGTCTCCGCTTACACAAAGAGTACGCGCTCTCACCTGAACAAATCGAGTTGTTAGTTATCGATCGACCAATCGCCGAGTATTTTGAAGCCGTCGCTTCAGAGCTCAAAGAAGAGGGTGGCGTCCAGCCAGAAAAGAAGCTCCAGCTCGCGATCAACTATTTAACGAGTGATTTAAAGAGTTTGATGGCGGCGGGAAATATTGCCGACCCGATGCAGACTAAAGTTACTGCCGAAAACTTTGCCGATTTAATCGTGCTCGTTGCCGAAGAAAAGGTGAGTAGTCGTGGTGCAAAGGATATTTTGAAAACAATGTTTGAGAAGGGCGGTGATCCGCGCGAAATCATGAACGCTGGTGGTCACGCACAGGTTTCTGATAAAGGTGCGTTTACACAAATGGCGCAGGAGATTATTGCCGCTAACCCAGGCCCAACGGCTGATTATAAGGGTGGCAAAGAGGCAGCGCTTATGTTTTTCGTCGGCCAAGGAATGAAGAAGGCTAAAGAGCAGGGATTGGGTGCAAACCCGAACGTACTCAAAGAGGTATTTAAAGAACTTCTCAGTAAATAAAAAACCCGCGCCACATCTTGCGATGTGCGCGGGCAGAAGGCGGCTACCAAGTTGTCGTGCGAGCTCCGTGGAACTGTTTTCTCTTGCCGCGGGTGCGGATAGAATCAATCAAGCGCAGGATGACGTTCCACGCAAGAGCGAGGGCGATCGCACTCGCGATCCCGGTCGCCATTGAGAGGAAGACGAGCCACTCTTCCTTGTTGAGCTTGTGGTAGGCGAAGACGAAGAGTCCTGTGCCAACAAACCAGGTGATCATTCCAAACAGCATTGTTTTGCTGTTTTGTGGATCATCCCAGCCGATTTCCATCACCATCGGCAAGAGGACGAAGAACGAGATCAGCGCGCTAGCCGCGTAAATCGTGGTGAAGATCCAGAACCAGGCAGTCGTGCTCATGATGTGTCTCCGGGAGGTACTAACGCCATACTGCCAATTTTTTATATTTCTGTCAAATAAAAACCAGCGCCACATCTTGCGATGTGCGCGGGCAGAAGAGTACTTTTACGCATCCATTTTCCCTTAGCTACTAGAGAGTTCGGCGGCTAGCTCGCGAAGCACTAAAGCGATCTGGGCACCGGTTGGATTTGGTCCGTACTTTAGCCTGGCTCGGGGCAAAGCCCTCCCAAGCATTTCAAAGGGGTCGCAGCCGCAACGAGGGCACCAGAACTCGTTTTGAAAAGTCCTAACACCCACTTGAACGAGCCTCGAGAGGAATGACGTGTCGCAGGCAGCATGAAAGTAGAGCCCTTTGTCTTCCCAGCCATCTTCGCCTGCCTTCGGCACAGCTTGAGTCTTGTCTGCCATGACGAGCCTCCGTGTGAAGTAGTGAGTTCCGGCGTTTACTATAGAGGATTGATATATGAAGCGCAAATCTTGCAGTTTTCGTCCAGCCTGTATAGAATAAAGCGTATCTGTTATTGGTCTTTAAAAATCAAATGAAAGCTTTTTAGCTCCGGGATAGCTCAGCGGTAGAGCGGCGCCCTGTAAAGTGTTTGCAGCTTCTTGGAGTAATCTAAGTCGAAAACGAGGTGAATTCGGTGAAACCCCACTGGGGCAATACCGAGCCGAGCCCTGACATGCGTCAGGGAAGGTGTAGAGACTATCTCGAAAGAGAGTAGCCGGTCACGAAAGTGATGCAGGCGAAGCCCCTCGCATCCGCCCTAGGCGGATGATGATATAGTCCACGCCATTGGTAACAATGGAATAAGTGTAAGGCGATGGTCGCAGGTTCGATCCCTGCTCCCGGAGCTAAGTAGCTTTCTTAACACAACGTGCTAAGCCGTGATATAATCACGGTGTGATTAAAGTTTGTAAAAAACATGGCAAAGTGAGTCACTTTTTGAGAAGTGACGGTGCGTTTCGCTGTGGGCAATGTGCTTCGGGTTGGGTTGTGGAAAGCCGAAGAGTAAAAAAAGACAAGCTCATAAAACTATTTGGTGGAAAGTGCGCTATCTGCGGATATCATAAATATAATGGTTCTCTTGATTTCCATCACAAAGACCCAAAGACAAAGTCGTTTGCGCTTAGCGTAAAGGGGCTTTGCTACTCATGGGAAACTATTTTAAAAGAAGCAAAGAAGTGCGTAGTGCTTTGTAAGAATTGTCATATGGAAGTTGAGGCGGGAATTGCAAAAATTTGAAGTTTTCTCGTGCTTAATGTATAAAGACCACGGAAGCTTTCTAGTCCAAGAGGGAGGTGCTTACGATGCCGTATCGAGAGTTGAGTGCGGTAGAGGGAGCTCGGTACTTGCCGTGCATCTGGAACTTGTTCTTCCAGCCACTAACCGAGCCGGATTTCTTTGTTGGGCCATGGAAGAATCTCGAGCTTAGGGATTGCGCCGAGTTCCAAGGGGAAGAGGTTTTGTTTTTCGTCGCCGACGAGAAGCTGGTCGCCTTTCTTGATGAAGCGAAGGAGGGCGTGTACCTCTTTGGGGCTTACAACCAGATAACTGTCTGCCAGATGCGTGCTCGGGGTACGGTCGTGCGGGGAGAAGTCGGTCCGGCGACCGAGCAGCTGCGCAACCGCCTCCGTGTAGCGATCGAGCGCAGGGTCGACACAGAGGTGGGCAAGCTGAGTGGCGATGAGGTCAAGGCGAGAATCGCCATCCTCGAGCGCGGAACTCTATTCCGGTTCCGCCCCGCAGCTTACGCGTACGAAGTGTATACGCGCGGATAGAGTAGGACGCACGACCCGTTAGTACTCACTATCGGGTCGTTTTTATTTACCGATGCGGACAGCCCGCCCAACAGCAAGGACGGCGCATTCCACCTTTTAGTTTCGAGAGTGCTTTTTCGATTCGAATATTCCGCGTCTCTTGTTTTTTGCCAGAGGTAACCCAGCAGATCCACTCGTTGCGTGCGAGCGGGGTGATATCATTCCAGATTGACTGAGCTGCTGGTATTTGAGCGATCGCCTTTTTTAGGTCAGCGGGGAGGCTGTGTGGCGCGCGAGTGGAACCTGCTTGGTTTGTCATAGCCTTATCTTATCAATAGGGATGGGGAGCTACAAGGAGTGGTATACTGAAAACACAAGAAAGGTCGGTTCGTATTTCTATATAAACTATGGATCAACCAATGATGGAAAAGGGAGGTATGTGTAAAGGGGGCGGCTGCGGCTGTCACAGTATGAAGTCGTGGGCGATGATCGTCGTCGGTCTCGCATTTTTACTCCAGGCGGTCGGCGTACTTTCAGCGATGGTCGTTAGCTATGTTTGGCCAATTGCACTTATCGCTGTAGGTTTCAGTAAGATGTGTAAGTGCTGTAAGGGTCGCTAAGAACTTAAAAATAAAAATCCGCCCCAGTAATTGAGGCGGATTTTTATTTTGCTATACTTAAGCCTTATATGTCTGATACTCCTCGGCACATAGCTATAATCCCTGACGGCAACCGTCGCTGGGCAAAGGCAAATAAAAAGAAAGCAGTTTGGTTGGGTCACGAACAAGGCGCTGTTCAGTTTAAACAAATTATGCAAAGTGCTTTTGAGAGCGGCGTTGAGTTTTTGACATTTTGGACTACCTCAGAGAGCAATCTGACCAAGCGACCAAAGGCAGAGGTAGATTTTTTAGTAAAACTACTTAGTAATGAGTTAAAACAGATTACGGAATCAGAGGATATTGATCGTCTTCAAGTGCATGTTCGCATAATTGGACGCGGAGAAGATATTGTAAAAAATAAGACGCTTTCAGAGCGTATTGTGCATATCGAAGAAAAAACAAGAAAATACACAAAACATACGCTTACTATCTTATTTGGATATGATGGACAGCAAGAGATGCTTGCTGCGATCGAGCAATTGCGCGGTAAGGCGGGAGGGGTGACGGGGGAAGCTTTACATGCCGCACTGTGGACGAGGTATCTCCCGCCAGTCGATTTAGTGATTCGCACAGGAGGTGAGCCGCACTGGTCAGCGGGATTTATGATGTGGCTAACCGCCGATAGTCAGTTTTATTTCACTGAAAAACTTTGGCCAGATTTTAATCAGGCAGACTTAGCAGAAGCAATCAATGATTTTAGTCAGCGCGAGCGAAGAATGGGGAAATAAATAAGTAAAAGCGCTATACTACTACGTATATGTCTACTACCAAACAAATTGCCATTATCGGCGCCGGAGAGATCGGGAGCGCGCTTGGACAGATGTTAAAGCGTCGTCCAGAGTTGCATATCGAATACTGTGATAAAGATACAGCCAAGTCGCCACTCTGTAAGCCAGTAGATCAAATTGTGCCAATGGCGCAAATTGTATTTCTTTGCGTTCCTTCATGGGCAACGCGTGAAGCTTTGATTGATATCAAATCACATCTTAATAAGCACGCGATAGTTGTTTCTCTTTCAAAAGGAATAGAAGCAGAGAGCGGTAAGACGACGGCGGACGTCCTCAAGGAGGGGCTGCCAAAGAGACAGCAATACGCACTGCTCTCTGGGCCAATGCTGGCTGAAGAACTCGAGGCAGGATATCCAGGTGCGGGCGTAGTTGCTACTGATTCTAAAAAAACCTATGAAGAAGTGGCGCATTTATTTGTGCACACTCGATTAGCGCTTGAGATGAGTAAAGACGTGCGCGGCGTCGCTCTCTCCGGAGTTTTGAAAAATGTATTTGCGATCGGGCTTGGACTCTCTGACGGCTTATTACTTGGCAGTAATGCAAAGGGAGTATTTGTGGTGAGCGCTATGCACGAGATGGCGGGAATCGTCAAAGCGCTGGGTGGAAAAGCTCAAACTGCTTTTTCTGACGCTGGACTAGGAGACTTAGTCGCGACTGGCTCGAGTCCGCTCTCGCGCAATTACTCACTTGGTAGGGAGATAGCTACGACGGGTAAGCAAACAATTAAGAGTGATGGGCTCGTCTCTCTTCCGGCTTTTGAAAAATTACTTGGCAAAAAAGCTTCGCAGTTTCCATTTTTCTGCGCGATTCGCGATATTGTATTACACCACAAAGATTCGAAGACAATTTTAGATTTGCGAAGGTATTTGCAATAAAAAGCCCGCCGACATCCGTAAGGTTGTGGCGGGCAGGGAGCTTCAGGCGGCCGAGGAGTTCTCGTCCGAGGATGCGGGCGCGATGTCGAGGTCCAGCAGCGCCGCGTTCGGGTGTACGATCGCTCCGTAGAGCGAGTCCTTCACGCACAAGCGGCACGGGCAGAGTCGGTGGTGCTCCGCGTGGTTGCGGGCGGCACGCTCGAGGGCCGAGATCGCGTCGTCGGCCTTGCCCTTGTTGTAGTGGGCGTTGATGACGAGTGCGAGGGCGTGGTGCCCCTGGTTGGCACGATCGATCTCGTGGATGACGCGCTCGGCTCGCAAAAAGAGCTCCGGAGGGAGTATGTTACCGAGCACGGGCCTCAGCTGCGTGATCAGACGAGGTGACTTCGGTTCGTCGCTCGCTTTCATGGTCGTCTCCACGGGAAAAGGGGGGAGGTAACACCAACAGCGTCAGTATATAAAAAACTAAGGCAAAACCGCAAGTCTGTGAATTGACAAATCTATCCATCGGGCAGATTATTGATTTTGCGTTTTTACCCAGGAGGTCTCATGGCTCGACCGTATCGGATCATCCTTTCGCCGATTCTGATGGCGACGCGGCTGCTCTTTGGGGTGGGCGCGCCCTACATCAGACCGGCGATCGAGCAGCGCAGTCGTCTGAAGTTGGTGCGCGATCTCAAGGTGGTGAACCCGCGGCTCACTCCTGTCGATCGTCGTTCGTTGATTCGCGGAGGCAACGCTCCGCTGCACCACCTCAAGGTGGCGCGCAACCGGTGCAACACGCCGACCAGCGGTTCCCAGCGCGGAACCAACCGTCCGCGCACGCGTCGCGACCGGCAGGGCATGCACGTCTTGCGCACTCGCTAGTACTCGCGCCCACTCCACCATAGAGGTGGGGTGGGCGCTTATTGTTTGATTAGAATCTATCTAAGAATGTAATTAATTTACATTTTTAAATGTATTTGATAGGCTGGATCAAGTTTCTTGGAGAGCTATCGTGGATAAAAGCTGGCACAAGATGTCTAGCCAAGAGAAAGAGGGGTATTACGAATCGCAGATGGCGATATGGTGGAAGCCGGTGTGGGTAACAGTTCTTGTTGCGATTACTGCAGTCGTTTGCGATCTCATTACAAACAGGGCTTACTCATTCGCGAGAATAGAGGAGGTCATGGTCTACTTGCTCATAATTGCAGTTGTAAGAGATAGTCGTAGTCTGAAAAAACTTCTTAGAGAGCCCAAGAAGGAAGAAAAAGGATAGACGAGCCATAGCCAGCATACACCTCTTGGGTATGCTGGTTTTATTGTAGGGAAGCAAAAGAGATGGTATTCTCAAGGAGAAATTAGCACACAAGACCAGCCCTGCATTCAAAATGCAGGCGCTTATGCTATATGCTCAACAAAAAATTTCAACTGGAATCAAAATATAAGCCGTCAGGAGACCAGCCCAAAGCAATCAAGGGGCTTCTTGAGGGTATTAAAAAAGGCGATCGGTACCAAACACTTTTAGGTGTTACCGGTTCAGGTAAGACATTTACGATGGCAAACGTGATTCAGCAGATTCAGAAGCCAACGCTCGTTATCGCACCAAACAAAACACTCGCCGCACAGCTCTATCAGGAGTACAAGAGTTTCTTCCCGCACAACAAGGTTTGTTATTTTGTGAGTTACTACGACTACTATCAACCAGAAGCGTACCTCCCAGTGACCGATACGTATATCGAGAAGGAGTCGATGATCAACGAAGAAATCGACCGGTTTCGCCACGTCGCTACTTCGGCGCTGCTTACACGCAACGATGTGATCGTGGTCGCTTCAGTTTCGTGTATTTACAACCTTGGGTTGCCGGAAAATTATTTTGACTCAGTTATTAAACTTGATCTTAATCAGCCGCTGACCCGTGGAGATTTAATTAAGAACCTAGTTAAGATCGGCTTTGAGCGTAACCAGACCGCACTCAAGCGTGGTAACTTCCGCGTACGAGGCGACGTGTTTGAGATTATAGCTGCTGCCGAAGAGGTTATCTATCGTATTGACTTAGCGGATCAAAAAGTTGCCGCTATCTCGCTTGTTGACGCCGTGAGTCGAAATATCAAAGAAGAGCTTTCTGATTTAATTATTTTCCCGCCAAAACACTTCGTAACCACTATTCCCGAGCGGGATCGGGCGATTAAAGAGATTCGTGATGAGCTCAAAGAGCGTCTCGCATATCTGAATAAAAATAAACTGTTGCTTGAGGCGGAGCGCTTAGAGCGCCGTACGAAGTACGATCTCGAGATGATTAAAACGCTCGGATTTTGTCACGGTATTGAAAACTACTCTCGCCATCTCACGGGCAAGCCAGCCGGTTCACCACCAGACTCACTCCTCGCATACTTTCCAAAAGACAAAAACGGTAAGCCTGATTTTTTGACGATTATCGATGAAAGCCACGTGAGCGTTCCGCAGGTTGCGGGTATGTACGCCGGCGACCAGTCGCGTAAAAAGGTGCTGGTTGAGTTTGGTTGGCGCTTACCGTCCGCACTTGATAACCGCCCGCTCAACTTCAAAGAGTTCGAGGAGCGTATCGGGCAAGCTATTTTTACCTCTGCGACGCCGGGAGTTTTCGAAAAGGATCATTCTGCCCAGGTAGTTGAGCAGATCGTTCGTCCAACGGGACTTATCGACCCACCGATTGAGATTCGTCCCGTATTTAACAAAAAGACGAATCGCTCGCAGATTGATGACGTAATGGAGGAGGCGATCAAGACTGCGAAAAAAGGTGATCGCACGCTCATTTTGACACTCACGAAAAAGATGGCTGAAGAGCTCGATCAGTTTTTGCGCGAAAAAGGATTTAAATCAAACTTTATGCACGCGGATACAAAGACCTTTGATCGCACACGTATCCTTGAAGCGTTTCGTCGTGGGCCAACAGGGGAGGCGGCTATTAAAGCTGAAGCTGGCGAGCCGGTAGATGGGTTTGATATTTTGATTGGAATCAACTTACTTCGTGAAGGATTAGATCTTCCCGAGGTGGCTCTCGTCGCTATCTTAGATGCTGATCGCGAAGGATTTTTACGTGGTGAGACCGCGCTTATCCAAACGATGGGGCGTGCGGCTCGTAACGTTGATGGGCGCGTTATCTTATATGCTGATAAAGAAACTGACTCGATGAAGCGCGCTATTTCTGAGTGTGAGCGCCGCCGCAAAATTCAACTTGAGCACAATAAGAAGCACGGCATCACCCCGAAGTCGACCAAGCGCGACATTCACGGAATGGATTAGTTTTCTTAAACTCAAGAGAGGAATATACTTATCTCAGAACCTCAGAGAGAAGCTTTTAGGAGGGAGTTCATCATGGTCCACGGCCCTGGCTCGTGCGTCCGTACTCATCCGCATCACCGCGCGACGATTGCGATTTACTCGTGCGACAAGCACCTCATCGGGCACGGCGACCGATTTGCGCTTTTGCTTGTCGATGTTGGATACGAGAGCGGTTGTTCTGGTAGAGGGAAGCCGTACGAGCGCGAACTCCCCATTCAGCTACTGCCAGCAGGCACGAAGCTCGAAGCGGTTGAGGCTCGAGCCAAAGAATGGCTCATCGAACGCATGCCACTTCTTAAGCTCGCCAAGCTCCAAGGTAGGGAGCCCGAGGCTCCGGTGCAGAAGTGGTCGACGGGGATGTGCCTCGAGTGCATGCAGGCTGCCGCCTCGAGTCCGGGGCGGGTGTCCCGCCCGGTTTTCCTCGAGAAAACCGGGCGTTGCTTTTTCTCGGTGGCAGGCTACAATCTAAGTGTTCACCCCCATACATTAGAAATGGGGGCATACATCTATATTCAAAATGAATAACGACAAAATCAAAATTCGTGGAGCGAGGGTGCACAACCTCAAAGATATTAGCCTCGAGCTTCCTAAGAATAAGTTGATTGTATTTACGGGGTTATCCGGATCAGGAAAATCTTCCCTAGCTTTTGATACTATTTTTGCCGAAGGGCAGCGCCGATATATCGAGTCACTCTCTCCATACGCGCGTCAATTTTTAGGGCAAATGGAAAAGCCGGATGTCGATGAGATTACGGGGCTTTCCCCGGCGATCGCTATTGATCAGAAAGCGCATAGCCATAACCCACGTTCAACTGTTGCGACGCTCACCGAAGTATACGACTACCTTCGTGTGTTATTTGCGCGCATCGGTAAGCCGTACTGCCCAACTTGCGGCCGGCACATCAAGAAGATGTCACCAGAAGAGATGGTAGACGCGATTATGGAACGCGGAAAAAAAGAGGGTTCCAAGGCCGCAAGGATTCTCGCTCCAGTGGTGCGCGGACGTAAAGGTGAGTACTTCCAGCTCCTTCAGGATTTATTTAGCCAAGGATTTGCCGAAGCACGTATTGATGGCAAGTTTACCTCGCTGCATAACAAGGTAGATTTGAGCCGGTATGGCATGCACACTATCGAAGTAGTTATCGACCGAGTGATGCCGACCGATAAGACTCGTTTATTTGAAGCTGTTGAGACCGCACTGCACAAGGGTGAGGGGCTTATGAACGTTATTTTCGACGGAGCCAAAGAAGAGCTTCTACTTTCTGCGCACTGGACCTGCCCAAGCGACAATTTTTCGTTCCCAGAAATCGAGCCACGCCTTTTCTCATTCAATAGTCCATTTGGTGCGTGCGAGACCTGTCACGGTATTGGTCACGATTTTTTTGATCCTACGAAGGTGTGTGAGGTCTGTAAGGGAGCTCGTCTCAAGCCTGAAGTGCTCGCAATTACCATTGAGGGCAAAAATATCAATGATCTCGTGAGTATGACGATCGATGTAGCGTACGAGTTTTTCGGTACTATTGATCAAAAGCTTTCTGAAAACGAAAAGTTAATCGCCAAAAACGCATTGCACGAAATCGTCGCGCGCCTCGAGTTTTTGCTCGAAGTCGGGCTCGACTACCTCACGCTCTCTCGTGAGAGCGGTACGCTTTCTGGTGGTGAGAGTCAGCGTATTCGTTTGGCGAGCCAGATTGGCTCAAAACTTTCAGGAACGCTCTATGTATTAGACGAGCCAACGATTGGCTTGCACGAGCGCGACAACGAGCGCCTCATTAAAATTCTTAAAGAGCTTCGCGACCTCAGTAACACGTTAATCGTCGTTGAGCATGATGAGCGCGTAATTAAAGAAGCGGACCATCTGACTGATATTGGCCCAGGTCCGGGTCGCCACGGAGGTGAGGTGGTTAAAACAGGCGAGATGCCAGGAGTGTTAAAAGCGCCGGCGCGCGGCGAGGAGAAGTCGCTCACGGTAAAATATTTAACTGGTAAAGAAAAAATCGAACTCCCCGAAACTCGTCGAAGTAAAGATAAGGGTGAGATTAAGGTGATTGGCGCACACGCGAACAATATTAAAAATATCAACGTCGACATCCCGCTCGGCCGTCTTGTCTGCGTAACTGGCGTTTCAGGATCGGGTAAGTCAACGCTCATCGGCGATATCGTCTATGTAAACCTTCAGAAAAAGTTAGGCGGATTTCCAACACTCCCTAATATCGGCAAGCTTACGGGTACGGAGTTTATTCGCCATATTATCGAGATCGATCAGTCGCCAATCGGCAAGACGCCACGTAGCAATCCAGCGACCTATACGGGCGTGTTTGGGCCGATTCGCGACTTATTTGCGATGCTGCCTGAAGCCCAGGAGCGTAACTATGGTTCTGGTCGCTTCAGTTTCAACGTGCCTTCGATTAAGGGAGGTGGACGCTGTGAAGCGTGCGAGGGAGCGGGTGTAAAAATTATTGAGATGCACTTTTTACCAGACGTAATGGTGAAGTGTGATGTTTGTCACGGTAAACGCTTTAACCGCGAGACGCTCGAGGTAAAGTACAAGGGTAAGAGTATTGCGGATATTCTTGAGATGACCGTTGAAGAGGCAAACGATATTTTTGCTGATATTTATCACATCTCCGATAAGCTCAAAGTTTTGAAAGAGGTTGGACTCGATTACATAAAACTTGGACAGAGTGCGACCACGCTTTCTGGTGGTGAGGCGCAGCGTATTAAGCTGAGCAAAGAGCTCGCCCGCCCGATGGCACGCAATGATGTATTTATTCTTGATGAGCCGACGACCGGTTTGCACTATCAAGACGTGAAGATGTTGTTAATGGTGCTTGAACGCTTAGTTGAAAAGGGAAATACGGTCATCCTCATCGAGCACAATATGCACGTTATTAAAATGGCTGACTATATCATCGATATGGGTCCTGAAGGTGGAAGTGGCGGAGGTAAAGTAATCGCGACTGGCACTCCAGAAGAAGTAGCAAAAGTAAAAGGCTCACACACTGGGAAGTATTTGAAAGACTATCTGAAGTAGTGTTAGGCTGGAGGTAGTTCTCAAGGAGGTGTCTGATGAGTCAGTCTCACGCAGAGAGTGCGAAGTCGCTACGGAGTTTCCTGTCTCGCCACCCAGATCTGCACGCGCTGTATTTTGGTGGGCCAAATGTCGCCCTCCAGGGTTTGGTCGTGCGATTCTGGCGAGATCCAGAGACAGAGCTCTCGACCGGGGATCTGAAGTTGCTGCGTCCGCTTCGTCAGAGAATGGACGCTGACGTTGAATTTTTCAGCCCTCCTTCGCCCCCGCCTCACGCAGGTGGTTTTGCGGTGATGCCCAACTGGAGTTCGGGCTCCCTACCTACGGGTGGTCCGACGTTTCGGGCGTAGATCGGTATCTGCCTAACAGTTCGCTGTTGGGCAGATTTTATTTCCAGATTTGAAATATGCGTCGGGCCGTAGTATAACTTTACTATCCGCATGTGCGCGGAAAGGAGCACCCATCATGGGTCAAAAATCATCTCGTTCAGGTAGTGGACGGGGGAACCCTCGGTTGCCGGAACTTCCTCCGCAGATCGAGGAGGAGCTGAAGAAGGTGGTGAAGGCTTCGCGCCGCGGCGGCAAGAGAGGGTTGAACCTCGAAGTCATGCGCCGGCAGGCCAAGATGCTCCTCGCCAATCCAGGCATCTTACGTCAGATCGTGCGAGCGGTCGACGCGCAGGGACTCCGGCTGCCCTAGTTTCTTACTACGTCCGACAACCCATGCTAGGTTATCGGACGTTTTTCTTTTTCGAAAGAGTATACTAAGAGTAGTTCTTGGGAGGTATATATGGGCAAGAAAAAGCCCGAAAAGGAAGTGGCGGCTGGAAGTGCTAAGCCGGCACGGAAAAGTTTGCTTGAGCGCTTGGCACTCTGGCGTAGTGGCACACGTTTCCGTATTTCGCTCACGAGCAAATTCCTGCCACTGTCAGAAGAGTGGCGGACGGTACCATCGGGGTTTATTCGTGGAACAAAAAAGGAAAAAGTCGATTTCGAGAGGATCCAGTTCCTCGAGGCCGGTGAGTACTTCATCGATACCGCAAAGCTCAAAGAGCGCGCAGCAAAAGTCATAGGTCACCGAGGCGAAGAGTGTTCGCAGTCGATGTTTGATCAGAGAAAGAAGCTGCCGCTCAGCTTGCGCGGTCTTCGTATCTACTTTCTCGCCGATCTGCACTACTTTGAGCCAACAACGTTTGATCCCGAAAAGGGTACGTGCTGTGTGCGAAAGTTCGAGTATGATGCCAAACGGAAAGATTGGGTTCGTTCGCTGGTCGAGTTTGAAAGTAACATTTGGACGCGAAAGGATTTTTTCATCGTTCAGGTGTAGTGCGCCCGTGGTATCTCTGATATCACGGGCGTTTTATTTCAATTTGCCTTGAGTAAAAGCATGCGGTAGGGTGGGGATAGTTCTTTTGAGGAGGTTGCCTATGTTCGACCTTAGCCACCATCGAATCAGACTGCGCCTCCGGGCATGGATTGATCTGGTGTATCTACGGCAAGCAGTTGCTGCCCATGGAGAGGTATCTGGACAGCTCATTTCTCGTGGGGAGCACACGAAGGTACCGAATTGGAAGTACGGTGCTGTTGCTGGGCAAATGTTCCTCTGTAAAGCTCGTCGTCAAGTAACTTTGATGTTCGCGAGGGTGCGTGAAGGCGAGATGAGAACCCTCATTGATCTTTCCCTCGCACTTACCGAGAAGGGCCTTTGCCTAGCTGGCCCGCAGCTAATTCCCATTTTTCTTAAGGTGAATCCTCGAGTAATCAAGGGGATGGATCACATTTTGTTTGCTGGTGGGTCGTTTGAAGTCATGCGGTCCAAGAAGACCAATCCAACTTGGTACCTCCAGCATGAGTGTCTTGCATTACGCGCCGTAGGAACTCGGTACGGAGTCGAATCGGTCGCGGTAGCGAGGACAGATGGGCAGTCAGTGTCACATCCTCAGCTGTATTGGCTCGCCGTTTGTCGCTCCTAGATATTCGTACTCGGGTGGGTTGCAATCGCAACTCACCCGTTCTAATTTATAGATATGACTATTCGCGAGAAACTCAAAAAAATATCCCAGAAATTCCCCAACACGCCAGGCGTGTATTTTTGGATAGGCACGGATAGCAAGCCACTCTATATCGGCCGCGCGGGAAGTTTAAAAAAACGCATCGCCAGTTATTTCTTAACCAAGGACCCGCGCATCATCGAGATGGTCGGACTGGCGAAGAGCCTTAAGTTTCAAAAAACTGACACACTGCTTGAGGCGATTATCTTAGAGGCGAACCTCATTCGCAAATATTGGCCGAAGTATAACGTCAAAGAAAAAGATAATCGTTCCTTTTTATATATTGTTGTTACCAACGATGAGTTCCCACGCTTATTAACCATTCGCGCCCGTGAGCTTGAAAAGTACTCCGTGACTGAAAAATCCGCCAAGGCGATTTTTGGTCCATATCAAAGCTATCACTTGTTGCGAGCGACGCTTGAGATTGTGCGTAAGATATTCCCGTACACAACCGATCGCGAAAATACGGGCAAGCCTTGCTTTCATTATCAAATCGGACTGTGTCCGGGGGTTTGTATTGGGCGGGCAGATAAAAAGGCGTACGCAGAGGTGATTCGCAATCTCATTTTGTTTTTCCGGGGCGATAAAAAGCGTTTATTGGCGCGACTTAAGAAACAAAACCCAGAGGCGATTAAATCACTCCAGCACGTTTCCGATGTTTCGTTGCTTTCTGGAGCCGACACTCTTATGAAGCAAGGTGGTCAGTTTTCAGTTGGGCGTATCGAAGGGTATGACATCTCGCACCTCTCTGGCAAAGAGCCAGTCGGCTCGATGGTAGTATTTGAAAACGGCGAAAAAGATTCTTCGCAGTACCGTATTTTTAAAATTCGGGGCGACGTATCAGAAGCTACTACTACCCCACGGGGTAGCAGAGGAGAAGTTCGTTCATACGATGACCTCGGTATGCTCCGCGAGGTCCTCGAGAGAAGGCTGCGACACAGCGAGTGGCCACTCCCCGATGTATTTTTCATTGATGGTGGACTGCTCCAGGCAAAAACAGCTCGCGACACACTCGCTCGACACCAAATCTTTGTCCCAGTGATCGGATTAAATAAGAGCGGTAAGCACGCGGCTTCAGCTGGACAAGGGGATAAGCTCGTCGCACTGAACGCAAAAAAGACAGGCAAAGAGTTATTACTCGGTTCAAAAAAACTTTTTCAAGAAGTGCGCAACGAGGCGCACCGGTTTGCAATTGGATTTAGCCGCCGCCAAACCCGGAAGAAAAGTTTTGGCTGGCGTCACGCACTATAAAAAATCCCCTGAACGCCGAAGCGAGCAGGGGAGGCTTTCTAGTTGGCAACTGGCGTCTGATTCCTTCTCAGGTAGGCGATTGCTGCTGCCGCAGCATCAACGAGCGCCTTACTGTTCATCGTCTGAGGTTCATCATGATCGCGACGACGGGCACGTTCAAGGCGCAACTTGCGCATCCGCCCAGCACCCTTATCAATATGAACGCGCTTTTTCATTGCCAAGCTCCTATCGTTTTGAGAATCGAGGTGTTCCGATTGGTTGCTACTATAAAATTAGCAAATAAAGAGAGGCTCGCATAGAAGAGGATGCGTTACTTGACTAAAAGATAGTAAGATTGTTAAAATATATTTCATATATGAAGCCACAAGGGAAGAAACAATTTTTAGTGCGAACACCTAAAAGTACGGGCAAAAAGTCATTGGGTGAAGGTAGCTCTCAACTTAAAACTGGTTGGGGTAATGTCGCTGACTGGTATCACGACGTTGTCGAGGAAAAAGGCAGTTATCAAAAAGACTTAATTCTACCAAACCTGCTTCGTCTGATGGACGTACAGAAGGGTGAGGCGATTCTTGATCTCGCTTGCGGTGAGGGATTTTTTAGTCGGCGCCTCGCACGCTTAGGTGCGCGGGTTATTGGTGTTGATATTTCTCGTGAGCTTATCGATATAGCCCAGCGAGATCCAGAGGGGGCTAATGTGCAGTACGAAGTCGCTCCAGCCGACCAGATTCCATTTATTGAAAATGAAACAGTTGATAAGGCGACGATTGTCTTAGCATTGCAAAACATCGAGAACGCACACGGTACGCTTGCCGAATGCAGTCGAGTATTAAAGAAAGGGGGAAAGCTATATATCGTTTTAAATCATCCAGCATTTCGTATTCCAAAGCAGAGTAGTTGGGGGTACGACGAGAAAACAAACACACAGTATCGTCGCGTAGATCGCTACCTCTCTGAATTACGCGAAAAAATTCAGATGCATCCAGGCGAGCGCCCAGAGGAGATGACTGTCTCATTCCATCGTCCGTTTCAGTTTTACTTTAAAGCCTTTAAAAAAGCCGGTCTCGCTGTAGTGAATATGGAAGAGTGGAGTTCGGGGAAAAAGAGTCAGCCGGGTCCACGCGCCGAAGCAGAAAATCGCTCACGCGCCGAGTTCCCGCTCTTTATGGTGTTTGAGTTGATTAAGCTATAAAACATAAAAGGGCTCGGACCGTCAGCATAGTGCTGGCGATACGAGCCCTAGGGAGTAGCGAAGTCGTTGGCGATGATACGCTTTGCTTCCTTCTTGGAAATGTATTGGAAGGCGAAACACTCGCAATCTTCGTCTTCGCAATCGCACTCGTTCCAGAGTGCTTTCCACTCAACGTACTCGCCTCCGAGTGCAGCACGAGTGCGACAGATGTGCAAGCCGGTATGTCCCTTAGCTCGCAAGCATTTACGATGCGAATCGTCTTCATGGTTTTTTGAACACGCATCGTAAAACTCGAAATCATGATCTGGGACTAAGTAATCACATCGCTCTCTGGAATGAGGAATGTGGGCCTCCTTTCGCAGACGTAGAGTACAATCTAATTACTCGAGTGTCAATTATAAAACCACCCCGCGAGGGGTGGTTTTATATGAGACTATCCTTTTGAGTTTTCTCCTTTGACGACACCCTTAACCATAAAGCGGACCATGACCGCATCTCCGTTTGGATTGTTCGCAGCCACATCGGTTGTCGGGTTAAATATGCCGTTACCATCATCCGTATGCAGCATCGCCCAGTAATACTTTCCTGGGGTAAGAGTCGTAATCACGTTCATGTTGTAGCGAATGCCGGCTGGGATTAAGGTGCTCGAACCAACAATCGCGCCAGGCGCGCCATTTACATCTTCATGAATCACGACAAATCCTGGGGCGACGAGACTAACCGAGTCGACGAGAACACCGAGGTTGTTAGGATTCTGATCGGCAACGATGAGCGCGTTAGCATCTCCCGGTAAGATAGTTTGCGGAGTGTTCACAGCACTTTTGCGCATAGCGAGGAAGTAAATGCCAAGAATAACGAGGACGATAACAATGATCCAGATAATAATTTTTTTCATAATACGTTAAGTTAATTATACATACGCTTCTTCTGGCACGACCTTGCCAGTAATTCGTTCAATGACGTGCATGACCGCATCATCATTCATCTCTTTGATGGTTGCTCCTTGTTTTCGTTTGATATCGCGAATGTATGCAACAACACCTCTGATAGCTTCGAGATCTTTTTTCTTAACCGTTGGATTGGTAGCCGCAGGGGAGTCGATGAGCGATAGATAGCGAGTTAGCTGCAGTTCGATTTCTCTCAAGAAGATCATCTGGGCTGGATGCTCTTTCATGCGATTCTTAGCTTCAGAGTGTTTTTGTCCAAGTAGGGAGCTTGATTTTGCACTTCGCTCGAGCTCACGGAGTTGAGCTAGTTGTTTGATGAGCTTAAAACAATCAGCACTATCAACGCCTACCACGACCGGCACAACACCTTCGAGCTTACCCTTGGTATGCGGATCAGCTTTTGAGTGGAAGTACTTGACCACCGCCGGTCCATCAACTTGAGCATCTTTGCGCCCGAGAACACGCTTAGTGCTGTAATGAATCTTTTTCTCAATCGCCTCGGTCTTACGATTAAGCGAAGCATCAACCGCTAAAGCAACGCGGTGAACTCCGCCTTTTTGTGTTTTGACCGAAAACTCAAGTACGCCATCAATGCCTTTGTAGTCATCATACTTAGCCGTACGAACATAGTGAGCCGTTACCGAGCCAGCCGAAAACCAACCAAACTCTTCAACGCCCTGTTCGAGTATCGCTTCGAGCGCTTCTCCGATCTTTTCAGCTCGTGCTTCAGTCTCGGTTGTTCTCAGCGACTGATGTTCTTCACGCTTTTGATGTACCCACGTCTCATCATCTAAGATTTCTTTTTCAGAATAAATTCCTAAAAAAGTGTGCGGATCAATACGATTACTGATTGGCCTGCCTTGTTCATCGAACTTGCCTTTGCCATAACTAATAACCGCTTCAATTTCGCGGCGTGGCCACACTGGCTCACCTGGCTCAGCGATATGTGGACGTTCAAACTCTTGACCCTCAAACATATCTATATTCTATCACGCCTTATTTATGAAAATGAAAAAGGCGGGCTCCCCAGGGAACTCCCGCCTTCGAGACCTCGCTAGAGGTCGGTGACCGAACTGTCGTTGCGCGCCTGCTCGGGAGTGGGGAAGCGGTCCTTCCCGTAACCCGCCAAGAGCTGCTGACCGAGAGTCGGCTGTGTGCGCGTCGTGCGCTGCGTGGTCTTGCGACCCGGAGCGCGACGCGACTTCGGACGCCCGCCGAGATTACCGCCGACCTCCCGAAGGAGATCCGCTCGCACGTCGGGGTCCGTGATGCCAGCAGCATCGAGCGCTCTGTAGATGAAGGCCTGCATGCCCTTGGGCTTGCCCGCCTCCTTCCAGCGCTTCGCCGCCGCATCCGCAATCATCTGAACCGTGGGACTGATACAGCACCTCCTTAAATACGTGGTTTCTGACCGCCTGGTTCATTTACTATTATAGCACACTTTAAGATATTTTTCAAGAGCCTAGGAAGGCTTTAAAACAAGGCAAAATGAGCTAAGTCTGCTACACTCAACATATGAGCAAGCCACTAATTGGCGCCCACGTTTCGGTCGCGGGCGGATTATATAAAGGAATAGAAAATGGTATGGCGATCGGTGCCGAGTGTATTCAGATTTTCGGTGCGAGTCCGCGCCAGTGGGGCGCTGGTTTGCCGAGTGCCGATGAAGTCAAAAAGTTTAAAGACGCCTGGAAGGCGAGTAAAATTCAGTCCGTATTTTTACACGCACCATATCTAAACAATCTTGCGAGCCCCGAAGCTGCAACAATTGCTAAAACGATAAAGAATATGACCGCGCATATGACCATCGCCAATATGATCGGTGCGACTGGCGTGGTATTTCATACGGGTTCGGGTAAGGCAGAGGGCGAGCAGGCGCGCGCCGAGTCACTCAAAAAAGCAGTTGGTACGATGAAGCAGATTTTAAAAAACACCCCAGGTGATACCAAGCTGATTATCGAAAATGTAGCTGGTGGGGGAGCGCGCTTAGCCGCAACACCAAAAGAAATCGGTCAGATGGTTGATATGTGTGACGATGAACGGGTGGCAGTTTGTTACGATACTGCGCACGGGTTTGAGGCTGGGCTTATTAAGGAGCACACAGCTGAAAGTATAAAAAAGCTATTTGATGAGTTCGAGAAGTATGTTGGCTGTAAGCGAATTATTGCGGTGCACGCCAATGATAGCAAGACCGAGTTCGAGTCGCATCATGACAGACACGAAAACATTGGCCAGGGGTTCATCGGTAAAGAAGCGTTTAAATATCTCGCAGCCGAAAAGCACCTTGCACACACACACTGGTTCCTCGAAGTGCCAGGATACGACAACCTCGGGCCAGACAAGAAGAATGTTGACATCTTAAAAGCTTGCCGAGCATAATCCTTATATATGAAGAAAATACTTATCGTGTCTGTTATCGTCGTGGTTGCGGGCGTGCTCGCGTACTCACGCTGGAGTCCTGTTTCTGCTCCAGCGCCAGTAGTAACCGAGAGTACAAATATTAAGGTCACCGCTCCAGCTCCAAATGAAGAGGTGGCTTCTCCACTTGTAATTAAGGGTGAGGCGCGCACATTTGAGCAGGCGTACGCATATCGATTGTCAGATGAGAGTGGTGCGATGATTGTCGAGGGATTTGGTACGGCGAATGCGACCGACATTGGTATATTTGGTCCATTTGAATCAACGCTCACATTTGCCAAGCCGCAATCGCGCACGGGTATCCTCGAGGTGTTCCAGTATTCAGCCAAAGACGGAACCGAGATCGATAAGGTGCGTATTCCAGTTGTATTTAAATAATATGAACGAGAAAATTGTTATTTTGATCATCTTAATACTCGGAGCGCTTCTGATTGGTTTGCGCGTGAGCAAAAAAGAAGCGCCCGAGCAGGTGTTTTGTACGCAAGAAGCTAAGCAGTGCCCAGACGGAAGCTATGTCGGTCGAACTGGCCTGAAGTGCGAGTTTGCGCCTTGCCCAGTGCAGTAGGAGTATTGTCACGGTTTAGAGAGGCTATTCGTTAAGCTATACTAGAAGTACGCAATTATTATTAAAGCTAAAGTAATATATATGATGAAATCGTTCATAGTATCATTAACCGTTCTCTCGCTCGTTACGCCGACGGCAGCAGTGTTCGCCGAGGACGGAGTGAGTGGATCGGCTGGGTTAAGTGGAAAGATAGAAATTGACGACAATATTTCTGATGCGGCTAAAATCGAGGCGGCAAAGTGCGCCCAGAATTGCGCCATTAAAATGAATGCGCTTGATATTAAGGCGTGTCTTGAGAAGTGTGCCGCTCCAATTTTGAAGCGCGCTGGTGTAAATGAGGCAGTTAAAGAGGCGATCAAAGAAGCTCGTGGCGAGTTTAAAGACTCTCGTCAGGATTCGATTGAGGACTTAAAAGATGACCGCCGCACTGGTCTCGATGACTTGAAAGAGATTCGTGAGTCGGGAGATCGGGATGCGTTTGTAAAGGCTCGTGCAGAGTTCGAGCTCAAAATGAAAGCGAGCCGTGAGGAGTTGAAAACTAAGCTTGAGGATAATCGTAAGGCGTTGCTCGAAAAGATAAAGGGATTCAAAGATGAGCGCAAGAAAGAAACGACCGAGCGTATCTATACGAACTTGAACGAGGTAAACAAAAAGACTACGACCGAGATGACTGAGAATCTTGGAAAAATTTCTGAATTCTTAGTAAAACTATCTGACCGTGCGACGACCGCCACGACGAATGGTAAGGACGTAACTTCAGCAAAGGCCCAGATTACTACTGCGCAGGCTGCAGTGGCAACTGCGCAAGCCGCAGTTACGGTTCAGGCTAGTAAGACGTACAATGTAAATGTAACCACCGAGGCGAATCTCCAAGTTGCAGCAAAGGCTGTCCGCGATCAGCTCTATGCAGACTTGAAAGCGACTCGCGATCAGGTGAAGGCTGCTCGTGATGCTGCGCAAAAGGCAGCGACGATGCTCGCCCAGTCTCTTGGTGCTCAAGCAACCGTAAGCGCCTCAACTAGCGCAGCGGTTGGTCAATAAGGTATAATCAAAGTAATCTCATACGTATGAAAAAACTAATTTGGTTGATTGTTATCGTCGCGGTGGTTGCGGGAGGCTGGTATTTGATGACGCAGAAAGCTCCAGTAAGCACTGATACTACTGCTCAGAAGGATGCGCAGCAGATTACCGCCGAAGCCTCGGCGATCGGCAGCCTTCCAGGTCTCGACGACGCTTCACTCAATGCTGAGTTTAAGCAGATCGACGCAGACAGTAAGAGTCTCTAACCAAAAAATGCAAAACAGCCCTCCGGGGCTGTTTTTGTTGTATGCTTAATATATGAAGCGCCTGGGTATTATATTGGCCATAGGTATATTTCTACAACTTTGCATAGGCACTGTATTTGCGCAGACTGCAAAACGTTTTGGATTTATCGAAGGTAATATTTGGTACTCAAAAGATCCATTTTTTGACGGAGATAAAATCCGCATTTATTCAGGCGTAGTAAACAGCACCGGGCAGGATATTACCGGGAGTGTTGAATTTTATGACGGCACAACGCTGATTGGGAAAGTAGATTTTTCTGCGGTAGGCAATGGCACGCTTCAGCAGGTTTGGACCGACTGGACCGCAACCAAGGGAACGCATAAGATCGCCGCTAAGATTATTCAAGCCAATATCGCGAAAGTAGGTGGAGGGACGGAGCCAGTTACCCTGGCGAGTAATAGCTCGGGCGAGGATAATCGGTTCGTTGATTTTGATACTGATGCAGATGGGATTGGTAATCTAAATGATACTGATGATGACGGTGATGGGCTGACTGACGCGCAGGAGATTGCAGCGCATACCGATCCACTAAAAAAAGATACGGATGGTGATGGCGTTGCTGATAAAGAAGATGCGCGCCCGCTTATCGCTGATACGCAAACAGCTTCAACTACGATCAGCGATATTTTACAAAACGCCGGCCCAGTAGTGAGTCAGGTCGCCTCAACTACTGCCGCAGTGGCGACAAATGTGGTGCAGGCGATTAATAACCTAGCTGACACTGGTGCGCAAAAGTTAGACGCAAAGGCTGATCAGCTCAAGCAGGAGATTGCTGATCTTAAGAAAGAAGAAGAGGCGGTGAAGCAGGGGGACGCGCAAATTGAGCAGATTAAAAACAGCACATCAACAGCTGCGACGACTCCAGGTAAGTCGGATATTGCTGGTACGGCGACTTCAAAAGGAACGCCGGCTGCTTCAACCACACCCGAAAAGACAACGAACTGGTCATTTACAAAAAACACTGGACCAGTTGAGACAGCTAAGCCGAAGGTCAGCACATCAAAGCGTCTTTTGAAGGAGTTTTATCTGGTAGTAATCTCAACCTGTTCGTTTATCCTCAAACACAAATTATTGTTGTATTTTGTCATCCTTGTGGTAGCCTACAACATGCTTAAGTTTATTCTGCGTCGTATCTTTAGGCGCAAAGAGGCTTACTAGCTTTTTATGGAATTAGGATTTTGGGGAAAACTAAAAGCGCCAATTTTTGCGTTAGCGCCAATGGCCAATGTTACAGACGCGGCTTTTCGCCGTATTATTTCTAAGTACGGAGCTCCGGATGTGTTTTGGACCGAGTTTGTCTCGGTGGAAGGCTTACTTTCGCGCGGCCGGGAAAAGCTCTTGGTAGATTTTTGGTATACCGAAGAAGAGCGGCCTATTGTCGCTCAGATTTTTGGAGGGAAGACCGAACAATTTGCCGAAGTAGCTAAGCTCTGTCGGGAGTTACGGTTTGATGGTATCGATATTAATATGGGCTGTCCTGATAGTGGCGTAGAGAAGTCGGGCGGGGGAGCGGCACTTATAAAAAATCCAGTTAAGGCACAAGAGATTATTCGCTCAACCATGACCGCTGGACTTCCGGTTTCGGTAAAGACGCGTATTGGGTATAACAAAGAAGAGATCGACTCATGGATTCCTGCAATTCTTGAGACTAAGCCAGCAGCGCTAACTGTGCATTTACGTACGCGTAAAGAGATGAGCGCGGTCCCGGCGCACTGGGATCTTATGCCGCGTGTAAAAATGTTACGAGACAAAATAAGTCCGCAAACAGTTTTGTTGGGAAATGGCGATGTGTATACACTTGCCGACGCGCGAGCCAAAACAAAAGAGTATGGCATCGATGGTGTGATGATCGGCCGCGGCATCTTTGGCAATCCGTGGCTTTTTCGCAGCAGCGAGGGAAATTCGTATATTCCAAGTATTGAGGAAAAGCTTCAAGTCTGCCTCGAGCATACTAAGTTATTTGAAAAGTTATATGGCGAAGGCACAGCTCCTGACGGAGGCCGCCTCAAGCCTTTCGATGTGATGAAAAAACACTATAAGGCGTATATCAACGGATTTCCTGCCTGCGCAGGCAGGGATGGGGCGAAAGAACTGCGAGTAAAGCTCATGGAGGCGAAGGATGCGGGAGAGGTTGAGCAAATCTTGCAAAATTATTTTTCAAAATAAAAAGCGCCCATCGGGAAATGATTCCAGGAATGGGCGCGGAGAGTCTCTCGCTTAGCAGATTATGCTTCTGAAAACTTAGGGCAGTGGCAGTACTCAACTCCGCAATCGCCTTCGGGTGTATGGTCGCTACGCGGATGTCCGCAAAAACAAGCCTTTTCTTCACTCGATGTTTCAATCGCTCGAGCGATATGTCGATCGACCGCCGCCTGGGTTTCCGGCGGAGCGCTCTCGATCGCCTTGCGACATGCTGCAGCCTCTGGTCGGGTGAGGGGGCGAATGCGGAGCATGTAGGCCTCCGAGTAGGGGAACTCTCGCTCCTAACGTAGCAAGATTATATTTTGCTGTAAAGGTTGAATATGGTACTCTAAGAGAGGTTTCAGAAAATCCTCCCACCTGGTCTTTAACAACCAACGCGGAGGATTTTTTGATGAATACGGCAGAACCCGATGGTGACGTGGAAGAGTGGGTGCGGCGGCTGCTGTCTGGGGCGGTCAAGTTCCGAGCGCCGCGAGGCTGGCGCGCTGTCGACAGCAGGCTGTGGAAGTTTAAGCCGTACGCTTGGCTAAGGGGAGTGTTGGCGCGAGTGAGTGCTCGACTCACTAAGGTGTCGATCCCGAAGCCGCACACGGTATACCACAACGAGATGGGTTTCTTGCTCTGTCTCTGGGAGGGTGACGGTGGATACGTAGCCACCAACATCATGATTCCTGGAACAAACCCCGAACT
>CAZFZO010000005.1:14052-28967 GCA_964523595.1 uncultured Candidatus Saccharibacteria bacterium | reverse complement strand
AGAACCATATCTTGGAAAGGGTATTCGCTACTTTGGCGAACACGTTCGTCGCAAGGATGGTAAAAAGGTTGCTGGAAGCGGTACCGCTGCTTAATCTTGAATATATATTGATATGAAACGTATAAAGCGAAAAAACATCACTCAGGCTCGTCGCCAAAACCGCATTCGCGGTAAGATTAAGGGTTCCGGTACGCACCCACGTCTTTCGGTTTTCCGCAGTAACAAAAACTTGTATGTGCAGATCATCGACGACGTAGCCCGTAAGACGGTTGCTTCCGGTATGCTCAAGGACATCAAGACTGCAAAGTCTGAGACGCTCGGAGCGCGTGCCGCAAAAGCGTTTGAGCTTGGTAAGGTTATTGCCGAAAAGGCTAAGAAGGCAGGTGTGTCAGAGGTCATTTTTGACCGCGGATCATACGCCTACCATGGTCGCGTAAAAGCACTCGCCGACGGAGCTCGTGAAGGCGGTCTCAAGTTTTAATCACATTTATGGAACAGCAAAAACCACAAACTAACCCAGGAGCGGCAGCGACACAGCAGCCAGCCGAAGCGCAGGGATACCAGCGCCGTTCTTTTGGTCAGCGCAATAACAACAATGGTCGCGACCGAAAGCCATTTATTAAAAAGAAAGAAGAGTTTCAGGAAAAGGTTATCGACTTGCGCCGTGTTACCCGTGTTATGGCTGGAGGTAAGCGTTTTCGCTTCCGCGCCACACTTATCATCGGTGACCTCAAGGGTCGCGTAGCTATTGGTATGGGTAAGGGTGCTGACGTCGCTCAATCTGTCGCCAAGGCTAAGAACGATGCGAAGAAAAAGATTGTGATGATCAACCTCAACAAGCGTACAATTCCACACGAGGTTCGCGCCAAGTACTCAGCTGCAAACGTACTCCTCAAGCCAGCTAAAGAAGGAAACGGTTTAATCGCTGGAGGTGCTGTTCGTGCCGTACTTACGCTCGTTGGTATCAAAGATATTACCGCAAAGTGTCTTGGCCGTACGCCAAACAAAGTAACTAACGCGATGGCGACGCTCGAGGCGCTTAAAATGTTAAAACCAGTTAAGTCATCATCAAAGTAATATGCAATTACACCAACTTCGTCGAAAAACTGAAAACAAGCGCAAACATGTCCGTGTCGGTCGTGGTGGTAAGCGTGGTACGACTTCTGGAAAGGGTACCAAGGGTCAAAAGGCTCGCTCAGGTCACCGTATTCGTCCAGCCGTTCGTGATTTAATCCAACGTCTTCCAAAGCTCCGTGGTTACGCTAACAAGCCAACAACCACTGAAGCATTTGCGATTAACGTAGGTAAACTTGAGACGCTTGGTCTTTCGACTGTTTCTCACGCCGAGCTCTTAAAGGCTGGTCTTATTTCTCGCAAAACGATTGTCAAAATTTTAGGTGATGGCGATTTGACGAAGAAAATCACCGTAGAAGGAATCAAGGTTTCAGAGTCTGCCAAAAAGAAGATCGAAGCTGCTGGCGGCAAGGTCTCTCCGGCAAGCACTAAGTAAGCTCGTTGTACGAACAAATGAATAAACTACTCCAGATTTTCAGAATTAAAGATATCCGCCGAAAAATTCTTGTGGTCGCGGTGCTTTTAATCGGATTCCGTTTGCTTGCTGCGATTCCAGTTCCAGGAGTTGATATTCTCCGTTTACGCAACTTCCTCGGAAGCAACCAGCTTTTCGGATTCTTAAACATCTTCTCGGGCGGCGGTCTCTCGAACTTGTCGGTTATGATGCTTGGTGTTGGTCCGTACATTACGGCGACCATCATTATGCAGCTCTTAACGATGATCTTCCCAGCGATGAAAGCGATGTACTACGAAGAGGGAGCTGCAGGCCGCGCAAAGTTTAACCGATACTCACGTTTTATTACTGTCCCACTCGCAGCTATTCAGGGTTACAGTTTTTTGAACCTTTTGATGAGTCAGGGCGTGCTCGCGCCACTCGCTTTCGCTGATGTGATTCGCAACGTAATCTTGATTACAACTGGTTCACTTATCTTGATGTGGATCGGTGAGCTTATTAGTGAGCAAAAGATTGGCAACGGTATCTCACTTATTATCTTCGCCGGTATCGTCAGCCGCTTGCCGCAAACAATCGCTCAAGCTCAATTGACCTACACGCCGCAGATGCTCACGACCTACATCGTCTTTGCGATTATGAGTATTCTCGTAGTTGCTGGCGTGGTATTTATTAACGAAGGTGAGCGCAAGATTCCAGTTACGTATGCTAAGCGCGTTCGTGGTAACAAGATGTATGGTGGTGCCTCAAGCTACTTACCACTTAAGGTAAACCAAGCTGGTGTTATTCCAATTATCTTCGCTATCTCGATCTTGCTCTTCCCGCAGTTCTTCGCACAGATTATTTCGATCTTCTCGGCTTCAGCTTCGGTTAAGCTCCAGGGGATTGTTACTGCATTCTTTGCGCACCGCCTCTGGTACGCGTTAATCTACTTTGTGCTTGTAGTAATGTTTACTTACTTCTACACCGCGATTACATTTAACCCTGAAGAGATCGGTAAGAACTTGCAGCAGTCTGGTGGTTTTATCCCAGGTATTCGTCCGGGACAACCAACCGAGGAGTTCTTGAAAAAGACGACTCGTCGCATCACGTTCTTTGGTGCACTCTTCCTTGGTATCGTAGCTATCTTACCAAACATCGTGCAGGCGTTTACCGCAACGAATATTCTTACAATTGGAGGTACGGCGATGCTCATCGTCGTCTCAGTAGCACTCGAAATCGCACGTCAGATTAGTTCGCAGGTAAATATGCGCGAATACGACAACGCGTAATAGCACTATAAAACAAAAACACCCGCTCTCCGCGGGTGTTTTTGTTTTATGCTAAACTGTATCGTATATGCTACGCGGACTCCAAGATATACCAAATCCAAAAGGAAAGACGGTACTTGTACGTACTGATTTTAATGTTCAAAATCCGAGCGACGCGCTACGTTTTAAAGAGTCGCTACCTACAATAAAGTATTTGGTAAAGAAGGGGGCTAAGGTGGTGCTTATGAGTCACCGCGGCAGACCAAAGGGAGTAAGCGACGAGCTTAGCCTTAAGCTCGCGTTGCCATTTTTTATAAAGCACATGAAAAAGGTGACGTTCTTGCCAAAGTTTGATATGGAAGAGGCGCGCGAGCAGATCAATGGAGCACCCAACGGTAGTATCTTCTTATTAGAAAATTTACGGTTTCATAAGGGTGAGGACGCGTGTTCGATGGAGTTTGCTCAAGAGCTCGCTTCACTGGGAGATGTCTATGTGAATGACGCGTTTGCCGTAAGTCATCGCTCGGGGGCGAGTATTACGATGCTACCTAAATTGCTTCCAGCCTACATCGGACTTTTACTTGAGCGCGAAATCGAGCACCTTAACCGAGCGATTAAGAAGCCAGCTAAGCCACTTGTAGTTATTCTCGGCGGAGGTAAGGCGGTAGATAAGTTTGCCGTTATTAAAAATTTGCACGACACAACAGCTAAGTTTCTCATCGGAGGAGTGCTCGCCAATACTTTTTTAAAGGCCAAAGGGGTTGATATTGATGGTTCAGTTATCGATCCAGATCTCCTTATTCCTGTTCGGACGTACTTGCGCGATAAAAAAGTAATGCTACCAATCGACTGGATTCAAGATGGCGGCGGAAAGGTGGTTGATATCGGTGCACTCTCTCTCGAAGCATTTAGTGAGGAGATTAAAAAGGCTAAAACAATCATTTGGAATGGTCCGCTTGGCGTGTTTGAGGATAAGCGGTACAAGCTTGGGTCAGTTGCATTAGCTAAGCTCATCGCGCGCGCAAAAGCGTTTAGCGTGATTGGTGGTGGAGAGACGACGCAGCTCATCGGAGACCTCAAAATGGATAAAAAATTTGGCTTTCTTTCGACGGGCGGCGGGGCGATGCTCGCGTTTCTTGCGGGTAAGAAGTTGCCGGGATTAGACGCACTCGGGTACTATAAAGACTAATATGAAAAACATTGTTGTTATTTACCATGCCGAGTGTATGGATGGCTTTTCTGCAGCCTGGGTTGCACATCAGAAATTTGGTCCTGAAGCAGAGTACCTTCCAATTCTTCACAACGACCCTGTTCCTAAGGCTCTTAAAAACAAGGAGGTGTATTTTCTCGACATCGTCTATCCGATGAACGACTTAGTGAAGGTTATTAAAGCGAATAAAAAAGTAGTCGTTCTCGACCATCACATTACGCGGGAGAAGGAGGCTAAGTTAGCAGGTGGATTATACGCGCTTGAAAATTCGGGAACTGTGCTCTCTTGGAACTATTTTTTCCCAGGTAAGCCACTCCCATTCTTTTTAAAGCTTGTCGAAGAACAGGATCTTTGGAAGTATAAAACAAAGGGAGCGAAAGAGATTTTGGCGAGCGCGAAGCTCGTCGAGTATACGTTTGAGAAGTGGGGTGCCCTTATTAAAGAGCTCGAAACAGAAAAAGGGCGTAGTCTACATATGAAACAGGGAGCGGCGCTTCTCGCGTATCAGCAAATGATGATTCAAGAGATTGGCGATCGAGGCAACCTCGCCAAGTTCGAGGGTATGGCGACGTACGTAGTAAACTCGATGAACTTTAAATCCGAAGTAGGAAACTATCTAGCGACCAAAAAGTTGCCGCCAATCGGAATTGTGTGGGCGGTATATCCAGATCGCATTAGCGTTTCGCTGCGTTCCAATGGAACAGTAGACGTAAGCAAGATTTGTGAAAAATATGGCGGAGGAGGGCATAAAGCGGCAGCGGGATTTGTATTGCCGCTTAATGCTGAGTTGCCGTGGAAGTATATTCAAAAATAGATATGGCAAAACCAAAAGCAGTTTGTTACGCGTATTACCTTATACATTCTAAGACCGCTCATATCGTCAGCACCTGGAAAGAGTGTGAACAGGCGGTAAAGGGTAAAGACGCCCGCTACCGAGGCTTTAGTAGTCGAGCCGAGGCGAGCGCCTGGCTAGCTGCTGGGGCGCCATATGAGGCCAAACAGAGGGCTCCAAAGCCAGAACTCGAAGAGGGTATCTATTTTGATGCTGGTACGGGCCGGGGCGAGGGCGTAGAGGTGCGAGTTACGACTAAGGAGGGTAAGGATCTTTTGCCCGAGCTCCTCTCACCAAAAGAGCTTACCGAATTTAAAACATTTCGCGTTGCTCGCGATAGTGCGACAAATAACTATGGTGAGTTGTTGGGGTGCTACTTCGCGCTGCAGCTTGCAGAAAAGCTTGGGGTGAAAAAGATTTTTGGTGATAGCAAGCTTATTATTGACTACTGGTCAAAAGGATTTATGAAAAAAGAGAAGATCGCCAAGCAAACTCAGGAGCTTATGAAGCAAGTGAAGCAGTTACGTGCAGAATTTTTAGCCCGCGGGGGAGTGGTGCAGCATGTTTCAGGTGACTATAACCCAGCCGATTTAGGTTTTCACAGGGGATAAGTGGCTCAGGTAGTGATGGTATACTTGATGTAATACACATTAACCATCACTAACTCTTATGGAGCGAGAGCATTTCCCGTTTTTCTTTGCCGCGACATTATTTTTGTTCGCAGCAGTATTATTCACCTCGCATCCATTTACCGGCACGGCTGACGGTGGTTACGCAGCCATTTTTTATTCAAAAACTGGATCGTCTGCATCTATTTCTTCCATAAATCCAAGTCAGGCGACGTACGGTGATAGTGTAAAAATTACTGGCTATAACTTTGATAAGAATCCCATCATTTCATTCGATGGAAATTTAGCAGTGCCAGTGACTAGTCAGACAAAATCCAGTCTTACGTTTATTGTTCCGCCAGGACTCGCAACGGGTGCACATAAGGTGCGGGTTGGAGCTGCTAAGGATGGTACGCCACTAAGCAACTCACTTGCCTTTACTGTTAAGCCAGTGACGCTTACGTTTGTTAGTAACGGAACAGAAACCTATGCAATCGAGCCAGCTGCTGGCGAAAAAAAGAGTTCTGGTTTTGCAGTAAAGATTTCAAAGTATAAGCCGTGGGCGACAATCAAAGACGCCTCTTGGATTAGTTATGATGCAAAGACGAGCACTCCGGGAAGTGGGCCAACAAATGGAACAATTGCATATTTCTTCAGAAAGTTTACCTTGCCGCAGTTAGCAGCAAAAGCGAGCATTCAAATAGCCGCCGACGATAGCTCGAGTGTTGTAATAAACGGAGCGGGGGCAGTAGCAGCAAACACCGTGGGGCCTTTTACGCAGTGTGCGGCAACAGGAATTAGCTGCGTAAAAGTTTCAACAATTCAGCTTCCAGCAGAGTTACTCAAAGTTGGAGAAAATGAGATCGCATTTGCGGTTAATCAGAAAAAGGAAAAAGACCCAGACTCCAAAACACCATTTGGTCTTATCTACTCGCTCGTAGTTGAGCTCGCGCCACCAGTTGATCAGGCGCCAAGCGAGACACATCAGTGTAATGACGGAGTTGATAACGACAGCGATGGATTAGTAGACTATCCGAGCGATCCGGGATGTCAGAGTTCGACGTGGAATACCGAGATAAGTGTGGATGCTAGTAATAGCAATTAAACAAAGAATAAGAATCAAAAACCCGCCGAAAGGCGGGTTTTTGATGTCGGTAGCGAGTAAGCGGGATTCTGTTGACCCTTGCGGGCTACGATAATTTATCTGGATCAGTGATTACTCACTAATTCGAGCGGCACTCTCATCTTGCGATGAGCACGGCCTTGCACACAGGTAAGGGTTTTGCCGTTTCACTTCCGCTTTTGATCCCCATGGCGGAATTAGACCTTCTACGTTGGGATAGGGTCCCTCGAGCCATTTCTAGCCCGAGCGTCACTGCTCGCACCTCTGTATCACTACTGGTGGCGGTTAGCCACTACCAATTTCTTTCTATTGCTAGAAAGAGAGTGTCCCGACTTTCCTCCAATACTCTTGCGAGTATCAGTAATCGTTTTGCTACCGACCCGTCTATCATAGCATGGGGAGGAGCACCTTGACAAGATATAGGAAACTTGTTGTCAATAGGCAGTGCTCAAGACTGATAAGATAGGGCTTTTTGCTAAGCCCAGAATAAGGGGGTAGGCAGTATAGCCAAAAATGGCTTAAAATATAGATAAATCAGCCATTTCAGGCCTTTCCGGGGAGGAAAAGGAGAGGCTTGACATATCTAAATAAGTGTGCTATACTAGTACCTGAGGTAAGACTCGGTATTGAGTGCCTTCATCGAAGGCGCCTACAGAGCTGACCCTACGATTTCCTGTTCTTCTACAAACAAAGCGAGGTGTCTGTGCAGAATTCGACTCCGTGGTACAAGGCCCCCAAGGCCTTGCGTGCGCTCTTCCTGATCACGCTCATCCTGCTCTCCGGTACGATCGTCACGACGACGACCGGCTGCGGTGCGGGCGGGATCGTCGGTGCGATCACCGGCGGACTCTGTGTGCCGTGCTGGGTGATCGCGGTGGTGGGAGCGGTTCTCGTCTACGAGACGTACCAGCTCTTCTTCGCGAGCGACGACCCGGATTGTCCGCCGGACGATCCGACGCCGCCGCCCGTGGATCCGCCGCCGAGCGGGACGCTCTGGTTCGGGGTCCACAACGACCCGACCTCGGCGTGCCAGATCGATCGCGTCGCCCTCAATGGGACGGCGTGGGTCTTCGATGCTCACGACGACAACGCCCCGGCCGACTTCCCGGCGGAGGGTGTGTACATGAACCCGGCGAAGATGTGCTGGCCCGAGGGTGCGAACCCCCAGTTGCCCGGCGGCGTCCTCACCGGCAGCCATCTGATGAACACCCCCGTCTGGACGTTCGACGGTGCGTCGAAGAAGTGGGCGCGTAACCCCGGCTACTTCGGGGTGGTCATCCACTTCAACAACGGACAGACGCTCAACCTGGGTGCGCAGTACATCGACTACGGCACGACCTTCGTCGTGTCGTGGGACGCGACTGCGGGTCCGCGGCTGCTGCGGACCTACCAGCAGAGCACCCCCGCGCTCGCGGTGGTCAGGTCGCAAGGCCTGGTGTTCGCGGTCGACCTCGACCCGGACTTCGGTGCCGATACGATCGATGCCGTTCCCGAGGAGGAGTTCGCGGCAGCGAACTAGTCTCCGTCAGCCTGGTGGTGGGCGAACACGCAAGTGTTCGCCCGCCATCTCCTAATTTCATCAAAAGAAGAAAGTGCAAAAACCTTTTGCCTTTTCTCCTCTTGTATGAGAGGGTAAGAGTAATTGTCGAAATTACTCATAAGTATTGACTTTTTAGCAATATTAACGTATATTACGTCCGTATGAAAAAACTATTATCTATCGCATTTATCGTGGTTGCGGTTATGGCGTTTACTGGTGTAAGCGTTCATTTGGCTTCTGCGGTAGGATTTACTCAGTGTTCAGACGGTTTTAATAACGACCCAGCTCAAGACAACTTAATTGATGCTGCCGACCCTGCTTGTCACGTCGGTGGAACGTTAAGTGGTGCATATGACTCAAGTCTTAATTCAGAGTTCAATACGAACAGTGGTACTGGTACCGGCACGGGTGGAACTTCAAACGCCCAGTGTTCTGATGGAACGGACAACGATGGTGATGGCAAGGTAGATGCTACCGACCCAGACTGTCACACCGACTTAAACGCTAGCAACTCTTCAAGCTATAACCCAGCTGATAATTCAGAATTTGGTTCCTGTTTGACGGGCGCTTGCAACAACCCGCCAGTAACGTATCAGTGTAACGATCACATCGACAACGACTCAGACGGTTTTGTCGACTATCCTTCCGACCCAGGCTGTTCTTCGTATACCGATAATTCGGAGTACAATCAGGTAACGATTACCTATCAGTGTAACGATGGTTACGACAATGACTCTGATGGTCGCGTAGACTACCCATCCGACCCAGGTTGCTCAAGCTACACCGACAACAGTGAGTACGATCAAGTTGTTACTACCTATCAGTGTAATGACGGTTACGACAACGATGGTGATGGCCGCGTAGACTACCCATCCGACCCAGGTTGCTACTCATACACCGATAACTCGGAGTATGATCAAATCAACACGCAAAACTTGCCACCATACTTTATTAGTTTTGCGGGTAGCTCGGCGAGCGTAAATCAGTTGTACGTCTATGACGCCAACGCGCTTGACCCAGAGAACAACGTCTTAACCTATAACTTAATCTCAGGCCCAGCTGGTTTGACGATTAACCCAACGACCGGCTTAGTGCAGTGGATTCCACAGAGCTACCAGGCTGGTTCGACTTACACGGTCATCATCTCGGTTACTGACGGCTTCAACTCCCCAGTAAACCAGACGTTCACGATTCGTGTTAACTCGACCTACGTTCCTCCAGTCACTCCAGTTGACGACCTTCGCTTTGTAAGCGTAGTTATCCAGAATGATGGACAGAACCCAGTAATTACAACGAGTACCGGAATCCAGACCGTTTCAACAAACGCGTGTGGTTGCCCAGTAAACTCACAGGTGATTACGACCGGCTACAACAACTGTGGCACTACGGTTGCTAATTACGCAGGAGTGCTCGGAGCAAATGTCGTAGTGACGTTTGAGACGAACAAGCCTTCACGTGGCTATGTAGTCTACAGCTTAGTCTCTGGTGGCAGCGAGTATCGCACGCCAGATGATGGAGTAATCTCAACGGTTCACCGCGTAAATCTCGGTCAGCTCGAAGTTGGTCGCACGTACTACATCCGTGCGGTAGCAACTGCTGGCGGCGAGACTGCGCGCAGCAATGAGCGTGTCTTCAGTCAGTTAGTTGGCGTGAACCAGGTGCAGCAGTACCCAGTTCAGCAGAACACTACGAATGGAAATAACTTTGGTTCCGCAGGTGCGCTCGCCTCAATCGGCACGCTTCTCTTCAGTCCATGGTTCTTGCTTATCGTCATCATCTTGCTCTTACTCCTTATCTTCTTCCGCCGCCGTCGCGAAACAGTCGCGATCGCTCCGCTTGAAGTAACGAGTTCTTCGCATGGTGGTCATCACTAAGTAAAATATAAACCGCCCGTATCTCGGGCGGTTTATATTTGATATACTGATTACATATGATTAGTCGTAATCAATTTATCGAATTGTTAGTGGCGGTGAGCGTGATCGCATTTACGCTCTGCTCGGTTTCGTTTACTGCCGCTTCGACATTTTAGGTAATAAAAAAACCGCCAGCTTTGGCGGTTTTTTTATTACAGTTTACGAGATAGTGACTACCGGCGGCTGTTTCATCTTTCGTAAGGCGATCTGGCCAAGGATAAACAGGGTAGTAGAAGTCAGGGCGGAGAACAAGCACCACGCACAAAGCGCGTGAATAACAAACACCTGGAGTATCACGAAGTAGAGTGAGGCGAGGAGTCCCGCCCAAGGAAGATGCATGAGAATTTTAGTAACGCGTTCGCTGCGAGTATCAAGGGCGAGAATACTCAAGATAAGAACACTCAAGTAAAAGATAGTGCCAATCAGTGCCACGGGAACGCCCAGAATGATTGCGTACGAGCTGGTAAGGACTGTTTCACAGCCATTCACGATTGCGCACGGAACAGGTGTGCCAAGAAAGTGTTTGGCGGTTAGGTAGCCAGCATCAGAAGCTCCAATAAGGCCAAGGAGCATCATCGCGATGATAATTCCTTTATTTCGCATTGGTAGTTGAACCAGTAATGGTTTTGCTTAAGAGTGTTTTGAACTCGGTGTAGTTGCGTGGGTTTTGAATCTGCACGCCATTGAGGAAGAAGGTTGGCGTACCGGGAAGCTGCAAGCGGCCAGCTTCGGCAATAGCGTTATCAACTTTTGTTCGAATCTCTTTGAGTCCAAGGTCGGAAGTGAACTGCTCAACGTTAAGCTTAAGCTCTTTTGCGTATTCAACAAACGTAGACTTAGTTGAAAGAAGCCCAGACCACTTAGCTTGGTTAGTGTAGAGGAGATCGTGCATCGCCCAAAACGCGCCCTGTTTGCCTGCCGCCTCAGCTGCAACTGCTGCAGGGAAAGCGTTTGGATGAATGCTCGTGAGTGGGTATGGACGATAGATAAATGCTACATCTTTCGAGAAGTCTTTCTGGAGTTGCTGAAGGAGGGGGAAGTAGGCTCCACACGCTGGACACTGGAAGTCTGAATACTCAACTAAGATGACCGAAGAACTTGGGTTGCCGGCAACCCAGTCAGTTGGACGAACTTCGTTAACAATCGTTTGTCCAGTTCCCGCCACATTTGGCTGCTTACTCGCTAGCCAGACAAGGCCGTAGCCAATACCAAAGAGTACAGCCAGTACGATGATCCAAAGGATAATGCGGCCGGTCATTTGGCGTCCTTGAGCACTTGCTTGTGCTTGCTTGCGCTGTTCACGGGCGAGGCGCTTAAGTTGTTTTTTGCTTAACTGCTCCTGCGGGTTGGTGTTTATATCCATATGCGCACTAGTATATTCCTAAATAGAGACTTTGAAAACGCTTTACAGATTATCAAATAATAAGTATTATAAGGCAGTTCGCAAGTCAAAGTTCGCAACATAAGTGTTGCCTGGAGGTGAGTGATGAAGAGCAGGGCTAGCAGTCGTCGGCAGATTGCCGAGCGCGTCAGGAAGGAGACCTACTTCTTGCAGATGTTCGGCGAAGCCGCCCAGTGGGTCGGGCAAGAGCTCGCCAACCGTCAAGAGGTGACGGGCGAGTTGCGCGAGCACCGGGTCACGCGCTTGACCGGACGCGTCGAGGATCGCGTCAGCTTGTGTGAAGTCCCTCTCGACGTATTCAAGAGTGCGTTCGAGGACCCGAAGTTCCAGGGCAAGGTTCATTTCTATCGCCGCTACGGCAAGTACGGCAAGATTTATGAGATCGATCGGCGTGCGATCCTGCGCATGCTGTCGGTCGTCTAGTTACTGCCGGTGTACACCTCCGTGGTGTCCGCCGGTTTTATTTTAAAAAAATACCGCCAAAACCCACAGGGGAGTTGAGGCGGCAGAGAAACGGGCTAGCCCACGCAGGAGATCGGCGTGAGGTTCGCCTCCAGGGCGAGCAGGGGGTGCAGGTGAGCGGGGTGCTCGCCCATCTCCATGCGAGCTGCGCCCTCTGCCTCTTTCTGGCAGGCAGCACACAGAGTGCGGATGTGGTCATACTCGCGAAGCTTGTAGAAGAAAACGATCACCGCGATGGCTCTCGCAGAGACCTCGGACTTCCCGGGTTGCGGGGCGAGCGTGATGATCTCGTCATACGGCTTGTCCGCCGGACTGTACAGGGTGATCGCGATCTTGCCATTGTCGTGGCAGCGCGAGTGCACCTCCATCCTTGCGACAGAGACCTTCTTGAGGACGATTTTATGGGCCCTAAGGGACATCGAGTGACTCTCCACGAAAGAACGGGACGGTTTAGAAGCAGTGCCTATAATAATTTATTTTTTTGGTATTGTCAATAGTAAAAATCTAAGGTAAGATAGAAAACTATGGAAGAGCTCAACTACCCAGTTCGTATCAATAAGTACTTAGCCGCTCACAAATACTCGACGCGTCGCGGTGCAGATGAGCTTATTCAGGCCGGCAAGGTAACCATTAATGGGCGACTCGCGCAGTTAGGCGACAAGGTGAGTGAGTCAGATATCGTCGCTGTTGATGAGGTAGTTCAAAAAGAAGTGCAGAAAAGTTACGTGTATTACGCGTTCAATAAGCCGATTGGCATAATGACGCATGGTGGTGCGGCCGAGGGCAAGCAAGATATTGGACAGATCATCGATATTCCCGAGCGCGTGTTTCCCATCGGTCGACTTGACCAAGACTCACACGGACTTATCTTACTCACTAACGATGGGCGCGTAACCGATCGTCTTTTGAATCCAAAATATGATCACGAAAAAGAGTACTGGGTAAAGGTAAAACGTCCACTTCGTTCAAGAGACCTTACTCGATTAGCTAAAGGAGTAAAAATTGAAGACGGTATTACCAAGCCCGCAGTTGTAGAAGGTGAAGAGGGGGCGCAGAGCGTTTCAATCGCACTCACTGAAGGTAAGCGTCACCAGATTAAGCGCATGATTACCGCGCTTGGAAATGAGGTTGAAGACCTTAAGCGCGTACGCATTATGAATATTAAGCTTGGCGATTTGAAACCAGGTCAGTATCGAAAGTTAGCAGGAAGAGAGCTTAAGAGCTTCCTCTCCGCTATCGATTTATAAAAAATCGGCCAGGTCACCGGGGTGACACAGGCCGAGGAAAACGATCCTACTTGTCGCGCTTCTTCTGATCTCCCTTCTTGGGCCTCTTCGCTTTCTTGGGCGAAGCCTTCTTGGTGGGGGGGCGGTGGGACGCTGGCAGTCGACGCCAGCTCGAGGGTTGCAGCCTCCGCACATGGAAAGCACCTCCACGGTAGGACGAGTTTTTATTGTATACGAAATTAAGACGAGCGCAAGAACTACTTACAGACTCCGGCCTCCGGGATCAAAACCTGTACGCTCGTAAATCCGGCCGCCTCGAAAAGGTGGGCGAGTGATTTGCCCGCGTAGTCAGAAGCCTTGCCTAAGATATCGCCATCACAAGCCGCCTTGCGAATACTGAGCTCAGCCGCTGCACGCGCCTGACTCTCGAGGTTCGCGTTACCACTGGTTAGAATACCGACTTTGCGGTCATAGACGCGCGTCTTTGAATTATCAAGCGCCGCACTTAAGATCTCGGCAGGAGGGAGTTGAATGCGCAAAACTTTTCCTTCAATGGTAACTGCGTTGGCAGCTAATTTACTAAAATCAAATCCGGCAATTACGCTGCCGTTAGCAACAAGAAGAATTCGGTCGCCAAAGAAAAAGTCTTTAAATGCTCCGCCATTAGTTCCCGCATCAATTACTTTCTCAATTTGGTATGAGGCAGTCTCGAGCTTATTAAGCTCTTTGAGTTGCTGAATAATCGCTTGTGAGTCGGCGTTGATTGTGTACTTAGGTGCTGAAGACTTGCCAAAAATCCACGCGAACAAGCTAACTAGGCCGATAATAACTAAAAGATAGATGATTGATTTAAGGTATTTCATACGAGCAAGTATAGATGATTTGAAGGCGAAACTCCAGCAGTTTTCTTTACTAATTTGCTAAAATCTGATATTCTTAAAAAATATCTGGCGTTTGCGCCAGGTCTTTCATTTCTATGGCTCAAGAGGCAAAACCAGCTCAAAAACAGCAAACAAAATACGATCACGGCGACGTAGTACTTCGTTTTAACGAGGTTTCGTTTGGTTACGGCCATAACAAGCCAATTCTTGACGCGGTTAGTTTCTCGATCCGCGAACGCGCCAAAATCACCTTGATGGGCCAAAACGGAGCAGGTAAGTCAACGCTTTTTCAACTTATCTTAAAGACGCTCGCGCCAGAAGACGGAGAGATAAATATTAAAAAGGGCGCTACGATTGGTATCGCCAAGCAGATGATTCCGCGCGACCAGCTCGAGATGACTGTTCAGGAGTGGTTTGCGACCGCATTTGATCGCAAGGTGTATGATCTCGACCCACGCATCGAAGAGGTGCTTGAGATCGTAAACTTGCGCGCTAACCTCGATAAGAAGATGGGGGAGTTTTCGGGCGGACAAAAGGCTCGCTTGTTGCTCGCCTACGCGATTATTCAAAAACCAGATATTTTACTGCTCGACGAGCCAACGAACAACCTCGATGTCGAAGGTATCGAGCACTTAACGAAGTTCTTAGCCGAGTATCCAAAAACCTGTATCGTTATTTCTCACGACGCGCACTTCTTAAACGCCTTTACTCACGGCGTCTTATACCTGGACTCATTTACGCACAAGATCGAACAGTATGTTGGTAACTATCTAGACGTGGTTGAGGAGATCTCACTGCGTATTGAGCGTGAGCGTAAGAAAAATGCGACCTTGATGCGTGATATCTCAAACCGCAAGGAGCAGATGAACTTTTTCGCACAAAAAGGAGGTCACATGCGTGATGTGGCTCGTAAAATGCGCGAGGCGATCGAAGAGTTAGAAGA
>CAZFZO010000005.1:0-14042 GCA_964523595.1 uncultured Candidatus Saccharibacteria bacterium | reverse complement strand
TTTCGTTATCCCAGCACAAGACTGGAGTGATGTAATTGCGACTATATCCGCAGTGAGCGTGGTGCAGAATCACAAAGCGGTAAGTAAAAAGGTGAGCCAGCTTCTTAAGCGCAAAACCAAGCTCTTAATTACCGGACCAAACGGTATTGGTAAGACGAGTTTTTTAGATGCGTTTGCTCGCGGCAAAGCCAAGGGTGGGGAGATTAGTCAGGGTGTGCGTGTTGGCTACTACAGTCAGGACTTTTCTGATCTAGATTTTGAAAAAACAGTATATCAAACACTCGCCGATGTAATGACCGACGGCACTGATCAGCAGCTTCGCGCTACTGCTGGACACTTTGTACTCGACGAGCACGTATTGCGCAGCCGTGTAGGGTCGTTATCTGGAGGGCAGAGGGGATTACTTTGTTTTGCACGTTTCGTACTTCAGCGCCCAGGGCTTATGATATTAGACGAGCCAACTAACCACGTTAACTTCCGTCACTTGCCAATCATCGCGCAAGCTTTGAGTAAGTATGATGGCGCCCTAATCCTCGTCTCTCACATGAAAGAGTTTGTAGAAAAAATAGCGATAACTGATCGTCTTGATTTAGGTAAGCTCTAAGAGTTGCTGATCTCTCGTACTTCCTGGTACACTCCCGGTAGTTCTCAATAGGTTACTTTCGGTAAACACCGAGAGGAGATATCGTGGCTAAAAAAGTCATCCGTTTCAATGAAGAGCGCGCTCTTAAGCTCTTCGCAATCCTGTCTGATTACTGGCGTAACAAAAAGGGCATCTTTACGGATATCACGCTTCCCCAAGACAGATATCAGCTCCCGGCAGATCCAATCGCTGCCGCGCGCTGGTTCTTCTTCGCTGCGATCACCCAACGGGGTGGAGTAGTGAGCGAAGATCCGTTTAAGTGGCTCTGGTCGCTCTGGGAAAAGTACCCCGAGATGTACGACCCGCAAGTGGTTGCGCAGCAGTGGACGCCGGAGCTCATCGCTCGAAAGTTCACCGAGATCGTGGAGCTCAAGAAGAGTGACTCTCCATCGCCAAAAGCTGAGCAATCGCTTCTTTGGCCGGGAGCCGACCTCAGGATTCAGCGGCCGAGGCGCATGAGGCCGAAGAGTCAGAAGAAGGCGTTCTACAAGCTCGAGGAGTTTGCGAACTCGTGGTATCAAAATGCGTGCGCGCTCGCTCGCTCGTGGGGTGGGGATTTGCGCAATGTATTTTGGGGTGTCATCGAGTTCGAAGAGGCGTATCGTCGTATCGACTACAAGCGCGCTCCGAATGCTGTTTCGTTTGGAGGAATGCGGCGCAAGATCTTCTCGCTTCTTACGATCTGGCTGCAGGAGAAGAATCTTATTCCGCGCTTTCCCGGACCGATCCCGGTCGACTTTCACGCGATCCGCGTACTCGTTTCGACAGGCGTTATTGATAGGCGCGCCTTCTCGCCGTTTGTGCCCAAAAAGCCAGAGCAGGAGTCTCTGCGGGGAGTGCCCGCACTCCAAGTTACCGAGCGGGTAACAGACGAGATTGCGCTTTGGAGCCAGCGATTCTGTACGGAGAACGGGTTCAGTCATATGGACATCAACCCAGCGGTCTGGGTGCTGTCACGCGAACTCTGCGTGGAGCAGCTCCAAAATTCGGGACAGGAAAATCTAGATCGCAGTATCACCCTGGTAGATCCAGAGGAGCTCAGGCGCAACAGTGCGCTCTGGCCAGTAGAGTATCCCGACTTGTGCAGTCACTGCCCGATCGAGTCGTTGTGTGTGCGGACGCTTCCTAATCGTCCGTACTATCGGTGGGGAGTGGCGATGACCGCTGAACGAGTGCCGTATCCGCATCAGCATCTCGAAGGCTCGGTGCTGCCAGGGATGGAGCGTCGAGACCTTACCGCTCTTGTTGCTCGTAAAGATAAGCGAGCGTAGCTACTTGGTTTCTCGCGCCGCGTTGTGAAAGCAATGCGGCGCTTTATTTTTCAAGCAAAGGCGCCAATAAGTGCCGCAAGACCAAATCCTAGTACGATACAGCCGATACCAATATCAATCCATTTAAGGCCAGCTGGCGTGAGGCGATCGCGAAATGTTTGTTCGAGTCGACTTACTAAAAACCAGCTCGAAACAGCGCCAAGGAAAATACCCCCAGCTAAAGCTCCCGCAAATCCATAGTTGTCGGATGAGCCAAGCAGTCCAAGCCCAGCAAAAAGTGCCGCAAAGGAAAAGATGATAGTTGGATTGGCGAGCGTAAGAACAAATGCCGAAGAAAAAGCTGAAGTTATATTTTTTACTGAAGCGTCCCCATTACCAAACTCAACTGGCTTAGAAAACATAATACGAATACCAAAAATAAGAAGAAAGAAGCCACCAATCATTTTGATCCAGAGTTCGCCATTGGGGACGGTTTGGGCGAGCGAGGCGAGTCCAAGAGCGGCGATAAACGCGTATAAAGCGTCTCCGAGGCTCGTACCAACGCCAGAGACAAAGCCGATAGTTCTTCCTTGGGTAAATATCCTGCGCAAGCACACAAAGCCGACTGGTCCAGATGGAAGTGCGGTAAGTAGGCCGATGACTAATCCTTTAACAAAAGCAAAAGCGGTCTCCATAGAGATTATTTGACCAGGAGGTGATAGAAGAAAGTTGCTACGGGGTCGATATCTGGACCAAACGCAATCGCGCCGCCGAGTGCTCCAGTAATGGTGATCGCTAATACGCCAGCAAGCGCGAGTGGTAGGCGGAGCGCTGGCTTGAGGATAAGGTTTGAGAGGCGAGTCGTTACACGCCAAAGAGAGTTTGTCTGCAGGCGTGAACCAACCGATAGCTGAGTATGGCAAAAATGAGAATTGAGGTGATCGCAAAGGTGGAGTGAGTTTCGACTAATGAGGAAAGGGATGCAGTCTTAAACTGATCCTCAATAGCTTCGCCAGCTAAATATGCTGCTACGCCGCCCAAAGTGCCCGTAATCACAAGCACTGCTTTTACGTAAAACCAATACGTCTGGCGAGTTAGAGCCTTGAGGGGAAGAAGTTCGCACACCGCATAGAGAGTGAGGAGGGCGATAGGGAAATGAACGAGAATCGGATGGATGTTCATATAGCGCTAAGTATACATCAAGCGTTTCTTTTCTGCTGGCGTAAAGCGCTCAATGGCGTAGCGAAGCATTGTTCGAGGCATGTGGTCTTTGTGTTCGCGGAGGAAGTCGAGTACAGCAGACTTGTCTCGTTTGCCAACCTCGCGAAGCATCCAGCCACACGCCTTATGAATAAGATCATGCGTGTCTTGGAGAAGAAACTCGACAATCGCTATCGTTGGTTCGAATATATTTTGTCTGATGAAGTAAAAGGTAGATAAAATGGCGATACGGCGCTCCCAAATATTCTTTGAACGGGCAAATGTAAGAAGTGGTGCACTCGAAGACTTAAATAGCTGCGCCCCGATAATCTTATCTGCGGAAGTATCAACTAAGTCCCAGTTATTAACCCGGGCGATATGTTTCAGATAAAAATCAAATACCGTTTTCTGCATTTGCGCATCGCCATGCTGATAGCGGTCAACGAGGATGAGTAGGGCGATAAGGCGTTTCTCGTGTACGGGGGATGCGAGGAGTGTATGAATATCAGTAAAGCTAAGTGCTCGGTATGTTCGAGCAATCTTACGTGAGACCGGGACAGTAAGACCTAAAAATACATCGCCAGCGCCATACTCACCCGGGCGCGTCTTAAAAAAGCGCTGAAGGACAAGAGCCTTCTTGGGATTACGGGCCTTTTGTATTGCCCGTTCAGCCCGGGAGAGTAAGTCGCTCATACGTACTATGCTTTCTGCTCGCCGATATGACTCATAATCACCTTAAACGGCACGAGCAGCAGTGACCACGGAAGAATCGCCAAGATAACTGGTGCGACAACATTTGTTCCAGTGAAAAACTTATCAGCAAGGTAGATAGCAAGTGTGACATTCATATAGGTTGAGCAAATGGTGATCGCGATGCGGTCAGTGTGATTGCGCCAAAAAACCATGAGGTAGCTGACGAAGTGAATCCCAATAAAGAATGTAAATAGAAGTAAGAGATAGATCATCGGCTTTCCTCCGGTGAGTGCGCTCTGGATCACATCTGCTTGCTTTGCGACAATACCGATGGTGAGTAGGGCGAGTAAGATTATTGAAACAGGAGTAAACCAGTCATACGCCTCATCTACCTGCTTGCGGAACATCATCTTGAGTACATTCGCGGCAAGAAATGGGATAAAGATGACCTTACCAAGTAAAATAGCCATATCCGCGAAAGGAACGATAACCGCAGTTCCAAGGAGGAGCTTGAGCATGAGCGGGATGGTAAACGGAGCGAGGAGAGAGGTCGAGACAGTAAAGACGAGTGCGAGATTCTTGTCTCCACCCGCAATTTCAGAAAGAAGTGAGTCAGTCATTCCTGAGGGCATGGTCGCAAGTAGCACGAGCGCGACAGTCATCTCAGGGTAGAGCCAGTTAGTAACAAAATAAACAAGCGTTGGCAGGGCGACTAGCATAAAAACATTGACCTCAAGCATCATCTTGCGATCTTTTAGATATGAGAGGAGACTTCGCAGGTCGATTTTAAGCGCTGCGAGGAAGAAGATGATCGCCAATAAGACGGTGCTGTAAGAAGCGAGATGAATTGTTTGTGTATTAAAATTAACACCAATAAAAAGTGAGGCGAATAAGATAGGGAAGTAGAGTTTCGTAAAACCACGCAAGGCGTGGTGGAGACGTTCCATCTCTTAATGGTATCACTTTGATTTTAAAAGAAAAACGCCCACCACATCCTTGCGGATTGTGGTGGGCGACAGTCAGAAGATGGTCGCCTCGCCGATGAACAGGCGGTAGCCCGCCTGGTCGTACATGGTCGCGTCGAGCAGGTAGCCGAGGTAGACATCGTCGCCCCGGATCTCCGGTCGCATGTCGGTAAACGCGATGAACGCGCGCACCGCCGTCGACGGGGTCGGCTTGGGCTCGTCCTCTTCGGTCTCGCCCATCGCGGTCTGCTGCGCGCCAGACTGTAAGTGAAAGACGAGGCCGTCGCCCTGCCGCTCGGTCCGGGCGATGAGCGCTTCGACCGAGACATTCTTCTCGCGTCCGCGAGACATGACGACGATCCGCTGGCCCGTGAAGTCCGCCTCGCAGACACGATCGATCACCGAGCCTTCCATTACCTTCATGACGATTGAGCTCCTGGTTCAGGAATCAGAACTATAAATATTATAGAAGAATTATCTAATAATGTCAATATATCAGAATGGGGTATGAAAAGGTGCATCTACACAAAAAATAGATTATGTGGTATTATCATTGATATGAAAGCCCTGCTTATAGTAATCCTATCAGTTGGCGCTATCGAGGTATCGGCCCTTGGCTTTATCTCGAATTTTAACCACAACCCCCTTGCGGTCAGTACGACTGAGTGTATCGCCTCAACCATCGAAGGGGTGATGTGCGAGTCTAGTACGGCAACGGGCGCAGCGCAGTCATTGGACTTCCACTTTAACGCGATTCGTAAGATGTCGACCGCGGAGTCTCCAAAGATGATTACACTCATTATTGGGGCGATGATTCTCGCAGGAGCTTTGCTTAAGTCAGGCCACCGTAAGGTGGTTTTATTATTCTTTAGCCAAAGTAGATACCTTGTTCATCGATTACTACGTGATCGACTACGATTGCTCTGTCCAAAGTATCTACGAGAGTGGCTCGCGCTCCACGAGCTAAGTCCTGCACGATAGAAGGTTTCTTAATTATTACTAATTTCTATCGATGCATATGAAAAAAATAAAAGAAGAAAGTTATGTTTGTTGGATGCACCTCGAGGTGCGCAAGCAGGGGCCGGGGGTATGCTCAAAATGCAATCTCCACCTGGTGCCAGAAGAGACTGAAAAAGAGCTAGGAACAATTCAACCAACAGAAAAGAGAAAAGTAACGCAGTCATAAATCAGGTATACTTATAGTAATTACAAAACATATGGAAAAAACACAACGAATCTCATTGTTCTTGCTCCGTATCTCGCTCGGTTGGTTGTTCTTCTACGCTGGCATTACGAAACTGCTCGCTCCAGCCTGGTCGGCTGAAGGATATCTCAAGGGCGCCAAGTTATTCACGGGATTCTATCAGTGGGTATCCTCTCCGGCGATATTGCCAATCACTAACTTCATAAATGCCTGGGGTCTTACGCTTTTAGGAATTTCTCTAATCCTTGGATTAGGCGTTCGCCTTTCGGCAATCCTTGGTGCGGTGCTCATGGTTTTGTATTATCTCCCACTTGGATTTCCGATGCCGGACGCACACTCGTATATTGTCGATGATCATATTATCTACGCACTCGCACTCATCTTTATGTCGAGCGTTCGTGCTGGTAGGCTGATCGGACTAGATAATTGGCTCAGCGCAAAGTTTCCAAAGCTCGGATCAAAAATCAGCTAACAAAAAGCGCCCTCTCACGAGGGCGCTTTTTAATTAAGGAAGTATTTGACAAAATAAGATATATAAGCTACTATATTTTTAGTCAAATTGGAGGGATCGATGGACGTCGCCATCAAGCTGGGAAGGCGCGTGGTGATCTTGCGAGGCGAGCCTGGGTCGGGTAAGACGACCGAGGCGAGGCGCTTGGAGAGGCGGGCGCGGATCTTCTACGATCGAGTGGCGATCCACTCGACCAACGACTACTTCGAACGAGCAGGAAGGTTTGATCCGCAGCGTCTTGGCGAGTTCCACGAGAGGAACTTCAAGGCGTTCGTGCGGAGCTTGCAGGGAGGTGTCGAGCTCGTGATCGTCGACAACTGCAACTCCCAGCGGTGGGAGTACGAGCGGTACATCGAGGCGGCACGGGCACGCGGATACAGCGTCACGTTCATCGTCATGCCTCCGCTGCCGGTCGCCGAACTGGCTTGGCGTACGCAGAAGAACGGGCATTGCGTGCCCGAGCACACGATCCGAAACATCATCGCGCGGTGGGAGAGGTAATCTCCCGCCGTTTTTTATTTCATCTCTTCACGCTTAATTTTAGTTATGAGGAGCTCGGGTTCAAAACGAACTTTCCCATGAGGCACTGATAGGTCGTGCGTAGTGTGGTGTGGACGAACTTTTTGTTCAATGGGGCACTGAGCTGCGCGGAGAGCTTGAATGAGCTCATCATACGAGCCGTGTATAGGCGCGAGCTCGACGTGATCAAATCCAGATACCTGCGTCCCCGTTGGCTTTTGATCACAAAGCTCGAGGTAAAAAAGAGGCCCGAGCTTTGTCGTAATCGGAGTCTTAAATTTAATAATCGCGATTGGCCGTGACGAAATGATTGATTGGTAGATAAACTCGCTTTCGCTCTCAAACATTGTTCGAACTGATTCAAATTCAGCACGGCTTCCACAGTCATATCCAATATGGTCAATACATACCGTATCAGTGAGGTGATAGGTTTGAGCGAGTAGCTCTATGTCACGTATAAGTGGCTGAGCCGAACTAAAAAATGACTCAAGAGCAGAGGACATATTAGTCGTTGAGAATTTCCTGGAGCTTTCCATCTACGAAATTAATGTACGCACTAACTCCGAGAGATGGAGGGGTGGTCATTGGCTCGCCAGGTTTGCGGTCAGCAAAGTTGGCAATAATCTGGCCATCACGAATCTCGATATTTTGCGGAGCGATGCGATCACCAAGAAAAATCGCGTTGGTGCCGAGTGTACCAGATGACGAGGCGATTGCCGCCGCCGCATAGAAAAAGGCGCCGCTACCACCCATCTCTTGAGTTAGCATGAGAGCCGCGTCTGGCGTGCCATCGCCATTTAAGTCGCCTAAGACTGGCTCACCAAAAACTCGAGTAATAATTTTTCCTACGAGCTCGGAAGTGATGGGCTCTTCAGCATATCCATTAAGAAGCGTCGTCTGACGACCATTGAGCGTATAGGTCGCATTGAGTGGATTAAATGTAGGTGAGGCGGGGAGGCTAGTGACTACAAAATACCCTCCAATAATAATGATGAGTCCGGCGATGATAAGTTTGTAAGACATAGGGTGAGTTATATTTATTTTTTCTTTTCTAATTCGAGGCAAACAGAGTTAATGCAGTAGCGCTTCCCGCCCTGTGTAGCCGGTCCATCGTCGAATACGTGACCAAGGTGAGCATTGCAATTTTTGCAGAGCACTTCTGTTCGGCCACTTCCATCATCGTCTGGCTTAAGGTTGATCTGTGCAAGATTGACTGGATCGGTAAAGCTTGGCCAGCCCGTACCAGAGTCGAATTTTGCATCTGAAGCAAATAATACATTTCCGCAAATCGCGCACTTGTATACGCCCTGACTGTGTTCGTTTACATATTTGCCAGTAAACGGCATCTCCGTGCCACCTTCGCGCGCTACTTTTTTGAGAAGTGGGTCAAGTTCATCATCGTGTTTCATATAAACATAGTATATGCCCCAACGAGCAATAAATCTATAAATAAAAAGGCCCCGGGCAGCATGTGCCACGGGGCGGGTAACTACAAAACGGTCTTGTGGAGGAACTCGGCGAGCTTCTCGCGACGCTTGGCTAGCGCGGGCGTGCCGTAGACGCGTACTCGGTAGATGTTTGGGTGCTCCTCGGTGTCGAGAAGCTTACTCCCGTCCGCGCTGATAAGGGGGAGACTGATCTTGCGACGATCTCGTCCCTTACCAATATACGCACACACCTCCGCCGGATCGAGGTGAAACTTACTCGCCACCTCATCTGCGAGTTTGCTGCGCGCATTCCAGTCTTGCGCATACTCCGTGAGACGCTTGGACGGTTGAGCCGTCTGATACGTGAAAACCTCGGAGTGTAGGCGGTAGCCAAGAAGCGCACCAATGAGCTTCGCACTCATCGGATTGAGCGTACGTAGAAGCGCAATCGCCCTTTCGTCATCCAAAAAGTAAAAGTCTAGCAGGATCTCGCCGCGCTCAAACGCGATCGCGAGTGCCCGATAGAGCATCATCGAAGCGGCGAGGTGAGAGTTGCCGTAGATGATGCCGTACACCGCTTCGCGCGCCGCCTGCCAACGCTTGTCTTCGCGCTGCGAGTCGACGTGGAGCGTCCAACCGCCATCCTGGAAACGGAACGCGGAGGCGAGACGGAGGCCGTCGAAGCGCCGGGTGCTGTACACGGCGTGCCAGTATCGATTCACGTTGTCGAGGTTGTCGATATCGACGCTGCCATTAAGCACGAGCGAGTAGGGCGGAGCGTCTCCCGTCACGAAGGCGACGACATCTGCAACCGAAACGCCCATTTCGCGTAGTGCGTCTTGAGCTGGCGTTGCCGTGATGATGTCGGCCAGAAATGACTCGCCGTCTTTGCCCGTTAGTTCGCGCAGAAACGGTTCCGCCAAGTGGCTCAGGGCGCAGTTGCCCGCGTCGTGCAAAAGTGCGGCCGAGAGAAAGAGAGCGGGAGAGACGGGGAGCTCGGGGTTGGCCTGTAGCACCTCCATACCCAGCCGCATCACCCCCATGCAGTGTTCGAACCGATTCGGGGGACGCCAGGGCATCACTTTCGCCGGAACGACATCCTGGGAGATCCTCTTGAGTCGCTGTACCTGCGGGGTCGCGATCAGCGGCTCCATGAAACTCGGGACATTAAACGACCCATACAGAACGTCTTCGTGGCGCATGCAGACTCCTTGTTGATAGGTCCTGCCAGTATAATGCCTATTTCCCGGATTTGAGTCAACTTAAGAGGAGTTTGTCGCAGTTTTGAGGAGCTGATTGAATCGCTCTTTGAGTTTTTTGAGTTTTGGATTAATAACCACCTGACAGTAAGGGGCGTCAGTATTATTTTTATAAAAATTGCGATGTTCTGTTTCGGCTGGATAAAACTGTTCAAGTTGTTTGACTTCGGTAACGACGCGTTCGCCGTCTTCGTTGAGTTTTTGGATAAACGCCTCAGTTTGTTTGCGCTGTTCTTCGGTAGTATATAAAACAATCGAGCGGTACTGTGTGCCAACATCAGCTCCCTGGCGGTTAAGCGTAGTCGGATCGTGAGTAGCAAAAAAGACAGTCAATAAGTCAGCAAATGAAATAATACTTGGCTCAAATGTTACCTGAAGCACTTCCGCGTGCCCAGTTTTGCCAGTTGTAACACTATAATAGTCAGGATGCGCAGTCGTTCCTCCGGCGTAGCCCGACATAACCGAGATAACGCCTTTTAGATCTTGAAAGACTGCTTCAGTACACCAAAAACAGCCACCACCAAACACAACAACTTCATTGTTCATATGAATCAGTATAGTGCGATATCAGCGCGTTGCCCAGTGAAAGATTGGCGGTATAATCGGTGTACTATATATACATGGCTGAGCTTACCGATGAGCAGATCGCCAAGATGGTGCAGCAGGGCGACGCCGATGCATTTGGAAAATTAATCGAGCGGTATGAGGCGAAGATGACCCGTTACGCACGGCGATTTTTGTTTATTGGTGATGATAGTAAAGATGTTGTGCAAGATATCTTCATTAAGGCGTATATGAATATGAAGAGCTTTGACGCGTCTCGACGATTTTCACCATGGCTGTACCGGATCGCTCATAACGAACTAGTGAATGCGATGAAAAAGCGTACACGCAGTCCAGTATTTTCGTTTGATTTTGATACGCTTTTGCCGCACCCAACAGCCAAAGAAACCGCAGACGAGCAGGCTACCCAAAACGAAATCCGTAAGCTGCTTGAGACTTCCTTAGATAAGCTCGATACGAAATATAAAGACCCACTGGTGCTGTATTACCTAGAAGAGCTTGATTACAAAGAGATCGCAGAGGTGCTTCAGATACCAATCGCAACGGTCGGAGTCAGGCTAAAACGAGGTAAGGTGCTACTTGGAACTATCGTACAAAAACATGGAATCTAATCCGCAATCTAAAAAATCAATTCGTGAGTATGTTATCGAAGCCGTAAAATGCGGCGATGTTAAGATGCGACCAAAGTGGCACTTCGTGGTGCAAGCAATCATAGCGATTATCGGTGGAATTATTCTTGCACTTCTCACACTGTTTATTGCGAGTTTAATTATTTTTATGCTTAGGCAGTCTGGTGCGTTATTTGCTCCAGCGTTTGGTCTCAGCGGCTGGCTCGCTTTCATTCTTGCGCTTCCTTGGGTGCTTATCTTTTTCTGCGTCGCACTGATTGTCGGATTTGAGATATTACTACGCAAATACTCCTATAAGCAGCCACTTGTATATTCGATTCTAGGCGTCGCAATCATCACGGTCGTGGGTGGGGTAGTTCTTGCGCAGACATCAATTCATGTGCGTATCGGGAGGTTCGCGCAAGAAAGGAGGATTCCACTCGCCGCTCCACTCTATCGGCAGGGTGAGCGTGAGTTGAGTGATATTCACCCCGGTCAGATTGTTCAGGTGCTTGAGCGTGGATTTGTAATGTCCGATCGTCGAGGGTCAACTACGAACGTGCTCATTACTGATGACACGAGACTTCCGTTTGAGGTGAGTTTTGCTACAAGCGATCTCGTAGTCGTGTTTGGTGATCGAGCCACAGATACTATCGAGGCGATTGGCGTCCGTCGTATCGAGCCAGGCATGGGCCAGATGATGTTTATTCGTCGTGAAAGGTAGTGGAAGAAAAATCAGCAGATTTTGTATTACTCAGTAAGAGCGGACATCGCCGGATTTCGAGAGGGTGCGGCGCCTCCGCTCTTTTTGATTGCTCATGAAAGAAGTTTTGGGGTGAGTTGTAGTAATTAATGTAGTCACTGATGTGCAGATGAGCTCTTCTCTCTCGGCGCAAAAGCGCACAGTGCTGCATTTATAAAGTAACTAATCATAACAATGAAAAATAAAATCATCGCATACGCATTTATTCCAGCCGTATTTAGCTTTGGACTTCTTGGGACAACTATTGCTTCAGCTCATGGTCTATTTGGTGGCAATCCTATGCTTACCCCAGAGCAGCTTAGTCAGCGTCAGCAGACAATGTTTGAGAATGAGGCAAAGATCCTCGGTATCAGCGTCGCAGACTTAAAAGAAGCATGGGCCGATGGAAAGACGTTTAAGCAAATCATTTCCGAAAAAGGTCTCAATGAGGCTGATATCAAAGCGCGTATGCAGGCCGAGCGTGATGCTCAGATGAAAGCACAGCTTGATCAGTTAGTCGCAAAGGGCACGATCACTCAAGCACAGGCCGATCGTCGTCTAAAGGCACTGCAGGCGAAAATGGCTGCGGGCAAAGGTTCGATGGGAGCGAGGATGCATCGCGGCGGCGGGATGGGTATGGAGTTCTAAAAGTTGAAATTCTAGGCACTCCCGTATCTAGAGTTCCTAGAGGGGAGGCCCTAGAATTGCAAAATAAGGATAGACAATTGCGTCGGTTGTAGTTACTGCGACGCTGGTTGCGGGGGTTGGCTCATAAGATAAAGCTTGTATACTAAAGTATATGAAAAAAATTATTTGGATATTAATTGTTATCGCAGTCGGATACGGCATTTGGTTAGTAACTAAGACTACTCCAGCGCCTACGCCAAGTCAGGGTGGAACGACTTCTGCGCCAGTAGAATCAATAAACCCAGCAGCAGGCGAACAGGTAACGCCTACTCCTACAACTAAGACGTTTACGATGGCTCAAGTCGCTACCCACAAAGATGCGACGAGCTGCTATACGGTTATTCGTAGCAATGTGTATGATGTAACAAGTTGGATTAGCCAGCACCCAGGAGGCAAAGAGGCGATTCTCGGTTTATGTGGCAAAGATGGTACCGCAGCTTTTGTTGATCAGCATGGCGGACGTCCACGACAAGAGAACGAGCTCGCTACATTCCAAATCGGCACACTCGCTCAATAGGCAAATCAAAAAGAGGCGTTACGCCTCTTTTTGATTGATAAGCTTTATTTTTTCACTACGCGAGAGCTTTTTTATTGCCGCTTCGCGCTTACTCGCACTGCTACGCGTCTTCTTGCGTTCACTATAGAGAATCATTTTTGCGCCATGGCTCTTGGTGTATTTCGCACCAGTGCCATTTTTATGTTCGGCAAGGCGACGCGCTAAATCGGTAGTGATGCCAGTATAGAGTGTCGCATCGGCACACTCGAGAATATAGACAAAGTACGCCATAGCTATACTCCTGTTTTTTTGATCTCATCAAGGATGTCTGAAAGGGCTTCAACCTTTTTCCCGAGGGCAGGGGAGATTACCTCCTCACTTAAAAGTTCAGCTTTTTCAATTCGTTCTTCGAGGAGTCGTTTGCCGCCACTGGCGAGTGCGACAAAACTTACGCGCGCATCAGCAGCATTTTTTTCGCGCTTAATAAGTCCAATCTTTTCCATCGGCGCGAGCAGGCGAGTAATGCCTGAAGCAGTAAGTCCAATAGCCTCAGCTAAATCAATGCGCCGCATTTTTTCTTCGGCGTTTTGGCTTAGGGTGTAGAGAATAATGAGGTCGGTAAGTCCGAGTCCGCCCCCTAAGCGCCCGTCAAATTTACGGGTAATCGCAGCCTGGAGTTTAGCGAGCTTGATAATACATTGAAGTGACTGGTGGGTGGTATACATATACTTGCATTATACTTGACTACTCAAATATATGTCAAGAGCCGGTAATGCCTGTAATTGTCACCAAATGAGAGGTGTGTCGGCTTATAGTATGAGTTCGTTCCTTATTATCGCTTTCATAGCTAATAGGGCGTCGCGCAGACGTAATATGGTATACATTACCTAAGGACGAAAAAGCACAGAGCGCGCATCAAAAATCCCGCCACGTGGCGGGATTTTTGTTTGGGGTTTATTGACGAGTAGGGGGTGGATGAGTATCGTTAAGGTCTGCGATTGGGGAGAGTAGTAAGCCTCGGGAGGTTTGCATGGCTCAAGTTTCGGCGAAAGTTCGAGTGCTCGTCCTCGGCCCTACGTGGAGAAGAGTTGAGCACGAAGAGCTCGTGGCTTTGCAGCGACAATTCCGATGGGCGGAGCTTGACCTCATCCCTCATCAGGCGACTGATGTCGTGGGGTGTGTTGAAGCTGTGCGCACATTCGATGCAAAGGCGATCGTAGCTCCTCGCGCCCTCTGTTCTCGGGACTTGGCGAGTAGGCTCAGAAAGCATCTGG
>CAZFZO010000004.1:15111-30100 GCA_964523595.1 uncultured Candidatus Saccharibacteria bacterium | reverse complement strand
TCTCCCGAGAGGCGCTACCACAACTGGGAACATTTCGCTCAAGTAATGGCTGAGTTTGAGCGAATCAAGCACTTACTTAAGGACCCACTCGCTGTTCAGTTCGCACTCGCTCTGCACGACAGCGTATATAATTCGCATCAGAAGGATGCTGAAAATGTAGCGCAGAGTGCGGCGCTTGCAAGTAAGATCGCGCTCAAGCTCGGCATGAGCGAGGCGTTTGCCCAAAGGGTGAGCGCGCTCATCTCATACACTGCGTACAAAGAAGTCCCTACTGACCATGATGCGAAGTTTCTGTGTGACATCGATCTTTCAATTCTCGGCGCACCAGAAAAGGATTTTGATGCGTACGAGCTGGCTATCCAGCAAGAGTACGCCTGGGTAGAAAGGAGTGTGTTTCGTCCGCGTCGTCGAGCGATCATCTTTGGATTACTTCTTCGACACGAGCAGGTTGGAATATTTTTGACAGCAGAGTTTCGCAGTCGGCTCGAGGCTCGAGCCTCGAGTAATCTGAAGCGATCATACGCACAGCTAGAGAGTTAGTTTTTGCCCGTGACGTGAAAGCGTCACGGGCTTTTAATAAAAGGAGTATACTAACTCTATATGCGTACCTATCAAGAATTTTATGCAGGGATTATCAAGCCGTCGTTTGCGCCACCAGATTGGGTCTTTGGAGTTGCGTGGGGGATTATTTATCCTCTCATTATTATCGCCGGTATTTACTTACTCTATCTCACCGTCAAAAAGCGCGTCCCGCCATACTTAATTATCTTATTCGCGCTCAATATCGTGGCGAACTTGCTCTTCACGCCGCTTCAGCTCGGCTACACCGCGTTTTGGCCAGCATCGCTCGATATTCTCGCAGTCTTGATCACGCTCGCCGTCTTAGAAGTAAAAGTATTCAAATTTTCCAAGCTTATCTTCTGGCTCTTAGTTCCATACTTACTCTGGGGGAGTTTCGCAACCGTGCTACAACTTACGATCGCGACAACAAACTCGCCGACACCAGTTATCGAAGTTAAAAGTTTGTTAACCGAAGCGCAAGCGCGAACCATTGCGCAGCAAACGTGTATCAAAGGAGGGGAGGCCCTTGCTGCCGGGCAGTACAACGAAAATACCAAGACCTGGTGGTTTGATGCTAACTTAAACGCAACCAAGCCAGGTTGTAGTCCAGCGTGTGTTGTAGATGAAGAAAAAAGTACGGCCGAAATTAATTGGCGCTGTACCGGTCTCGCGCAGTAGGGTGTACCTATCGGCATGAACGCGCATCCTAATAACCCGCTCCACGGCAAAACCCTCCAGATGATTTTGGAGTTCTTGGTTGAGCGTTATGGTTGGGCCGAGCTTGGGCGGAGGATTAAAATCAACTGCTTTACTAGCAATCCGAGTATCAACTCGAGCTTAACATTTTTACGCAAGACGCCGTGGGCGCGCGAAAAAGTAGAGGGACTGTATATTGAAACGATCTACGCAGATAACGGCTAAACAATATACTGACCGTTTTCAAATATCACCGTGTCGTCAGCAATGACCCTATCAACAACAGGGAATAAGTCGACGTGGAAACGCGCCTTAGCGGTGATGATACCTTCTTTTTTATAGACCGAGTGTTTTTCGCCAAGTGAAAGGTGCATGCCTAAGATGCGTTCAAACGCAGTGATGTCTTGCACATAGCGCTGACGGGTGATGGCGCGGTTGAGTCCAAAGCCAATCTCGCGGATAACAGCCCGTTCTTCAGCCTTAATCGCTCCAACAATTTCAATAAAGTTTTTCGGCGTGTTCTCGCCCCAGCCGACTACTTGGCCTTCTTTGATATCAACGCGAAACGGTTCGTGCATATCAACCGTAAACTCCGCGCCCGCAAACGCGTAAATCATAAACGAGCCATTCATTGTGCCAAAGTCGAGTGCTTCAGTAAACACCTCACCAATCGGGAAGGTGCCTCCGACATTTTCCATTCCTTTATAATCGCCAATGTTGAGCTTCGGGGTCTCAAGGCCCCCAGTGATGCAGAGTTCTTGTCCCATCGCTTGAATGCGGAGCTTTTTGACCGGCTCAAGTTTGGCTTTGAGTTTTGGTCCTATGTTGCGGTACCAGTTGATATCATAGGCGAGCGAGTTGATATACACATCCCACACATCCGGCGTATTGCGATAGAGGTGCATGTGTTCAATCACTTTCAGTTTTTTGCTGAATAAGTGCAGGCGAATACGAAACTCGTTTAGGCGGAAGTTTGAAGATTGGATAAGCACGACTAAGTCGCCAGGGTTCATCGTATCAAATGCGGCGATAACGTCTTCGCGCGAAGTTTTATCAAAATCGATAAAAGTGGCATCGGGGAGGTTGGTTCGATACGCGGCAGTTAAGATATTCGTCAGCTCATTTTGCGTATCGTAAACGACGAGCGCCTTATGCGCACTCGTGTGCTCGAGGGCTAGGCGAATCATGTCGCCGACGTGTGTAGTTGCTAGAGCGAGAAGGGTAGTATCCATAGAAGCTAGAGTATAGGAAGTAGGTTAAAAATCAAATCTCCTCTGCACGTTTGAATGAGAAGGGAGAGAGTGATATTGTTGAGATATGAAACTTAACTTACTCAAGAATCTTTCAGTTATTATTGGTATCGTTCTCGTCTGGCGCGGTATTTGGTACGTCCTCGACTGGATTGATAAGGTTGTTTTCGGTGGAAGCCATATTATCACCACCGTCGCTGGCTTGATTCTCGGTCTCGTTATTCTTTACATTCCCGACCACGATCTCAAAGAGCTCGGCAAGCTCTAGGCGATTGAGGCGTAGTCAGTAGTAATTAGGTAATTAATATATCAATATGAAAAAATCACTTATCATTGTCGCAATTGTTATCGTTCTCGCAGTCTGGGGTATTAGTTCGTACAACCGTTTCGTCAGTTTAAATGAGGGAGTCGACAGCCAGTGGGCGCAAGTCGAGAGTCAGTATCAGCGCCGCTTTGATTTGATTCCAAACTTAACCGAGTCAGTAAAGGGTATCTTCACGCAGGAGAAGACGGTCTTCACCGCGCTCGCTGACGCTCGCGCGAAATACTCGGGCGCTCAAACCATCGACCAAAAAGCTGCTGCCGCAACCGAAGTGGAGGGTGCGCTCGGTCGCTTGCTCGTAATTATTGAAAACTATCCGCAACTACGCAGCTCCGAAGCAGTCACGAACTTAATGACGCAGCTCGAAGGCACAGAAAACCGAGTCAGCGTAGAGCGCATGCGCTTTAACGACGCGGTCAAAGCCTTTAACCTCGCGATCAAACGCTTCCCGTCTAACCTGATCGCCGGCATGGCTGGTTTTGATGAGCGTGCTTACTTTGAGGCGGCGCAGGGCGCGTCCGAGGCTCCGAAAGTCGATCTCCAATAAGCTCACACTACTATGCGACGCTTGTTCGCACTCATAGCTTTTTTGCCGTTAGTTGCATTTGCGTACACGAGCCCGGGAAAGCCGGTCGGATTTGTAAACGACTTTGCGCAAATGTTGACTGCTGATACGCGCATCGCACTTGAGCAAGAGCTGAAAAACTTCCGGGCTGAAAAAGCGCACGAGATCGCAGTTGTTACCATTCCAACTATCGCTGATGAGACGATCGAAACCTACGCGGTGAAATTGTTTGCCGAGTGGGGGATTGGCGGAAAAGAAAAAGATAACGGCGTTTTATTGCTTATCGCGCGTGATGAGCGCGAAGTGCGTATCGAAGTCGGCTACGGCCTCGAAGGCGCGCTAACCGACCTAGAGAGCAAGCAGATTATCGACAAGGTGATTGTACCCGCATTTGCGCGCGGCGAAATTGACGCGGGTGTTACGCAAGGCGTGAGTGCGATCGAGCAGGCCATCGCTAGTGAGTACGCGCCGCCCGCTCCAGCGCCCGAGCAGTTCATTGGCGACCTCTTTCCATTTTTGATTTTCGGCGGCTGGTTTTTCTTGAGTTTGGTATTTGGCGCACTCGCTCGGACCAAGTCGTGGTGGTTCGGTGGAGTGCTCGGCGGAGTTGCGGGTGCTGCGATCGGATTTGTCTTCGCCTCCTTTGTTTATGGCGCACTTTCAGCCGCGCTTTTAATTCCACTCGGCTTACTCATCGATTTTATCGCCTCAAAAGCTGGTGGCTCAAACTGGTTCCGCGGTGGTGGGGGATTCGGTGGCGGGTTTGGCGGAGGGAGTAGCGGCGGGGGATTCGGAGGTTTCGGTGGAGGAAGTTCTGGTGGTGGAGGCGCCTCCGGCAAGTGGTAATACTAAGCTTTTGTGAAGAGTGATATCAAAAAGACGCCGTAGGGCGTCTTTTTGATTACTTCGGCTGCTTCTCGTAGATAAATATAGTGAGATTGTCGGGGGTAGCAAACTCCGGGCGCGTTTGTTCGCGCATCTCGGTTAGTGCCGCCGTGCGAATATGTGCAAGTGCTTGAGCGATCGGCATCCGTAGCGTCTCCTGAATCATTTTATCTGCATCAATGTTGTTCCAGAGTCCATCACTACCTCCATAAATACGATCGCCATTTTTAAAGTCAAAAACAAATGTTCTATCTGGAGCTTCAGCCCCTCGGTCATTAAGCACCGCCCTGCGTAAGTCAGCAGTTACGTCCTGATAAAGGTCGTACTTAACCTTTTTATTAACCGTGCTCGCGACGATAATTCCTGTATCTCCACCTTGTTGTATTTCAATATCATTTTTCTTGATGCGAAAAGCTGTGTAGCAGGCCCCTCCACCCATATGCATACGGCGCGAAGCATTCCAGTGAGCGTCGATTAAATTTCCGGAGGATTTAAGGGTGCTCAAAAATTCTTCGGCAACAACAAGACGAGCTAGTCCCGGGTTGGCCATTCCACCCATCGCGTCGATAACGACAAACGCATCGTGTTCAGGATCGACAACAAGAGCGTCTTCGTTTGGCTTTTCAGGCCTGCCGCCTTTCTCGGTAATAAAGGTAAATACGCCACTCTTCGCGCGTAAAACTTCAGCTTGTTCAATACTGCTCTCGAGAATAATGGCACTTTCGGGACCCTCGGGCTTGTTCGTATTTTCAGGCGAGCCAAATCGTAGGTGTTCCATAAAGAAAGTATACCAGGCTACGGCGTAATCTTGATACTGTCCCGAATCGCAACAAAGTCTTGGATAATTGGCGCACCTATCTCCATATAGGTGACTGTCAGCGCGTAAACCCATTTCGGCTGGGCGGTTACAATCGTCGTACCTTCATATAATCCAGACCAGCGATACGAGATTGCAGGCAGTCCGCTCGCGAGCGTAATCGGGGTGAGCGTCCCATCGCCGAGCTTGTAGTTTGATTCGTTCGTGTTTTTTATCCAACCTTCAGTCGTCTGATGATCGAGATCATTTTGATATATCTCCAGTGCGATATACGTCGGACCCTCACCACCCTCGACAGCTGGGAGCTCGTCGCGGCGCATCAAAGAAATAATGTGGTGCTTGCGCAACTGACTGTCTGGAGTATCGAGTTCATTGAGTGCATACGTATCTGGATATGAGAATGAGACGCCATACTCCGCGCTACTGTACTGCAAAAGCCCATCACTCACCGGAGTAGGGGTGGTGTCACGAAGCAGGAAAAACCAAGCCGCCACAGCGAGCACGAGAGCGATAATAAGTCGGTAAGATAGTTTCATATATACGCATCGTATCACGGAAAGCCAGGATATAAAAAAGCCCCGCGGACCGAAGTCGTTGGGGCGAGAGCGGTTAACGTGTGTTGACCTGCTCGAAGGAGAACTGCGTGTACTGGTCCTGCCAGCCCAGGCTCTGCACTCCCCAGTAGGTGGCCAGACCCTGGGTGGGCTGACAGTCGCACGTCACGATCGCCGTGGCGTTCGGGTTGATCAGCGTCACCTGGGCCGCCGTACAGAACACACCCTGGTTCATGGAGATGCCCAGCGCCGCGCAGAGGTCCGCCGCCCGGTCCGCGGGGACGACGACCGACTTGAAGTCGTCCGTCTCGAGACCCCAGATGCCGCCCGAGAACACCGGCGTGCTCGGCAGCAGCATGCTGAACCCGCCGGCGTTGGCCGGCTCGACCATCGGGGAGTTCAGGTAGCCGAACACCGCGACGATCAGCGCGAGCACGAGCAGAAGGGAACGCTTCAAAGTACACCTCATAGGTCCATCGCCGACACCGTGCCGACAAGTGGAAGCAGTATTTTTGCACAAACCAAAAAAACGGTCAAGAAACTACGCGCTAGAAGTACGCTCCGCTTTAACGTGTTTTAAATACGCGACGATAATAAACGAGATAATCACCATCAAAAACCACGAGGTGATTTTGTGAAACGAAACAATCTGCCACGCGTGAATTTGCGAAGGATACTGCCACGCGCCATAAAACGTACCGATATTTTCCGCTATCCAAACAAACAGCGAGATAAGTAAAAAGCTGACGTTGAGCGGTAGGCGATATGTGCGCTTATCCGGCGTAAACTCCACATACGTTCTGCGGTACAAGATAAAAATCCCGGCGATAAGAAATAGGCGGAAGTCGTAGATGAAGTGATTGGTAAAAAAGTTCAGGTAGATAAGCGCGCAGAGAATAATACTGTAGAGATAACGAGGGGAGTTGATGAGCTTAAGCGTAAAGCCTTTCCACGCGTGAGCAATATAGCTGCCAATCGAGGCGTACATAAAGCCACTGTACAGCGGTACGGTAAAGATTTTAAAGTACCCAGCCTCGGGATACGTCCACGACCCAATCGCCGGATTAGTTTTGTATATCTCAAGGATGAGTCCGATCAGGTGGAAGAGGACGATGGTCTTCGCCTCATCAACCGTTTCGAGTTTAAAAAGAAGCATGAGCAGCTGAATGGCCACCGCCGCGAGAAAGAGGAAGTCGTAGCGATACAGTCCCGGAATCGCGATATATTTTGACGCAAAAATCAAAAATAAAAACGCTCCAGCAAATAGCGCCGCTCGCGCCTGCTTCAGGGTGAAGATAAAAAAGTCGTGGAGCATGAGGCGTTAATTGATAGGAAAGTCTAGCTGTTCAATAGGAATACCAATAGACCTTCCATACTTAATCGCCTCATTCCAGGTATTTTTATCGGAGTGCTTGATCCAAAAGTTTCTATCTTTAAATACGACTAATACGTCATCGCTATTAGGCTCCCAGAAGTGGACGTACCAAGGGCCATCGGCTAAATACCTTCCAAGTTTCTCTGCCCATTGCTTTGCAATATTAACCTCTCGCAATTTCCAGCTTCCATCTTCCCATGTGCGAATAACCTCGGTCTCCGTAATGATGCTTTTATCTTTAAGACTATTCTCTATGATTATTCCTTTCATATGTGCATAATAGCACCTCCCTAGAAAGGCGAGAATGTATCTATCTTTTTGAGTAGCTCTAAGATGAACTGTTCTTGTTCTTCGCGATTTTCAGCTGATAGTTCGACTATCATAACGTCATCTCGTTTCTTGATGAGTTTTGTAAAATCATTTTCGAAAATATAGGAAAGGGTAGCTATACAAATGTTTTGCGAATCAAGGTATCTCAATACAAGATGTTGAAAGCTCTTTGAAAAAAGCTGCATCTGACCAATCTCATCTAAATATAGGATGTCGTTGTTAGTAAATCGCGAAACATCAGGAATGAGAGGTTCTAAGTTCTCAATATGAACAAAGTACTTCGACACTTTGTTCGGAGACTCAAGAGTGACGTCAGCGAGAGTCGCTTTGCGTCCCGTGTGTGTTTCAATCTCAAATCCAGTACGCACACCTTCTTTTAAGATCTCATTGGTAAGAAAGCCAACTTTATTCGGGATAGGAGAGATGAGTTTTCGTAAGAGGGTAGACTTTCCACTCTTTGGCTTACCAGTTATGAGGATATTTTTCTGCATGAGGTGAATTTGCAACACTTAAGTTCCAGGCAGGAATTTTTAGTAAGTCTAAGATTTGCTTACTAATAATTTTCTCGTCATAGAATGACTGCACCTTGATATGTAGGATTGGCAATCCCGCATCCTGTAGGATGCGGTCTACGTTTCGATCTCGCTCAACTCTATCTTCGCGTTCATGAGAAGCATCATCTAACTCAATCGCCAACAACGGGCTCATAGCTTCTTTATCGCACAGCACAAAGTCTATATGCCTAGATTTAATACGATTCCGTAACCCAAACCGATTTTCAGTTCCAGATGGAATCCATAATAAATCCTCAAGACGAACCTTGGGAGAAATTGCCCAGTTATTATTATCAGCTATCTGCTTAAGGATTGCGTAAAAACTCTTTTCTGCAATTGAGAGGAGGTAGCTCTTTCTACGATAGGGCAGGCGGGATTCTTTGGGTTTCGGAAATGAAAATTTGCCATCTTTCGGGATGGCAAGGAAAATGGCGATTATGATTAGGAGAATAAGTACTTGCATACCACTAGTATATCAGACCAATAGATAGATTTTTCATTCTAAGCATTTCGAGAAAATCGAGAGGCATTAGGATTTTTAAAAGCAGACTACCCCTCGTGAGGGGCGGGTGGAAGTGGTTCACTATTTTTAGTGACAACTCCGTTCATGAAGCTAACAACCAGGGGGTCGACGATAATGTCTTCGATTCTTATAGGCTGTGTTAAATAAAGTCCGTCTAGAGATACGCAGCGGCTTAGGGCGACATAAGTCTGCCCATGAGCGAATGCGCCTCCTTCCATATTTACTACAACAGAGTTATAGGTTTTTCCTTGGGACTTATGAATCGTAAATGCCCAAGCTAAGCGCAGCGGGAACTGAGTAAATGAACTTAAAACTTTCTGCTCAATTGTTCGAGTTTCTTGATCATAATAATATTCAGTCTTTTGCCAAGTCGCCTTAGGTATCGACCAAACAAATTCTCCGTTCTTCTGAGCTACGCGAACCCTTATCTCTATGGGAGTTAGTGATTCGATGACTCCAATAGTTCCATTAACCCATCGCTTCTCAGAGTCATTTTTAAGTAGCATTACCTGGGCTCCTTTTTTTAACCTCAAATACTCTTCTGTCGGGAAGTACGATTGCTCGAGATTACCACTGATCTCTGCTTTGTATTCAAAGATAGGGGCTGCCAATTTAGCAAGTTTTTCTGCGTTGATCTGATCGACGGTATCATTTCTTGGGGCAACAGTAATTACGTTTTCGGCCGGTACTGTATCGAAGCATCTCAGATTTAAGGAATTAAGCACCTCTCCCCCTGCCTCGTTAATTCGGATTGCATTAAGAATCTTTTTAAATTCTTCGTCATCTTTTTGGCGAAAATTATATGTCAATTCAAATATATTAAGTTTTGCATCTGTCCATACAGGAGCATTGAAGAAATATGGACCACCATAATTATGCGCGAAATATTCATGCAGGCCTCGATCTGCTACTACGGGCGGTAATTGATAAACGTCGCCAAACATTACAATTTGAACACCGCCAAAAGGAGCTTCATTGCGTCGAGCTTTTCGAAGAAGAATATCAATCGCCACCATCATGTCCACCCTAACCATGGAAACTTCATCTATAACAATAATGTCGATATTCTTCAGTAAGAATGCAACCTTTCCATTCAGATGAATGTTCTCGGGTTGAATTAAGCCAGTTGGTAGCCTAAACAATGAGTTTAAAGTTTGCCCACCAACATTCAAAGCGGCTATTCCTGTAAATGCGCCTACAATAAGTTTCTTTTTAGATTTATATTTCAAATACTGAAGTAATACTGATTTGCCGGTTCCTGCCTTGCCCGTAATAAAAAAATTTTCATTGCTATTTTCAATCTTATTAAAAAGATTCTGTTGTTCAGCGCTAAGCTTAACCTGTTCAATGAAGATTTGATCTTCATTTAGCTTCTTGCTGGGGGTTGGCGGTTTTTGATGAGGAGGGCGTTTGTCAGTGTAAGATTTGGGGGCAGCCAAAGAAGAGCCTCCCGATGCAGGGGTTTGATAAATAAAATAAAGAGCTATTCCAAAAATAATGATCAACCACATAGTCCTATTCTAGCAAAGTCATCTGAATAAAGTGCATTCTTATTTTTGAGTTTTTGATTTTTCTGAGATTCGAACTTTTTCGGAATTGACTAGCTATTGTAGCTGCGGAATAAGTAACTTTAATCATTACAGAGGAGGTTGCTTGATTCCAGATAGGGAGGGCTGGGCGAGGTCTCGGACTAAGGATCTAAGATTCTTTCTGGAAGGACGTAAGTTGTTCTTTAACCTTAGCTTCAAAGAAATTTTCTAAGCGATCATATCCGTTTTTTCGGAAGCGAGAAAAATCATCCTTATTTTTAAAATATTTAAAGTGACCGCCAAATCTTAAATTCCATCTCAGAAGTCCGATTTCTCTAAGCTCTACTAGCGGTACAAGCGCTTCTGTCAAAACTTTCAGAAAAGTTGGTACATTATGACCGAGAACTTCCTTTTTTAATACTTCTCGGTATTGACTTAGCTGAGATAGGTAGATTCCACGCTGTAACTTCGGCGAATTTAATTTATTGAAGCAAATTTCTTTATTAAATTTTAATGTTTCATGAAACTGACCTCTCAAGTCTTCAATCATTAAGGGGAGGTCTTGAGATATTTTGTAAGCCCACATCATTTTATTATCGATATATGCACTTCCGGAGCTTTCGCGGTGAATATCAGAATTTAATCCACGTGTTGAAAATAAAGGAAAGAAGGCCGTATCAACACTATATTCATTTTCACCTTCTATTCTCGGGTGGTCTATCAAGAAGCCCAGCTTTTGATCCAAAAATCTTTCTATAGTTTCTTGCGTGTCAATAACACTATTAATTTGATCAATCAAAAGACGATGGATGTAGTAAAGCTTCTCATTGAATTCCCGGCGCTGTTTATACTTTTCGGCAAAGTACCAAACAAAAAATGCTGCCGAAGCACCCAGAATAGCGCCTATTAAGTCTTGCCATTCATGAAGCAGTGCCATTTCGAAAATTATAACTTATCGTTAAAACTTGGAGAGATGTTTTTGCAATTTCCTAAAAGCCTTATTGGAGGTCGCATATTTGCTGCCAGACCTGGAATCGAACCAAGATTCGCGGATTCAGAGTCCGCTGTCCTACCATTAGACGATCTGGCAATATTTACCTTTCCTCAATTTCTCGTACAATCGCTTCCTTTAGTTTACGCCTATCCTTAATCATTCTCTCATAACTCCTAGCTTCTTTCTCACTTCCAAACTCCTTCGTGTAGACAATATCTAGTGGGCGATAACTTTTAGTCGATTGTACTCGACCCTGATTATGCTCACTAAGCCTCTCTTTGAGTCGGTTTGTGCTTCCGACATAATACCATCTTCGTTGCTGACTTTTGAGAAGATAGACGTACCACATATTAGTCCTACCATTAGACCTGCCTGCGCAGGCAGGCGATCTGGCATTCTTTTGAAGGCCCAAATTGGATGTCCTTGAGCTTCATCGAAGCGTGCCGTTATTCTATAGATTTTGACATTTTTTCGCAATATGCGCCGATTTTGTTCGTGAGCGAAATGAATCTGTACTATAATAGATATATCGCTATGGCAGAAACCGAAGCAGAAAAAGAACCCCAGCTTCAAGCCGATGTTGAGGCGCTCGATAAAGAGGTAAAAAAGGCCGATGCATTTCGGTCGATCATTAAAATCGTTGACGTTATTATTCAGCAGGCGTTTTTAATGCGCGCTTCGGATATCCATATGGACCCAGAAGAGCACGCCCTGCGTCTACGTTTCCGCGTTGACGGTGTGCTCCATGACATCTATAAGTTTCCCAAAGAGCTCCACTCTGAAATCATCACCCGTATTAAAGTGCTTTCCGGTCTGCGTACTGACGAACACCAAGCCGCTCAAGACGGTCGTTTGCGCATCGTCTTAAAAGACGGCGCCAACCTCGACGTTCGTGTTTCCATCACCCCGACTTATTTCGGTGAAAACTGCGTTATGCGTTTGCTCGCCGACCACTCGAGTGATGAGTTTAGTTTGGAAAAACTCGGATTTTCCGAACTCAACCTCGGGCGTATCGCGCGTGCGATGAAAAAGCCATATGGATTAATCCTCGCGACTGGTCCGACTGGTTCTGGTAAGACGACGACGCTCTATATGATTTTGAAAAAGATTAATACGCCCGACGTCTCGATCGTTACCATCGAAGACCCGATCGAGTACTCACTTCCAGGTGTCGACCAAATTCAGGTCAACGTCAAAACCGGATTACTATTCTCAACCGGACTACGCTCCATCTTACGTCAGGACCCAAACGTCATCATGGTGGGTGAGATTCGTGACGGTGAGACAGCTAGTATCGCCGTCAACGCCGCTATGACCGGTCACTTAGTGCTTTCGACACTCCACACCAACGACGCGCCAACCACCTTGCCGCGTTTGCTCGACTTAGGCGTTGAGCCGTTTTTGATCGCCTCAACACTCAACATTGCTATTGGTCAGCGTCTTGTACGTACGATCTGCCCAGACTGCAAAGTGAAAAAAGTATTTACCGACGTCGAGCTCAAAGCACTCAAAGATTCTATTTCTGAAAAGATGCTCGGTGACACCAACGCGTTTTACAAAGGGCAGGGGTGCGCACGCTGCAACGGGAGTGGCTACCGCGGCCGTATCGGTATTCACGAGGTTATCGAGATTACGGAAAAAATTCGTGAGCTTATCATGAAAAAAGCTAACGCTGACGAGATTCGCCGCCAAGCGATCGCCGAAGGAATGAAAACAATGATGGAAGACGGATTTGAAAAGGCGGTAAAGGGTATGACGACAATTGAGGAGGTGCTTAGAGTCTTTCATGAATAACAGGGGAGTAGTTCTGGTGTATACTTATATACAGAACTCTCATGTTAGGTTTACCTGAAGAAGTTAAGAAAACTGAAAACGACGACCAGCCAAAGGGTGCGGTCGCTAAATCTATTTTTCAAAATCTCTTTTTGCGCGTTGGACTTCAGGAGCGCGTCGTATTTGCGCGTCACCTAGCTGTCGGTATTCGTTCAGGTATGACGATGCAGGACAGTTTGCGCCTTATTTATCGACAGACAAAGTCACCATCATTTAAAAAAATCCTCGACCAGATTATCTCTGATACCGCCAACGGTATGTTTCTGTCCGAGAGTATGCGCAAATACGAAAGCGTATTTGGCGAGCTCTTCATTAACATCGTCCACGTCGGTGAGACCTCCGGTACGCTAACTGAAAACCTTAACTATCTCGCTGAAGAGCTGAAGAAGAAGCAGGAGTTACGCAGCAAGATTCGTGGCGCCCTTATCTACCCAGCCGTTATTTTCTTCGCCACGATTGGTATCGTCGCTACCCTTATGATCGGCGTGTTTCCAAAAATCTTGCCGGTCTTTACGAGCTTGCGCGTAGACTTGCCAATTACGACCAAGATTCTTATCGCTAGCTCGAAGTTTATGACCGCCAACAGTATTTGGCTCGCGATCGGTTTTTTCCTCTTTATCGCCGTGCTCTGGATTCTGTCGCACTACTACTGGTACCGTCACGCGTGGCACCACTTTATTTTGCGACTACCTGTTATCGGTAAGATGTCGGTACGCGTAAACGCAACTACGATGACCCGTACGCTCGGACTGCTCCTGAACTCGGGTGTAAAAATTATCGAAGCGGTAAATATCACCGCCGAAACGCTCGACAATCTCGTATATCGTCACGAGCTTAAAAACGCAGGTGAGACGCTTCGCCGCGGCGACTTTTTCTCGAGCTATCTAAAAAAGAACGAGAGGTTGTTCCCAATTATTCTAGCCAACATGATCGAGGTAGGGGAGAACACGGGAAACTTAACCGAGAACTTGAAATATCTTTCCGAGTTTTATCAGTCTGAAGTTGATGAGTTTTTGAAAAACATCGGGAGCGTTATCGAGCCAGCGTTATTGCTCTTCATGGGTTTACTTGTCGGTTTTATCGCACTTTCGGTTATCACTCCAATCTATCAAATCAGTCAGAGCATCAAGGTATAAACGCGTACCTATCTATGTCTCAATCGCGTAGTAAACTTCACAGCCAATCCGGCATCAGTTTGATTGAGGTGCTTATCACCATCTGCATCTTTTTGATTTTAGTGGGCGGTATTTACTTTACGTTTGCTAACGTGCTTGAGGTTATGGGACGTACGCGGCTACGCACACTCGCAACGTCAGTGCTTAATAAAGAAATCGAAATTTTACGCAACGTTCCATTTGATCAGGTTGGTACAGTCAGCGGTTCTCCAGTTGGCGTGCTGTTAGCTGAAAAAACTGTTCTCTACGAAAACAACTCGTTTGTTGTAAAGTCGTATGTGCGCAATGTCGACGACGCGTTTGATGGCAAACAGGGTGGCACACCAAATGATACCGCGCCGGCCGACTACCGCATGGTGCAGCTCGAAGTAAGCTGCCCAACCTGTTTTAGGTTCGCTCCAGTTACTTACACGACCTGGGTCGCTCCACAAACACTCGAATCAAGCAGTAAAAATGGATCGCTTTTTATTAATACGTTTGATGCAAATGGTCAGCCGGTTGGAAACGTTTCGGTGAGTGTCGTAAACAACAGCACCTCGCCAACCATTTCGATTACAGATAGTACAAACAACTCGGGCACGCTCCAGCTTGTCGATATTCCAACAAGTACGACCGCGTATCAGATTACCGTAAGTAAAAGTGGGTACTCATCAGCGCAAACCTATAAGCCGGGAGCAGCTGCCAACCCAAACCCGATTCAGCCACACGCGACCGTCGCCACCCAGCAAATCACTTCGATTAGTTTTGGCGTCGACCGAGTAAGTACGCTCAATGTAAAAACGCAGGACGCACAGTGTAACGGCGTCGCCTCAATTCCATTTAGTCAGGTGGGTAATAAATTAATTGGATCCGGGCCAAACGTAAACAAGTATAGTTCGAGCTTTACGACCGATACCTCTGGATTAAAAACGATTTCGTCGCTCGAATGGGATACGTATACGTTTACCAACACATCCGCAGTCTACGACCTCGCGGGCAGTCTTCCGCTCGCCCCGCTGACTATCGATCCAGATACGACCGTCGGCC
>CAZFZO010000004.1:14788-15101 GCA_964523595.1 uncultured Candidatus Saccharibacteria bacterium | reverse complement strand
CCTCTCGTTTTTGCTCGAGCCCAAAGCTTCAACTTCACTTATGACTACCATAGTTGATGCATCTAGTACGCCGATTTTAGGAGCGACAGTAAATATTGCTAAGACGGGTACAAATCTCACGCAGATAACAGGGAAAAAGTTTTTGAGTCAGACCGACTGGTCAAATGGAAACTATAATGCGCAAGACGGTAATCTTGCCGATGCTAACCCAGTTGGTGATGTGACGCTCGCACAAAGCGGGGGAGTGTATCCAACGAGTACAAACAGCTATTTGATCTCAAACACGTACGACCTCGGCACAACTACGGGCACC
>CAZFZO010000004.1:7992-14778 GCA_964523595.1 uncultured Candidatus Saccharibacteria bacterium | reverse complement strand
GCCAACGAATCAGCCGAGTCAGTGTGGAGCAAATTGTCTAAAGTTTCAGATCGCATCAAACACCGACAATAGTACCTGGAACTATCTTGGTCCAGATGGCACGGGCAGTACGTACTACACCGCAACAAGCACGATCGGGACGATGCACGATGGGCATCGATATCTGCGATACAAAGCGTACTTCAATACGGTTGATCAAAACTACACGCCGACACTCTCGAGTGTTCAAATTGGATTTACCTCAAGTTGTGTGCCACCAGGGCAGACATTATTTAGTGCCATTCCGACTGGTACGTACACCATGACAGTCAGTAAATCAGGCTACACCACCGCCACCAGCTCGGTTTCGGTAGTGAGCGGTTGGCAAGAAAAGCGCTTAACGCTGCAATAGGGGTTTACCCAGCACCACTTTTACTCCTCAACTTAATTTAAAAGAATGATAAGGGAAAATGATAAAAATAATAAGTTTAGTAAAGCCCATGAAAGTGGTGCTGGGTTTACGCTCATCGAGCTACTTATTGTGATGGGTATTGTCGCCGGAATCGCGATGGCGGTTGGGCTTCTCGGAAGCGACCTAACAAAATACAGTCTTCGTTTTAACAACAGTCTCATCGTGCAACAAGAGATGCAGCAAACGTTGCAGATTATGCTGCCAGAGATTCGCTCTATAGCACAATCAAACAATGGCGCATTTCCGATTATCAGCGCCGCATCAGGTTCATTTGCATTTTATAGCGACATAGATCGTGACGGTGGCTTTGATCAAGTCCGATATTTTTTAAATGGAACTACGTTCCAGAAAGGGGTGATCAGGCCAACGGGCAACCCAGTAACGTATCCAAGCTCAAGCGAAGATATTCGCGATATGGTTCATAATATAATGAGCGGCCAGATATTTTCATACTACGGAATAACTGCGACAAGCAGTCAGTCGGCCGCACTGCCAGCTCCGGTTGATCCACTTAAGGTAAAGACCGTAAAAATCTCACTAATCGCGAACCAAAATCCATCAACGAGTACGCCATCAATCGTTGGGGTAGAAAATGAGGCGACGATTCGTAATCTTCGGTATAAATAATATGCGTATTTTTTCTAACTCAAAACCCAAGAACTTCGCAATGTCGGGACAGTTAGCAATTCAGGTTCTTTTGTTTGGGTTTATCTCTATTTTATTAATTTCGGGATTTGTTCTCTGGTCAGATACGTATGTAAAAAGCGTAACCCGCGATCGGTATAAGTCGCTCGCCTTTACTATCGCCGAGAGCGGTATCGAGTATTATCGCTGGCACTTAGCTCACGCTCCGCAGGATTTCAAAGATGGAACGGGAACTTCAACGCAGCCATATGTGCACGTATATAACGACAAAGATGGAAATCGTCTTGGTCAGTTTGAACTACAGATTACCGCTCCAGCGAGTGGTACGACGATTGCAACTATTACCTCAACTGGTCGCGTTGATTCCGACCCGACCGCGTACAAGGTGATTAAGGTAAAGATGGGTTTGCCATCACTCGCACGTTACTCGGTTGCCGCAAACGCAGATATTCGTTTCGGAGAGGGAACAGATGTATATGGCCAGTTACACAGTAACGGTGGTATTCGTTTTGATGGTGTAGCTCACAACGTTGTTACGAGCGCCAAAGATAAGTATGACGACCCAGACCACTCCGGAGGGCAGGAGTTTGGCGTACACACGCACGCGGGCACCGATGATCCGTTGCCGCCAGCCGCAGTACCAACACGCACCGATGTATTTATGGCTGGACGTAGCTTCCCGGTACCAGCAGTTGATTTCAATGGTATTACGACCGATCTCGCAAACATTAAAACCGCCGCCTCTTCAAGTGGATATTACAAAGGACCATCGGGATCAAAAGGGTATGAGATCGTTTTGAAAAACAACGATACATTCGATGTATACAAGGTGACCGGGCTTAAGGCCGCACCAAATAATTGTAATAGCGACGGAGCGACAGGGTGGGGTACGTGGTCTATTAATACGACCTCGTCGGTGGCAACAAACGTCGCCTTCCCAGCCAACGGCTTACTATTTTTCGAAGACGATATCTGGGTACGTGGCAAAATCAACACCGCACGACTTACAATCGCCTCTGGTCGCTTCCCGGTGAGCTCTAATACGTATGCGAATATAACTATTAATAGTGATTTGCTATATACAAATTACGATGGGCAGGATGTTATTAGCTTGATGACTCAAGGAAACATCAATGCTGCGCTAAAGAGCGATGACGATCTCGAGATTGATGCCGCGCTCGTGGCTCAAAATGGTCGTATCGGTAGGTATTACTACGGCTCAAGCTGCGGTACAGAGTATAAGCGTAGTAAGATTACGCTCTACGGTATGCTCGCAACCAACCAGCGCTATGGCTTTGCGTATACAGACGGTACAGGCTATAACACACGCGTGATTACCTATGATGGAAACTTGCTTTATGGCCCGCCGCCGAGTTTTCCGATTACAGCGAGCCAGTACGACATTATCAGCTGGGAAGAGGTGAGATAGTTAGTTATACACAGCGGTAAATGGCGAGCTTTGCACAGCTTTGCTATTCTTAGGGTATAGGAAAGGTCGAGTTTTATTTTCAAAACGAAAAAATGAACAAACAAAAGGGTTTCACCCTCATCGAACTTCTCGTGGTTATCGGTATCATCGCTATCTTGGCGTCAGTCGTCATCGTAGCTTTGAACCCAGCCCGTCAGTTCGCTCAGGCTCGCAACACGCAGCGCTCGGCAAACATTAACGCGATTCTTAACGCTATCGGCCAGAATATTGCCGATAACCGTGGTAATTGGACGTGTGGTGCCGGTGCCTTGCCAGCGAGCTCAACAAAGATGGCTTCGTCAGGTGGTTACGACATCGCTTCTTGCTTGGTCACGACCTACCTTCCATCTATGCCATTTGACCCGTCTGCTTCAGGTGCTTCCTGGACTTCGACGAGCTCATATGACAGTGGTTATGAGGTTTCTCGCGATGCCGCAAGTGGTCGCGTAACGGTTTCTGCCCCAGCTCAAGAGTTGGGTCAGGTAATCTCTGTTAGCCGCTAGTGCTAGCAAACAAAAAGAGCCCATACGGGCTCTTTTTGTTTGTGGATAAGCCTAGCTAGGGAATTGGGCAGAATATGATATAATTTCTACCATATGAACAAACAAAAAGGTTTTACGCTTATTGAGTTATTAGTAGTAATCGGTATCATCGCTATCTTGGCGTCAGTCGTCATCGTAGCTTTGAACCCAGCCCGTCAGTTCGCTCAGGCTCGCAACACGCAGCGCTCGGCAAACATTAACGCGATTCTTAACGCTATCGGCCAGAATATGGCTGATAACCGTGGTGTCTTTACTTGCGGATCGGCAATTCCAGCTAGCTCATCGTTGATGGTTTCAACTGGTGGCTACAATATCGCTTCTTGCTTGGTAGATACCTATCTTCCATCTTTGCCATTCGACCCGTCTGCTTCAGGTGCTTCCTGGACTTCGACGAGCTCGTACAACTCAGGCTACTACGTCAGCCAGACTGGTGGTACGACTGGCCGCGTAACGGTTTCTGCTCCATCGGCAGAGCTCGGTCAGACGATCTCAGTAACTCGCTAGTATTTAGAAAAGACCGCCCGTGGGCGGTCTTTTTGTTTAGAGACGAGCAAGATATACTAAGGGCGTCCCATTAGAGGTAGAATGTGCTTAGTGCACATTCGTATGACTCACGGTACAGTAATATAAAATGTTTCAGATAGAGCTAGGCTAAGTAGATAAGTAATTATTAATAATACCTCTAACGGGATAACTCAAAACAAATGAAAAATAGAAAAGATTTTATCGCCGACAAGTTCCCATTTACGAAAGATATTGATGGGATCAGTGTAAAAATGCTCGAGCAGCACTTTAAGCTGTACGAAGGGTATGTAAAAAAGACAAATGAGATTCAGGCTAAGCTCGAGACTGCTGATAAGAGCGAGGCTAATGGTGTATATAGTTTAGTCGGTGAGCTTAAGCGCGAAGAAACGTTTGCCGTAAACGGAATGAAGCTCCACGAGGTATACTTTGGCCACCTCCAAGGTGACGGCCTGCCTGCGCAGGCAGGTAAGCCAGAGGGCGAGCTCGTAAAAATGATTGAGCGCGACTTTGGCTCTCTTGATGAGTGGAAGGCTGATTTGGTTTCAACCGGGCTCTCGGCGCGCGGCTGGGCGATTACCGCTTTTGACTTCAAAGATAATCGTTTACACAACTACGCATCTGATGCGCACAACGTAGGTGCGGTCTGGGCGGCAGTGCCAGTCATCGTGCTTGATGTCTATGAGCACGCGTACTTTATTGACTACGGTACGAGTCGCAAAGCGTATATCGACTCATTCTTTAAAAACCTCGATTGGAAGTTCGCTAATAAGATTGTTGCTGAGTACGGACTAGCAAGCAGGGAGGCGAAGTAGAAAATATAGAAATAAAAACAGCGGCCCGACTCTCGCGATGCGAGTGTCGGGCCGTGTCAGTCTCCTACGCCGCGGTCGACTCCTGGGAGTTCTGAGTCTGCGGAACGACCTCGTCCACGAACTCGGTCAGACCGAGAAGCGTGAGCATGTGCGCTCGCAGCTCCGGGTCGTGCCCGCCGAGGTACTGCGCCTTGGCGCCCGCGCGCTCGAGTGCGGTCGCGTCTTCGGGCGAGAGGTCGATGTCCTTGCCGGCGTTGACGTACGCACTGCAGATCCAGCCCGGCTTGTCCGGGTTCAGGAACTTGGCGATGAACACCACCACCGTCCCAGTGGAAATGTGATAGCTTTCGCCCGGCTTGCGCAGGAGGATCGTCCCACGTCCGAGCTCCTCCCGTTCCTCGAGCTTACCTTCGATCTGTCCGTTCTTGTGCAACTCCGACAGGAGCAGCAAAAACTGTTCTCGGGTCATGTGCGCCTCCTCCAGGGGTAGAAGTACAGTATATATTATACATAGTTAGTGTTTTATAGTCAAATAAAATCCCCACCAAGTCTGCTTGGTGGGGAGGGGGAGTATCAGGTCAATCCTTCTACTTCACGGGGCGAGGGTTGCCGTCCAGGTCGAAATCAAGAAGCTTTTGGAGTCTGAATGTAAGCACTCCGCCTCGAACTTCTTGGCCGGTCTTCGGGTCGATGCGGTACAGAGCGACGAGGACTGCTTTGCCCTGCATGCCACTGCCATGCCTCTCAAGGAACTCCTCGAAACGCTTCAAGGAGAGATCGTCCGAGCGATAGGTTTTGGCCGGGGAGGACTCCCGGTAAGGATTCGCAAGAAACGTTGCTTCGTGATCGGCGAGGTCTTCCTCAGTACCTTCAATGTCGTAGGTCACGAACTCGTCATGAGTGTGATCCCAAGACCAGTGAACCTTGAGTAGGTATCGGTTGAACGCCATGGTGCTCTCCAGAAAGGACTAGCCGTAGCATAAAATCGTTTTACTTTTCAGTCAACTTCTGCGGTTTTTTACCCTCAACCTGGATCAGCGTTGGGACAACCTTGCCATCGGCAAGTTTAGCAGCTAAAAGTTTGACGCGCTTACCCTCGTGGCCTGGGAAGTTCATCGTATAGGCTCCTGGCTCAGGATTGAGTGCCTGAATCTTGCGATAGACAGAAAGGGCGTTGTCTTTTACAAAATCAATCTCCGCATCAGGAGTTTCAAATTTTTGAGTGAGCGTCGCGTCTTCTTCATTTTGCACGGCTGCTAAAATACCTCCCTGAACAAAGTTTGGCAGGGTACGAATCAGAAGTTCTCCACCTAAGCGAGCGAGTTTTTTCTCAAGTGTTAGGTAGGTTTCGTCAATCTCAATCGGCATCGCTTCGCGAACAATAATCGGTCCGTGATCGACTTTCTCATCTACTAAAAATATCGTCGTCCCAGTCTCGCTCTCGCCCTCAAGGAGTGCGGACTGAATCGGGGACGCACCGCGGTACTTCGGCAAAAGTGATGGATGGACGCCTAGAGCGCCGAGTGGGGGAAGAGAGAGGATTTTTTTAGGAATAATCTGACCGTACGCAGCGATGATATAGAAATCTGGTTTGAGCGAGATGAGTTCTTCTTCGATCTCGAGTACGCGTTTTGGCTGAAAAATCTCAATCGGGAGTTTTGAATCGAGGATATACTGTTTGGTGTCCGGGGCGGTGATAACTTTTTTACGCCCAACTGGCTTATCAGGATTACAGACGAGTGCGACTGGGGGAAGATTTGCTTCGATGAGAGTCGCGAGAACTTCTTTAGCAAACTCAGGGCTGCCGAAAAAAATGTAGCGCATAGGATTATTCTTCGACGTCGGCATTTTTCATAATGCTTTGAGCTTTATCGATATAGAGCTTACCCGAAAGGTGGTCAGTCTCGTGTTGGAAGATCTGCGCTAAGAGTCCCCACGCCTTAATCTTTATCTTCTTGCCATTCTGATCTTGACCATCCAAAGTGACGCGCTCGTAGCGTTTCATGATGCCGTGGTAGCCAGGAACGCTTAAGCAACCCTCTTCGAGAAGGGCGGTCTCTTTTGAGGTTTTGGTTATCTTAGGATTAAAAATCGCATAAAACTTTCCCTCGCACTGGGCAACAAACATATTCGCATCAATACCAATCTGATTTGCAGCAAGTCCTACGCCGTGAGCGTCGCGCATAATTTCGCGCATTGTTTTAATCAGTTCGCGAATCTCCGGTTTACCAATTTTTGCAAAGTCGAAATCCCGCGTCTTAGTACGCAGGAAAGCGTTATCGGTCGGATTGTCTTTATTGAGGATGTGCATAATGCTACTACTTATTACCTGATTTTAGCTCG
>CAZFZO010000004.1:0-7982 GCA_964523595.1 uncultured Candidatus Saccharibacteria bacterium | reverse complement strand
CGCCCCGATTCTTAACTTCTCGGCGTTCAGCTACATCTTTAGCGAGTGCGAGGAGTTGGCCAGGATTGTACTCTTTCGCGAATTTGATGTACAGCGCCTTATGGGGCATGTCTTTAAGGATGGTCGCTATCTCTAAGCCCACCAACTGAAATGATTGAGAAACGCGGTTTTTAGCTCCGCGAGACTTAAGGGTTTCGAGGTAGTTGCTTGGACGGACGGATTTCATCTCTGGCATGCTAGAATACTACCATATGAAGCGCCGATTATTCATCTCTATCCCACTTACAACTAATGCAGCCAGGTCCTTGCGATACCAGTCGGACATCATTGGTGCCGAGGTATCTGAAGAAGATTTTCGCTTAACCGAGCCAGAAAGCTGGCACATTACGCTCGCTTTCCTTGGTGATCAAGACGATGAAAAGATGCCAGCCATCCTTTCTGCTACCGAGGGGGTTGTCGAGATGCTCAGTGAGATAGACGAGCTTCGATTTACAGAAATCACGCCAATGCCGAGCGAGGCGGATCCGGATATGATCTGGCTCAAGGGGAGCGAGGAGACTTCGCAAGTGCTTGGGCAGGTTCGCGACGAGCTCGTTGAGCGGTTGCTAGCTGGCGGAGTGCAATTTCGTCAGGATTATAAAAAATACAACGCACATATCACTCTCGCCAGGAGATTGCGCCGCTCCGGAGTAGCTCCAAAGTCAGAGCCATTTGAGCTTATCTTTACGCCAGAGAAAATCGAGCTTATGGAGTCACATCTTGGCCGAGGAGGGAGTACATATGAGTCACTTTCCGCTTTTACTTTCTAGTTTTGTCACGGCCAGGGTTTTGTAGTAGTATCGACACTATGGCTTTATCAAAAACGATTATTAAGAAAATAGCTTTCAGTGCCACTTTGGCCCTCGTAGTCGCCGGACTTATTCTTGGCGGCTTTGCGTTTGGATACCAACGTGGTGAGCAAGTGGGCACTAGTCAGGTGCAAATCAATGTCGCAAATACCGATGGTAGTGGAACGACTGACGCCGACTTCTCGGTTTTCTGGGAGGCGTGGCAGCGATTAAAGCGTTTTCATGTTGATGCGGGTAAGTTGACCGACCAGAAGCTAGTGTACGGAGCAATCCGAGGAATTACGAACGCGTTTGGCGATCCACACACAAACTTCTTTGAGCCAGCCGATGCGCAGAAGTTCGAAGAGGATATTAATGGAAACTTTGGTGGTATTGGTGCTGAAATTGGAATTTTAAATGAGCAGCTCGCTATTACTTCTCCGCTCAAAGGAACTCCTTCGCAAGCCGCGGGATTGAAGAGTGGTGACGTCATCGTAAAAATTAATGATGAGCCAACTCAAGGATTAGATGTCTCAGAAGCAGTTAAAAAGATTCGTGGGCCAGTAGGGACGAAGGTAGTGTTAAACATCTTCCGTGAAGGTTGGCTGCAGGCTAAAGATATTACGATTACCCGTGCGCTGATTACAATTCCAACGCTCGATCTTACCTTGCACAACAATAATCAGATCGCCCAGATTCAGCTCTACAGCTTTAATGAAAACGCTCCATTGCAGTTCTTTAAGGCGGTATACGGCTTGCTCAATAGTCATGTGAAAGGAGTAGTTATTGATTTACGCAACAATCCAGGTGGATATCTCGAGGTAGCTTCAAATCTCGCTGGCTATTTCGTTGATCGCGGCACAGTCGTAGTGAGTGAGCGGTTCAGGGAGGGGTCTGATAAGGTATTGCGCGCTGACGGCAACGCCTCGCTGAAAAATATTCCAGTAGTCGTATTGATTAACCGCGGCTCAGCTTCAGCTTCAGAAATTCTCGCTGGTGCATTACGTGACCTTCGTGGCGCCAAGATCATCGGTGAGCGCAGTTTCGGAAAGGGTACGGTGCAAGAGATTAACGAACTCAAGGACGGTTCAACTATCAAAATCACCGTCGCTCACTGGGTAATGCCAAAAGGATTAATCTTAGACAAAAACGGTATTAAGCCAGATTATGAGGTAGCCCTTACTGACGAAGACATTAAGGCTAAGCGTGATCCGCAGCTCGCAAAAGCTCTGCAGGTATTACAGGAAGAGATCGCAAAAAATCCAAACGGGAGCGTTACCGAACCAACTACGATTCCATCGTTTGGTGGAGTTACCGGACAAGAGATAAAAATCGTCCCAGCTCCAACAAGCACTAAACAATAACGTAATTAATTATATGAAAGTAGTACTACTTCAAGACGTGCGCGGAATTGGTAGGCGCAACGAGCTCAAAGAGGTAGCAGATGGCTACGCACGTAACTTTCTGTTCCCCAAAAAGCTTGCCGTACTCGCAAATGAAAAAAATCTTGCCGAGAAAGAGAAGCACGACGAACAGTCAGCAGCCGAACTAAGGCAACTACAGGCCGTAGCTGCTAAAATCAGCAAAGATAGTTTTGTCTTTACCGTTAAGGCCGGCGTAAAGGGTGAGGTGTTTGGTTCAGTTACTAAACACGATGTCGAGGTCGCACTCAAAGAAAAGGGATATGCGAACTTCCAACCACTTCTTGATCATCCAATTAAGTCACTCGGTAAGCACCAAGTTGAGATCGATTTGCACCGCGGCGTTCACGCCAAGATGAATATCGAAATTAAGTCAGGAGTTTAGAACGCTATAAAATTAAACCCCCAGCATCTAGGCAGATGGTGGGGGTGGGGGCGATCAGGCTTTTAGTGTCTTGCGAGTCTTCTCGCACACCATGACGCCCTTCATCGGGTCGTACTCGTAGGTGAACGAAAGCTCCTGCACGGGCTCACGCTTACTCTCATGAGGCCAGCAGAAAACATTGGCCTTGCCGGGGAGGAGATTGAGGCCGGGAGCACCACCCTCGAAAGACAGCTCGACATCTACTTCGAGCAGGTAGTTCAAGTCAGTGAGGATGAGCATCGGTACGAGACCGCCTTCTCTGACTTGTATCAGTCGAGTTTCAGAGATGAAGTTGCCAACCTTCATCTGGCGGATGATCTCCGCTGCGACGGCTTGGGCACAGGACATGAACTTGCTGATTTTCATAGCAGGCTCTTTCTTCTCCATTAGGAGAACGGCAGCGAACTACTCGCTCCGACCTACTACTCGAGTAGGATTAATCTCAAAATGACTCAAAGTATTTCATTTGTCAAACTAAAAACCCGCTTGCGCGGGTTTTTAGTTTGAAGTTCTTATTTAGCTACAGTGACGCTGACGATTTTCGCGTAGCGGCGGGTGCCATCAAAGCGAGTCTTCTTGGTTTGCTTGAAGTTTACCGTACCAGTCTTTGCAGCGTAGAGCGTGTCATCAGCTCCGCGGCGAACGTTTACTCCAGCAATAACAGCTGTACCGCGCTGGCGGATGATAATCTGACCGGCGTGAGCTAACTGGCCGTGGTTCAATTTGACGCCAAGGCGCTTACTTTCTGAATCTCGTCCTAATTTTGTGGAACCACCTGATTTTGTATGTGCCATATTCTTGGTAAAGCGAGGGGCGGCTTATACCGCTACTCAATTTATGATTATTGGATTATACGCTATAATTAAGCCATATGTCAAACAGTAACTCGGTTCCCCAGAAGCTTGTTTTTGATATTGAGACGGTGGGTACTGATTTTGACTCGCTCGATGAGGCGACGCAAGACAATCTGACGCGTTGGATAGAGAAGGAGTCTACCAATGAAGACGACTATCGCATCGCACTCGAAGACCTCAAGCAGGGGCTTGGCTTCTCGCCACTCACAGGCGAGATTGTCGCGATCGGGGTACTCGACTATCACAAAAAGCAGGGCGCGGTCTATTACCAAGCTCCGGGCAAAAAAATCGCCGAAGAAACTGAAAACGGTGTTGTGCTTAAGCAAATGAGTGAGGCGGAGATGCTCAAAAAGTTTTGGGAGCTAAGCCAGAAGTATCACCACTTCATTACGTTTAATGGTCGCCAGTTCGACGCGCCATTTTTGATGCTGCGTTCAGCTATTCACGGTATTCGCCCAACCAAAGATTTAATGCGCGCACGGTACCTCTATCAGCAGTCAGCTGACGCGGTGCATATCGACTTGTATGACCAGCTTAGTTTTTACGGCTCGATGCGCCGTAAGGGAACACTGCACTTATATACACGTGCTTTTGGCATCAAGAGTCCAAAAGAAGACGGCGTGACCGGAGATGATGTCGGCAAGCTATTTAAAGAGAAGAAGTATCTCGATATCGCAAAATACAACTCACGTGATTTATTTGCTACCAGAGACTTATACGAAAAGTGGGAGACGTATCTCGCATTTTAAGTATGCAGCGCAAAACAATCCTCATCTTTTTACTCTTTCTCCTCATCGCCTCAATTAGTTTTGGAATTGGATTTTTAGTTTCCGGCGAGCTCTCACGCCCGCCTATTATCATTCAAAAAGGTAGCTAATCGCATATGCAGGGGATATCGCTCAAAGTTCTCATTGGCTGGATCGCTGGTGCGGCGCTAGTTGGAGTGATGGCGATTCTTGGTATCTCGAGCGTAAAAAATGTCGCCTCACCGCAAAGTAACTTCCAATATTTAGCGCAGGTGAGTACACAGGCGATGCCCGAGGCGAGCTCATCAGTGAGTCAGTCGCCCGAGCAGAGAGCTGCGGTGGCAAAAAAGCCAAGTCCACCAGCTTCACATACAAACACTCCTGCGGTACTTGGTGCGCAATCAACAAAAAGTGAAGAGGTGACCACCTCATCAGTCGTAGTTGCGAAAGAAGCGCCTCCGCCAGTAGCTGAAAAGTCATGTTCGTTTGCAACAAATCAGTTTCCGAGTTACCGCGGAATGATTATCAATGAAGTTGGCTGGATGGGAAGCTCGGCCAATAGTAATCACGAGTGGATAGAACTGAAAAATATCAGCGGGAGTCAGCTGGATATTTCTAACTGGCAGCTAGTTGATAAAGCAGAGCAGATTAAAGTTCGTATTTCTCCGCAGACGCGTTTGAGTGTCGGCGGATTTTTTATCGCTGAACGCGACGACTCTGCGCTTCCAAGCATCAAAGCCGACGTAGTCTATGTGGGCGCACTTGCAAATAGTAATGAGGCGCTACGACTCTTCGATCAAAATTGTTTTCTCATTGATGAGGTGAGTGCGAGCCCCGAGTGGCCAGCCGGAGATGCAGACGCGAAACGCTCGATGGAGCGATCACCTAATTACGCGTGGCACACGTATCTTGGGAGTGGCTCGGGCACGATTCTTGGCACGCCCAAAGCTGAAAACTCGCCGCCACCTGCTCCAGCGCCCGTTGTAGCCGAAACTCCATCTTCATCTGCGCCAATCGAATCAACCCCAGCTCCGACCTCAACACAACTCGAACCGACCTCAACGCCAGTAGTACCCGAACAGCCCGCACAAACAAATACGCTCACCGGCTCACTCTTTATTAGTGAAGTGATGGTTGGCACAGAGGCGAATGCGAACGATGAGTTTATCGAGCTCTATAATACAAGTGGGAGTGACATAGTGCTGACCGGATACTCAATCAAAAAGAAAACTTCTTCTGGTGCCGAGTCGTCGCTCGTTGCAACAAGTAGGTTTGAGGGGAAAGTAATTCCAGCAGGCAAACACTTTTTAATCACGCACGACGGCTCATATGCCGGAGCCGTCGCAGGGGATATCACATTCCCAGCCTCATACTCACTCGCCTATACGAACAACGCGGTCGTACTGTATGACGCAAATAATCAAAAGGTGAACGAGGTGAGTTGGGTTGAGATTAGTAAGGGGCAAAGCTACGCGTGTAGCGCGCCTGCAGCATGCAGTGCCCAGACAACTCCTGGTCCACAAAATAGTAGTAATTAAAAAGCAGCCCAAAGGTCGGGCTGCGGGGGGAGTTAGTGCGGCGAGCAGGCGATGAGCATGACGCCGATAAGGATGTCGTCTGACAAGCGCCGACGAGGACTCAAGTAGTAAGTAGTGCCATTTGCCTTAATGCGAATGAAATCGAACCTACCGAAGCTCTCTTGTTGAGCCTGAGAACTCTTAGTAATCGCATCAAGAAGAGAGATGTCCGCATATCCCTTTGCGTTATACACCCCAATGAATCCAGGTAGTGTTACGAAGAAAAGATGATAGGGTCGATGCACCAAAATCGATTCACGAGGCCCTTGAGGGGTGAGCTCGCGCATTTCGCCTGATGCGGACCGTAGTTCTACACTCGGGTCCGTTGCCAGCAAGAACTCGAGAAAGTCTGCTGGTGCAAAACCAGTAAAACTGACCATGTCTCGAGTCTGTCTTGCAACTGTGGGATCGTTGGACATGAGAGGTTCCTTCTGGGTCCTGAGAGCTGCTTTCAAGATGACGGGATGGGGTATTTTTGTCAATAAATATAGGAGAAATAAAAAAGAGAGCGACTCGCACGCGAGGAGCTCTCTGGGGTAAAAACGACCAAACTCAGGAATCTATTCGCGCGATACTTCTTCGGCGCTCGCTTCTTGTCCGCAGATCGGGCAGACGAGGAATGTTCCGTGCGGGGCGAGCCAGCGCTGACCACAACCCCTACAGTCGATAGCGAACTCAACTATCGGCGCCTCAAAGCCATCGAGCGAAGACCGATTGCATGACGGGCAAGTCATGGTATCAGGAGCAATCTCACTCCGGGCGCCACAGTGCTTGCAGTAGAAAACTTCCTGCGCCGGTCCTTCGGTCGCTTGCGCGCCACAAGTCGGGCAGCTTTTGAAGGTTCCGGGTGGAACATGGCTAGTCGTGCCGCACTTCCCGCATTCGATGACGACCTCGATCATAGCAGCTTCTCCGTATGAGGTTGATTTCTCGCTCAACCATACTGATTTTCTTGATAAAAATCAAGTATTTTTGCCTTGTTTATAAGCTTAAAATCTGCTAAACTAGAGCCATTGAGTTGAACGACTCTTTTTAAATTTCATACGAAACCTATGGCTAAAAACAACGCTGATTCACCAGAAGAAAAGAAGTCATCTTATAGCGCCAAAGACATCACCGTCCTCGAGGGCTTAGACCCAGTGCGTAAGCGCCCAGGTATGTACATCGGTACAACCGACCTTGCTGGACTTCACCACCTCATCTGGGAGGTAGTCGACAACTGTATCGACGAAGCGATGGGAGGGTTTGCGAAAAATATTACTGTTGAGATTTTGGCGAATAACCGCATCGCCGTTACCGACGACGGTCGTGGTATTCCAGTTGAGAAACACCCACAAACGAAAAAGTCTACACTCGAAACCGTATTAACGGTGCTTCACGCTGGAGGTAAGTTTGGTGGCGAAGGGTACAAAGTGTCTGGTGGTTTGCACGGTGTCGGTGTCTCGGTAGTAAACGCACTTTCAACTACGCTTATCGCTGAAATTTCACGCGATGGATTAATTTATCGCCAAGAGTTTAAACGTGGTAAGCCCCAGTCTGATGTTAAAAAAGTTGGTAAGAGCAAAGCGACAGGCACCAAGATTATTTTCGAGCCAGATCCGGAGATCTTCGCCAAAATTGAATTTGATCAAAAGATAATTTTAGAGCGTCTACGCCGTGCTGCATTTTTAACCAAGGGTATTAAACTCGAGCTCATCGACTACCGGCAGAAGCCAGTTTTCTATCACGGATTTTACTTCGACGGCGGATTGCTCTCGTTTATTAAATATCTCAACGACACCGACAAGGTTCTTCAAGAGGAGCCGTTTTATGTTGATAAGCAAATGGAGAAGGTTCAAGTTGAGGCCGCCTTCATCTATAACGGTGAGATCGAGACACAAGAGCTTTCGTTTGCAAACAACATCTATACGCCAGATGGTGGTATGCACTTAACTGGGTTTCGTTCTGCGCTTACCCGTACGTTAAATACCTGGGCGGTTGAGAACAACTATCTCAAAGCAAACGAGGACAACTTAACTGGTGAAGATATGCGCGAAGGATTGGTTGCGATTGTTTCAGTTAAGCTTCGCGATCCGCAATTTGAAGGACAAACGAAAAACCGTCTTGGGTCGCCAGAGGCGCGTACTGCTGTAG
>CAZFZO010000003.1:13150-30425 GCA_964523595.1 uncultured Candidatus Saccharibacteria bacterium | reverse complement strand
TCAGCATCAGTTGTTTCGGCAACTTTAAGTGCGACGTCGGTTTCTACTTCTTTAAATAAACGCTCCTTAATATTACGACTCGTTACGTACTCGCCCTCTTTGCCAGCAAATGGACTCTTGTTTACGTAAAAGACGGCTTTCAAGGTTGGCTCGTCAATGTGAATTGGCGGGAGCTGCTTTGGATTGTTGATATCAGCGATTGTTTCACCGATTGAGATATCTTCAATACCAGCGATAGCGACGATGTCACCTGCAAATACTTCTGGAACTTCTTTGCGCTGAAGCTCGTTAAATACCATCAGTGAAGTAACCTGAGCCTTTTTCATCTTACCCTCACGGTTAATATGCATAACTTGCTGGCCAGCCTTTAGACTACCTGCGTACAAGCGCCCTACGGCGATCTTTCCTTTGTATGCGTCTTGAGCGAGGTTAACGGTAAGAAACTGCGTCGGTGCAGTTAAGTCAGCCTCTGGTGGCTTGATGTAGCTCACAATTGTCTCAAACAATGGAGCGATATCAGTCATCTTTGAAAGATCATCAACGAGCCCAGCTTTACCCTGAAGTCCGGCAGCATAAATAACTGGGAAGTTCGCCTGCTCATCGGTCGCGCCAAGATCAACAAATAAGTTAAATGTCTCGTCGAGTACCCACCGAGTTCGTGCTGATGGTTTGTCGATTTTATTGATAACTACAATTGCCCGGTGACCAGCTTCGATCGCTTTCTTTAATACGAACTTCGTTTGTGGCATCGGCCCTTCTTTCGCATCAACGAGCAAAAGCACGCCGTCTACCATGCGCATAATACGCTCAACTTCACCGCCGAAGTCAGCGTGACCCGGCGTGTCTACGATATTGACCTTAATACCTTTGTAGTTGATGGCGACGTTTTTACTTAGAATCGTGATACCACGCTCGCGCTCGAGAGCGTTGTTATCCAAAATTAAGTCAGCCCCCTCGTCAGCCTTGGTTTTAAAATTTTCCGACTGCTTTAATAAAGCGTCGACGAGTGTCGTTTTGCCGTGGTCGACGTGAGCGATGATTGCGATGTTACGAATTTCTTGCATATAAGTGATATTGAAAAAGCGGGCTGACGCCCGCTCCTTCTTACATTGGTTTTACTTTACACCGAGGAGGTCTACCTCGAAGATCAATGTTGAGTTGGCGGGAATAGCACCGAGCGCGCGGTCACCGTAGGCCATGTCCGGAGGGATTCTCAATTTTCGCTTGCCACCGACTTTCATACCCAGCAAACCTTCTTCCCAACCTTGAATAACCTGACCAGCGCCAAGCGTAAAACTAAATGGCTGACCCCTGTCGACTGAACTGTCGAACTTGGTTCCGTTTACGAGTGTACCAGTGTAGTGCACGGTAACTACATTTCCGTTTTGAGCCGCAGCTCCAGTACCTACTTTGACATCTTCAATTTGCAATCCAGTTACATTATTTGCTGGCATAGTTGGTTGATTATTAGTTGGCTTATAGATAAACGCGATACCTAATACAATGACTACAATGATTAAAAATATGACGGCGTTTTTCATGAGACATATAATACCCTGACTTAAAACTTATTGCAACCTAGCGTCTCCCTTTGCGCACGGTTAGGTATGAGCTCTTGTCGTACCCTCGGAAGAAGAGCTCGGACATACCCAACTCTTAAGCCCGTCGCGCATACGCGCGATGGATTTTTTTATTTTTCGGTCGTTAAAAACTTCTTAAACCCGTCTAGGCTCTTTTTGTCTTTAATCGAAACAGTGAACGCGTCTGGGTTAAGCTTTTTGAGCAACGCGAGGCGCTCCTTTACTTCGTCTTCAGAGATTAAATCAACCTTTGTTAACAAAATAATTTCTTTCTTTTTAAGAAGTGCTGGATCAAATGCTTTAAGCTCTGCTCGAATCGTTTTATAATCGCGCACCATGTCCTCTGAATCAGATGCGATGCAGTGAACCAGCTGTTTAGTGCGAGCGATGTGGCGCAAAAACTTAATACCCAATCCCTTGCCGCTCGAAGCACCCTCGATTAATCCCGGAATGTCAGCCAGTACGATCGTCGAGTCATTTGGTCCATAATAAACACCTAGGTTTGGCTCAAGCGTAGTAAATGGATAGTTCGCTACTTTCGCAGCCGCACGCGTAAGTTCGTTAAGCAAACTGGACTTGCCGGCGTTTGGCAGCCCGATGAGTCCGATGTCAGCGATTAGTTGCAGCTCGAGTAAGCACTCAAACTCTTGTCCTGGACGACCCGCCTCTGACTGCATCGGGCTCGTATTAGTTGATGACTTAAAAAAGTTATTTCCCTTTCCACCCTTTCCACCGTAGGCGACCAGAATTCGCTTTCCCACTTCAAGCACCTCAATACGTTCTTTTTTATCAAGATTGTGAATAATCGTTCCAACTGGAATCTTGAGTACTAAGTCATCACCTGCACGGCCGGATTGATTGCGCACTTTACCGTTTTCGCCATCTTGCGCAAAGAAGTCTTTCTTAAACCTAAACTGGCGCAGAGCCGAAAGGTTCGAAACTCCCTCTACATAGACACTACCGCCATCGCCTCCGTCGCCGCCCGTAGGTCCTAATACCTGCGGGATCTTACTAAAAGAAACGGCACCGTCGCCGCCTTTTCCCGCTTTAATATGAATTGTTACTTCATCTACGAGCATAGTTGTATGTGCTATCCTAGCCTACTTCGAGGATTTTGTCTTTACCGGTGACCCCTGAGACGAATTTGACCATACTCTGACTTACCTTGAAATGTTCAGCGATGATTTCTAATAATCGGATATTTGCCTTATTTTCCTTGGCTGGCGCGTTAATCCTTACCCGAAAGTGATTGGGCTCGCTGAGTGGAACTACCTCTGCAACCTTAGCTCCCGGGGAGGCGTGCACAAAAATTCGCATACTATGACTCAAATGCTCGCTTAGAAAAGGTTCGCTCCATAATCTGACTCATAATAATCGCACCAATTACGATCGCTAGGTATCCGAGGAGTAGTTCGGAAACTGAAAATGGAAGCGAGCGAACCGAGCCAAGTACAAACGCGCTATACCAAGAAGTGAGTGAGATACCTCCGAGAGCAAATGCGATGCGCCGAATCGTATGCAGCTCACCAGGCACGTGATCATGTGCCTGTCCAAATGAGATCTTGGTAAGATGTGGTGATACGTACAAATTAAGTACAGCACCGTTGGCAATAATTACCAGCACAATAATTAGCTTTGCTAAAAACTTCGTACTCGCCACATACGTAAGCGTAGCAGGCAAGAAAAGAGCAACGCCTGAGATAACAACAAGTGCGAGGGCGGCCCAGATAATCTGCGAAAGTGTTCGAAACGTCTCAACCTCATCTTCAGTGATTTTAAAGTTTTTGAGAAACTTAAAGAAGAATACGTCAGTAATTGTCGCAGTACCTAGACCGATCGCCATTGCAAACGCGTGAATAATTACAATAAACTCTTTACTGTTGCGCAGTAGCTCGAGCATCGTACCAGCCGCGCCCGTCACCCCCGAGATGAAAATCGTCGTGCACATCCCTGCTGAAAAAATGCACCACATACACCACTGCTTAATTGTGAATGCTTGCAAGAAAATAAGGTAACAGCTAAATAAAAATCCTGCGGCGGATGCGAGTAAGAGTGCGAGATCGAACCATGTTGGAAACAATGAAGGAAATCCAAGCACAAACCCGTGCCCGATCGCGATTGCGGCATAATACATCATTCCGATAATTTCTACTGGAATACCGAAAAAGAAAGCGAACTCGCTATGCACCACTGCGTTACAATCAGACCCGAGATAGCAAACGAGTTTTTCACTCGCTCGTTTTTTGTGCCTAATAAAAAATGAGATGGTGAATCCGATAAAAGCGGCAAAAATAATGATAAGCTCCGTTATAGTCTTCATGCTCGTTTAATATGGGATAGTGAAAATGCGAGTGACCCGCCAACCTTCTTGCCTGGATTAAATATCCCCTGCGGATCAAACGCCTTTTTAATCTCGGTAAAAATATCGAGCACTTCCTGGCTGTACATCTTATTGAGATACGGCGTGCGAATCAGTCCGTCGTTATGCTCGGCAGTTATCGAACCCTTAAACTCTGCGATAAGGTTGTATACCTCTTCGGAAAGCTTCGGAATAATTGAACGCTGCGTATCATCACTTAAATTCATAAGTGGAATGATGTGGAAGTTGCCGTCTCCTGGGTGCCCCGCGATCGTATAGATGATATCGTACTTGCCTAAGATGGCATTCAGACGAGGTAAAAATTCTGGTAGGCGCTCTGGACGAACGATAAAATCGTCGATGAATGGCGCCGTACGCTTATCCTTAACCTTATTGCGCAGTAAGTTAAAACTCTCGCGGCGAATAACCCAGAACTCGCGCTCTTCTTCTTCGGTCTTCGTAATACGCGTACGCTCGTTAAATGGCTTCACTGCTTTCTCGGCAGCCTTAAGCCGCTCATCAAGCTCCGCCTCATTATTCCCCGTAAACTCCGCCATAATAACAAGCTTCGGCATACCACCAGTCAAAAACATTCCCACTTCTGGCAATAAGTGCCACATCATCGAGAGGATGTGCTTTGGCTTTAGAATCTTTACCATCTCAGGGAAAAACTTCATCGCGAGCTTGAGCGTCTTGTCATCGTAACTTTCGAGCGCCTCAGGTTGATGTTTATCGAGCTCGACAATAACATCACCAAGCTTTGAAAGGTCGTTCATAAACATAACCAGCATCTTGGAAATCTTTTTTACTGGCACAAGGCGGAATTTAATTTGCGTAATAATACCAAGCGTCCCCTGGCTGCCCGTGATGAGTCTAGTCATATCAAACGTCTCCCCATCAAACACGTTCCACAAAAAGTATCCTGCCGAGTTCTTACTCACATTTGGCTTAGCGGAAGCGAGCAGCGTCTGATTTTTTATAAAGAGATCGTATATTTTTTTATACAGCTGCCCTTCGAAGTTTTGGAGCTTCATCTTAATCTCTAAATCTTTTCTTGAGATTGGTGCAAATGTATACTCGTTTCCATCGGCGAGTACTACTTTTAGCTCGAGGACGTATTTTTCTGTCTTGCCATACTGCAATGTCTTTTCACCGCCCGAGTTATTTGCCACCATGCCACCTACCGTGCAAAGCTCACGACTCGCTGGATAACTTGGCATAAATACATCGCGGCGCTTGGTCTGTACATCAAAATCGCGATAATAGACTCCTGGCTGAACTGTCGCTGAGTCTGAACCCACATCAATTATCTGATTGAAGTGTGCGGTCATGTCCAAGCTGATAGATTCGGTAAGCGGACCACCCGACATACACGTACCGCCCGAACGCGGGGTTAGCGAAATCTTTTTATCAATCGCTCGCTGCTCGTTTACAAACTTTACTAGGTTTTGAATATCCTCCGTATTTTTCGGCGCAACAATCACTTCCGGCTTTACTTCAAAGATGCTCGCGTCGTGGCTAAACTTTTTCAACGCCTCAGCATCAGTAATCACCTCACCCTTCACTACCTTTTTTAAATCTTCGGATAGCATATAGTTCCTTTATTTTATCACACCAAATTGTTTTTAAAAACAAAAACACTCCGCGTATCCGGAGTGTCTTTGGTTTTATTTTACGATGGAAGCGCTATTAGCGCATCGGTCGCTCAGTCATCGGGCGAGCCTCGTTGACAGTGAGCGGACGACCACCCATATCTTTGCCATTGAACATGTCAATCGCTTTCTGGGCAGCCGAGTCGTCGGAAAACTCTACAAACCCGAATCCCTTAGAGCGGCCGCTCATCTTGTCGATGATAACCGTTGCTGAGGAGACTTCGCCGGCCGCTGCAAACAAGTTGCGGAGGTCGTCGCCAGTCGTCGAGTAAGGAAGGTTCCCTACGTATAACTTCTTAGCCATTTAAAAAATGTGCTTATTACTAATCACGTCGTAGAAGACCCTCCTTACACTGCGCGATACGCTGAAACAACTGCAAGGATACCTACAAACGTTCAAAGACACTATATCATAGATAAGCAAAAATTGCAAGCCAACACCCCTTAGTCCAACCGATGAGACTAGAAGAGGCTTCCCGCCTTTGGCTCGCGCGGGAGCTTTGGGAGCTTTACGGGCTTAAATTCTTCTTTTGCTGGCTCGATTGTCTGCTCAGCTTTGCTTGCTGCTGACCGATACCGACAATAATCACAGTCGGCTCCAGCCTCTGGCAGCGTAGTACTATCGAGACAAGCCTTTAAACTCACCAAAGCATCTTCGATCCAATCAGTAGACCCGACATACGGCACGAGCGTGAGCTCGAAATCGAGCCTGCCATCAAACGCCTCTCTATCCTTGGTCGCGTTAGCGTAAAACCAGTACCCAGTATTAGAAACTTTGAATCCGTTTTGGCGCAATAGCCACTGATAGATTTCAATCTGACGCTTGTACCCACGATGCCACTCTTCGTCGAGTGACTCTATTTTTTCATCCTTACTCGTTGCTTTGTAATCGATAACAATCAACTCACCTTCTTTATTTATCCAAATATCATCAACACCACCTCGTACCGTGATGCCCGTTTTCTGGTGAACAGTTTTTACTCCGTTGCGTAGTGCGTCGCGCCACTCATCCATCTTGGCGTGACTAAGCGGAACTGCGTCTAAGCCGTACGCTTTAGCGAGCGGATGCTGCGTGCCGTTTGCGCGGTGTGTATCGAGCTCTTTTTTTAATAACGCATCAACTGCTGAGTTGAGGTTAAATGGAAATCCTGGCGGGCGAGCTACTCCGAGTTTGTTGTCTAAATAAAAGCAACGTGGACACTCGAGAAATAAGTCTATTTTTGATCTCGAGAGGGTCCAATTTGAACCTCCGTAGTTATAGTTTGCCTGACGATTTGTTTTATAGAATTTAGACATACCAATTCCCCTATTCTACTCTTCTTAGGTTAAGCTTAGCAATGAGGCCAACTCACTAAATGAATCAACTACATAGTCTGCGCCAGCCTGTAGTAGCCTCTTTTTGGGAAATGAAGTTGTAATACCAACCGCGAGACAACCTGCTGCTTTGGCAGATTTGATTCCATTATCAGAGTCTTCAATCACCAAACACACCTCTGGCAAAAAACCAAGACGCTCTACCGCCTTAAGATACGGTTCTGGATGCGGCTTACCATTTACCACATCTTTGCCAGTAATTAGCACTTCGAAATGCGGATGTAGGTCAAAAATATCAAATGCGAGTTTCTGCGTCAGCGGTCCACTTGAAGTAGCAACTGCTAATTTTTCAAAGTGCTTTTTCGCTTTATGAATAAACTCGATCGCTCCAGGAATAAGCTTAAGTTTTTCAGGAGCTATTTTTAGATAAATCTGACCTTTTTCGTCGGCGAGTTGCTGCGGATCGAGCTTTTCACTACTAAAATTTTCAATAATATACTTAAAAATATCGATATTTTTCTTTCCCTTGAAGTTGCTCCACTCGGAATCGGGAATCTCGATTTGGTGATTTTTGCACACTATTTTTTCCGCCTCAACCTGAAGATGTTCGGAGTCGATGATAACTCCGTCCATATCGAAAATAATCGCTTTGATATTTTGTAGGTTGCTCATAGATAAGCTGATTGTATCACGAGGAACTACTCCACTTTCTATTTTATATAAAAAGTGCGGCAGAATATCTGCCGCACGCCTTCATCTTGCACTAACTAGAGCTTTTCCCGGAAAATGATCTCCCAGTACTCCTCGTTGATCACGATCGCCGGATGATTGCTGCATGCACGCAGCGCCGCAAGCGTCTCGGCGCGGTACTTGTCCATCTTTGCGAAACGAACCTCCTTGGCATCATTGCTCATAGCGCCGTGCTCTTCTCTCGCTCGCGCTTCGTCCAAGAACACAGCAACTACTGCCGAAGTCCTCCCGATGCGCTGATTACTTTCCCAGAACTCAAAGGGATTATCCTTCAAAAGGCTGATCATTCCCGACCCAAAGGTAAAGAGAAACTTTCCCAGGCCAACCATTCCTCGACCGTAACCAGCGGGCAAGCGAGCCTTCTCGTTACTAATGTTCACCAGTTTGTAATCCACCCCTCCTTGCGCTTCGGGGCAGATTCCATAAAGACTTCCTGAAACCGTCACGGCGAACAGACGCAACTGATTGGCTTGCATGACTACCTCCGTCCTGAAGATAAAATCTTCCTACTAAAAAGTCAAATTAAAATAGCCCTTTATCCTCGAGCTTCTCCGCCCGAATACCAACGAGTCGAAGCTTCTTTTTCTTTGGATTTTCTCGCTTATCTAAAAATGGGAGTAGAAGTTGGAGCGACTCTTTCTCGAGAACGCTCGCGTCATCACTCGCCCGTTCGATCGTGTGCGACCGAGTCTGCGTTTGAAAATCAGAAAACCGTGCTACGATCGCTATCGTACGAAAACGCTTCCCTTCTTTTTTTAAACTTTTCGCAACCGACTGCGCCATCTGCTTAAACGTCGCAAGGATAATGCTCGCATCAAGCGTGTCTGCGTCAAAGGTTATTTGCTCGCCAATTGATTTTGTTTCGTGTTCACTACTTACCGGACTATCGTCAATTCCCTGTGCTTGGCGAAACATCCCCTCCCCATGCTTTCCGAATAGCTCAACGAGTTCGATACGTGGACGCTTACGCAAATCAGCGATCGTCTGAATACCAATTTTATTCAGCTCAACTTCTGTTTTTGGACCAATACCCATCAACTCACGAACTGAAAGCGGATCGAGAAATGACTGCACTTCTTCGTCGCGTACCACCATGAGCCCATCGGGCTTGCGCTTTCCTGCGGCGATTTTAGCAATCAGCTTATTTGGTCCAACTCCGATCGAGCAGGTTAGTTTTTGCTTCCTTTTTACCCACTCTTTAATCTCTTGCGCGAGCGCCTCGGCTTTTTTATAACTCCCAAGACTTGAGACGTCAGCATAACACTCATCGATACTTGCTGGCTCAAACGCGTCTGCTTTGGTCGCGATATACTCAAAAATAACTCGTGATGCGTCACTATAATGTTTTATGTTCGGCTCGATAAAGACAACTTCTGGTTTGCCAGCTTTTTTCGCCTGCTGACTTTTATCCCAAGCACGACTAATTGGCATCGCACTTTTAATGCCATACGCCCTGGCTGCGTAATTAGCCGTACTTACTACGCCACGCCCCTTTCCGTCGGCTGGATCAGAGCCAACTACGATCGGCAAGCCTTTGAGTCGTGGCTTATCACGCTCCTCAACCGAAGCGAAGAACGCGTCCATATCTATGTGCAAGACGATGCGCATATATCAATGAAGCTGCATTAGCTCAGCAATTAGCTCCCTGACCTTTTTTTCGATCATATCTACGATATGAAATGTGGACATAAATGGTCGGCCGAGTGGATCGGCGATAACCCACATTTTTATTTTCGCCTTATCCTCATCTCGTAATCCACCTTTGGCAAATGGCACAAACGAGATGATACGATCATAACTGCGAAGCTTTGAGTAATCGATTTTTTTGCTAAACTGCCCCTCAGTCGAGATGCCTCGCTTGTTCAAAATTTCTACCACGTCCACGTTAAGTTTTTCTTTCGAAAGCTGTCCCGCACTCTCAACCTGCCACTCATGCTCGAGTGGCGTTCCCTTTATATAGTGTTTAAAAAATGCTTCAGCGGCCTGGCTGCGTGCGGCATTAAGCATACAAATGAATAATATCTTCTTCATAGTACCTGTAGTATAACCTGTCTAAAATAAAAACTCCCTGGCGCCTTGCGGTCACCAGGGAGAAAGCTCTAGCGCAGGCAGGCCGCTGGGAGCTTCTTCGAATCAATAAGCGTTTGTATGATGAGGCGGGCGAGCATACGCAAACCCTTTTCGTTTGGATGCAAGTTGTCTTTCTGAAGCAAGCCAGCCGTATCACGCTCGGCCGCCCCAATCCTAAACGGCTTACCTGCGTGCCAAGCCGCGACTATTTCTGCGAGCGGAACTACGATCGCCCGATGTTCCTGCGCCCACTTACGAATATGCTCGTTCGCGTGCGCGAGAAACACCTCACTTGGCACGGCTGCTTTCGGCAAAATACCGCCAGCAGCGGCGAGCATATTGGGAATCGTACCCACCACAACCTGACAATTAAACTTCTCGAGCATGCCAAGCCCTTCGCTGAGCGAAAGCAAGCGAGTGGCGTCGTCCTTGTAGTTGCCATACACGTACCAGAAGAGAAAATCCGAAGCGATAACGAGCGTCGGCTTATTCTCGAGTGCTTCGGCAACCATCTTGTTCGCCGCCTTACGCGGAGAAACCCACATCATTGAGTCGGCGTAACTCGCGATCGGACCACGAGGAGTCGCTACCTCTTCTCCGATGACCTGCGCGAGATTTGTCATCGGGATGCCGGCACCCGACGAAGCGCTCGCGCCAATGACTACGGTTCGCTCAAGAAGCGCTGGAGATCCCGCAGACTCATCTCGTCCGCCAACTCCACCACACGAGTACACGCTCGCACTCGCCAGAGAGATAAGGCCAACGAGAACAATCGATACGATCATACGGATGCGCAAATTCATAGCTCACCTCCGTAAGGGAAGAACTCTCTTAAGTATGTATTGTTTACTTAAAAAATTAAACTCGTAGATATTTAAAACCCCGACCTCCTTATGGCTGCCGGGGTAACCTACCTAGACTTACTCACCCTTCTGCGCTTACTTACTACAACATAACGAAGAATCGCTCGTCCAAACGCTCGTAGATACTGCTCGAGGATTTCTGCGCGTGCGTAGCAAGTCCATGCTTTTTTCGTTGTAATGAATTTCTGAAACCCTGCGATGTACGCACCTAACTCCTCTGGATTCCTATGGAGCACAACGAGAAGCTCTATTTGGTCTCGCGGAACGGGATAGTGGGCTAGCCCCGACTTATTTCCCGACTCCTCAAGTAAACCTCCCTTGAGCTGACGGACTGTTGCGGCGAGTTGCTGAAGTTCTTGGAAGGTCATACATACCTCCAATACTTCTATTAGTTTATCTCTTTCCTAATAAAAAATCGCCTTGTTACTTTCCGGGGCGATTTTTTATCATTCCGCTTATATTCGTAGACGCTTAATACGCAAACTATTAAGGACCACGCTCACGCTACTAAACGCCATCGCGCCGGCGGCGATCATCGGATTTAACAACCCCATCATCGCCAGAGGAATTGCAGCGATATTATAAAAGAACGCCCAAAAGAGATTTTGGTAGATCGTTTTAAGTGTGCGACTGCCAAGCCTGAGTGCTTCAACTACTTTTTCCGGGTCACCTTTCACTAATACAATACTACCGGCTTCAATTGCGACATCAGTACCCGTGCCAATCGCGATACCTAGGTCGGCTTGTACAAGCGCTGGCGCGTCGTTAATACCATCACCCACAAAAGCAACCCTACTTCCATCCGCTTGTAGTTTTTTTACAATACCAGCTTTCTCGGCTGGCAAAATCTGACTAAATACTTTCGTGATTCCAATTTTTCCAGCGATTGCACGCGCAGTGCGCTCATTGTCGCCCGTTATCATAACTACCTCAACACCCTGCGTAATCAACTGCTCAACTGCTAACTTACTAGTTGCTTTCTCAGCATCGGCAATCGCGATAAACCCAAGCAACTCCCGTTCTCTACTGACTCCGATGACCGTCTTTGCCTCTGCCTCAAACTGCTCAACTCGCGCCTTCGATGCATCTAATGAAAAACTGAGTGACTCCATATATCGAACATTACCTACCGTAATATGTTTCCCGCGCACCTGCCCCGTTACACCCTGACCCGTCACGCTCTCGAAATGAGTAGCTTCGAATAGTTGCAACCCCTTCTCTTTGGCTGCGTTAACGACCGCTTGCGCTAACGGGTGTTCTGATAGCTTTTCGATGCTTGCTGCGTACATGAGCACCTCGTCAGCGTTAATCCCAGTTCGGGGTAAAATATCAGTCACCTTTGGCTTACCTTCGGTCAACGTTCCTGTTTTATCAAATACCACTGTCTTAATATTTTTCCCCCGCTCGAGCGCATCTCCATTCTTAATTAAGATGCCGCGCCTTGCCCCAAGTCCTGTACCAACCATAATCGCAGTCGGTGTTGCTAGTCCGAGCGCACACGGACACGCGATAACAATTACGGCGACGGCCGGCAATAAGCTCAGCTCCCAACTCCCTGTTTTGAGATACCAGATGATTGCCGTTCCAATGGCAAGCGCGATAACAATTGGCACGAACACGCTCGAAATTTTATCAGCCAGCTTTTGAATAGGCGCTTTATTTGCCTGCGCATCCGCAACTAACTGAACGATTTGCGCAAGCATAGTGCCTGATCCTATTTTAGTCGCACGCATCTCAAATGCACCGTTGATATTTATGGTCGCTCCATACACAACATCATTTTCGTTTTTTGATACCGGCAAACTCTCGCCAGTTAGCATCGACTCATCGATATTCGAACGCCCTTTTACGACTACTCCATCGGTTGGCACTTTCTCCCCAGGCTTAACAAAAAGCACGTCACCAACTTGGACATCTTCTATTGATATATCTCTACTCCCACCCACCTCGACTATATGTGCAGTCTTAGCACCTAACTGCATCAACTTTTCAATCGCTGAACTCGCCTGCCCCCTGCTTTTCGCCTCAAAAAATCGTCCGAGTAAAATTAGAGCTGCGATAATCGCGCCAGTTTCAAAATAGAACTCGGCAGCTCCCGCAATCATTCCGTAGATGCTATACGCAAGCGCGGTAAGCGTACCAACGGAGATCAGTGTATTCATGTCTGCGGTGACGTGACGAAGCTGCCTAAAAGCCGATAGGTGAAATTCTCTCCCTATAACCAAAACAACTGCTCCGGCGAGCATAGCCTGAATCCAAATACTCAAATCAAATCCACCAATACCCAAGCCAAACGAAATTCCCATCATCGCCAGGATGGCGACGGGTAACGCGAGAGCGAGAGCGAATATTGCGCGTTTTTTTGCTTGCCGTGTTTCGCTTGAGCCAATGCTCCCATGTGCATGCCCAGCATCTTCATTTTGTTTCTTACTCACTACACTATACCCATTTGCGGTAATCGCGTGCTTTATGTGCTGCTGCATCTGCTCTTCAGTCACCTTTTGTTCATCAAACTCAACCATCGCATCGTGCATCGCCAAATTAACACTCGCATTTTTTACCCCTTCAATTTTTTTGAGACTCTTCTCATTGCGCACTACACAGCTTGCGCAGTGCATGCCCGCAATCTGCACATGAATTTTTTTCATACGGTTATTTGAGATTACTCAGTAACGTTAAAGACTCCGGAATACATACCCATGCTGCATGAAAATCGTAGCGGCCCCGACTCTTGCGGCGTGAACTCAATAATATTTTCGCCGTCTTTGAGTGGCGTGAATAGGTTATACGCCGGAATAGTCAGAAATGCTGCGCACGTATAAGCATTTTCAGAATTTACTATCCAGCGCACAGGGACGCCCTTCTTAATCGTGAACTGGCGCGGGCTATACCCATTTGCCTTTTGCGTCATTCGTATAATCTGAAACCCGTCTTCAATCGGCGCGGCAGCGACCTCGCTCGGCTGCTGCGAACCACTCACCAACCCACTCAAATTCCAACCACTACGTATATTTATCAGACCAAATACAATCACGAGTACGCCAGCAAGCTTAAAGAAGACTCTCCCCCAGGATCCTTTCGCGATCGCAGAAAGCCCGCCAATACCTAGAAGACCAGGCGCGGTACCGAGTGCGAATAGTCCCATAATGAGCGCCCCGCTGAGAAAGTTTCCGGTGCTAATCGCGTAAATCTGCATCGCCTGCGTGAATCCACATGGCAAGAAAAATGTAAGTACGCCAGTAATAAACACCCCGCGCACGCTATACTCTTTTACTTCTTGCTTAATACCTAGTAAACGGCTGATGCCTTTCGGAAGCGCGATAGTCGCTCCCTCAATTCTTGGAAAGATTCCGATCAACTTGAGACCGAGAAAAAGCATAACCACGCCGACTATAAACACTAAGATGCTCAATGCTCCGCCGGTAATGCGCAGCGCTGAGCCGGCAAAACCGATCAACCCACCGAGTAATCCAAATCCGAGTACGCGCCCAAGATTAAAAAACAAATGCGGACGAAACTTCTCTAGGCGAGTCGCCTCAGGATGTTTCTTTGCGTACGCTCCGCTAGCCGCAAGCACAAGCCCGCCAATCAGCGCCATGCATGTCGAAACTCCCGCAACAAGACCAATGAGCATGACTACGCCATATGTCGGCTTATCGTTAAACGCCACCGCTTTACTCAGTAAGCCCGTAACACGTAAAATCGCGTAGATAATGAACACGCCTCCTGCAGCAATAAAAAGCTCGAGGTACTCACTTAGATTCTTTGATATCCACGGGCGTTTACTCGCTACACCGACAGCGTAGCCAGTTTTTTCAATCGCTTGATGAATCGCCTGTTGATCTGGACGCTGCTGGTCAAACCAAACCTGCGCCTCACCTTTTTTCTCACTTACCTCCACCTTACTTACTCCCGGCACTTCGCCGATCGCCTCTTCGAGTAATAACTCACAACTCCGACAATGCATGCCAGAAATTGAGATACGAATGTTTTGATTTTTTTGTTCCATACTACGCTTATCTTAATAATAACCGATACAAGCTATCAGTTATTTAAGCGTAGATTTTAGAATGCAGTATCCCACTCGAAAACGCTTCGGTGAGTGTAGGCATAAATAAAAGAAAAGCGTTCGCTCGCCTATGAGGTGGAGAACTACTGTTCTTTCCTGCACGAGTGAATGCCTCAATACTTCCCGTGATCTGAATATAAGCCAAAACAAGGAGTGGAATAATCGCGCTAAATAACGCTTGCCACGCGCTAATGTGCTCAAAGACTGACATCGGACAAATTGTTGCTGAGCTCTCCATAAATGGACAGTGATTCATAGCTCCCATTTCGTCGGAAGAAAACGAGACAGCAAATCCAAAAATCGCCGCTGATGCGAAGATGCTCACTATAAGTAATCCGATGAGCTTCTGTTTCATATCAATACTCTATTCCCGAATTGGCATAAAATCAAACAGTTTTCTATACAAAAATCTCGCTTGTGCTATAGTGGCAAAAGTTCATTGGAGAGCGTCACTATGTGCAAAGGATGCTCTGTTCAGTCAGTCGTCGCGCCGCGCGCTAACGAGCGAGCGCTCGCTAGCGGCTTCCTCGCCGCTTCAAGCGGACAGCCCCGATCAAGCAACCCATACCCCTACGATCCGGGTGTCTGTGCCGACACCTTAAGTACGTGCGGATGGTGGTTTTATGGCTGGGACTCGTACCATAATCGCCTCATCCCCTACGACATCTGGAAGGAACTTCCTGATGGACTCAACGAAGGGCCGCTGACGGTCGCTGCGCGAAAGCTGCTCGCCGAAAAAGGTGAACTCACCCCCGAGCTTCGCTCCGTCTTGCATCTCTAGCCTCTCTGCGCCTTACAACCTCGGTTGTTGGGCGCTTATTATTTAACTACCTCCCCACCAGCCTCCCGCCAGTTACTCAACCCGCCAATATTAATCACATTTGTATACCCAGCTTCCTCCAAAATTACTCTAGCTTTTTCAGCACGGGCGCCAGCCGCGCAGTACACATAAATTGACTTATCTTTTGCGATATCTGGCAACTCGCCAGCCTGCAGTTTCGCTAAATCAAAATGTATTGCGCCTTTGGCGTATCCAGTCGCCCACTCTTCGTTAGTTCGCACATCTAAAAGTGCAACCTCGCCCGAGCTCACGGCTTGCATCATCGACATCTTCCCCGCTGGTTGATTGTCGCTGAGCTGTTTCGTAATAAGTGAATATGTTCCGTAGCCGACTGCTATGACAATTATTACTATGATTAACTTTTTCATATACTTTTATCTTATACCCCTAGCTCTACTCTGTCGCTCCACTCTTTGACTATTCATCCTATTTATTCTATCGTAGGGCTACTTCGGGGCTTTTCCTGAAGCAACTCCGTAACTCGAGAGAGCTGTCTCAGAGATGAGACAAGGAGCGCACGATGGGTCGGAATACTGCACGTAGTATCATGCCGGAAACTGTTGACACCTGCATCGCCGGTTCACGATTCCTGGATAGGATGAGAGCGGACATCAAGGCGTTTTCAGGGATGTTTCTCTTCCCTGCCGAGATAGACATGAGACCGGATGGATGGTACATAACGACCCTCTCGCCGCAAGCTCACGTCTTTCTTGACCGCCAGTATCGCGCCGCCCCACTCCATTTCCGCATAATGGCGCGCAGAGATGGTGGGCCGACGATCGCAACAACGCGCGAAGATCAAGAGTTGCCGCGCTTGCTTGTGAAACCGCTACACGATGCTCTGCCGGAGATCCTCAAGAAGCTCATCGACCTCTTTCCTGAAGTTGAGGCGCGAATGGACTTCTTTTACCATCTCGGTTCGTGCGCCTCTGTGCGAACCTCGCCAGAATGACTCCCTCCGCCGTGCACCACTCAGGTGTCCGGCGGATTTTTATTTTCCTTAAAGATATAAATTAAAATCGCTCAGCAAAAAAATACGGCCCTCGTGCCAAGAAAAAAGTAGCCGGTCGCTCTCACGCGCCGGCTCATTTTTTTTATTCAGTTGTCTTACCGTCAAAGTGCTCTTCTTTCATCTCTGCGTCCACTTTTGTTTTTCGCACCACCTTATCTTTATGCGCTGGCGGACCGTACACCGTGTACAACTTCATCGGCTTGGTTTGTGAAGTATTGATAATATTATGCTTGGTCCCGGCTGGCACAATGATCGCAAATCCTGACGAGAGTTCATGGCGAATATCATTCATAATCACCACACCCTCACCGTGTTCGATGCGTAAAAACTGATCGAGGTCGTGCACTTCTTCACCAATATCCTCGCCTGGACGTAAGCTCATCAACACTAACTGCTCATGCTTAGCAGTGTAGAGAACCCGACGAAAATCCTCGTTCTCTTCGCTTAATTTTTCAATATTGCCGACAAATCCCTTTTTCATATGTTTTTTGATTAATGGTAAGGCGGCCTTTAGCTCCAGTATATACCTTTTTCAGTAATAACAACGCCCAGTGACCTGGGCGTTGTTATTACACTTTTTAGGCAAACATTTTTTCTTCGAGATCTCCGGTGCCGTTTTTTACAACTGTCGAGCAAAGTATGATATCTTCCTCGCCAGACTCGGCACGAATTTGAGCTAATTGCTCTGACAGCTCCTTTTGATTTACCTTATCAACCTTATTAGCCACGATGATATACGGGTGGCCATACTCACGCAGTACGCCA
>CAZFZO010000003.1:1002-13140 GCA_964523595.1 uncultured Candidatus Saccharibacteria bacterium | reverse complement strand
TCATCTCTTTATCAAACTCCGTGCATCCCGCTTTGATGTCTAAAATCAAAATGACGTAATATGGGCGCGCACCCGAGGCCATCAAGTACCACAAGATAAGCTTACGTAACTTTTCTCGCTCATCGGGACCGAGACGGGCGTACCCATATCCCGGCAAATCAACGAAGTAATATTTTTTGTTTACCCCAAAAAAGTTTATCTCTTTAGTTTTACCCGGGCGATCACTCACCTTTACGAGATCGCGACGGTTCATGAGTGCGTTAATGACGCTCGACTTACCAACATTCGAGCGCCCCACAAACGCAAATTGAGGTACGCCATCACTTAAGATTGGATCAGTTCCCCGTACCCCTTTAATAAACTCGGCAGAGGTAATATGCATAGCCGATATCTGGTTAGTGATTACTTCTTCGGTGCAGCTTTCTTCTTGGCAACAACTTTCTTTTCAGCTTTCTTCGCAGCTACTACTGGCTTAGCTGGAGCGGCCTCAACCTTCTTTTCGACTGGCTTTGGTGTAACTACCGGAGCTGACTGACCGCCGAGCATTTTCATAATCGTATCAAGCTTAGCGCTGATCATTTGCACGTCACGCTTTAACTCGTCGATACGCTTATCAGCTACTGGAGCTGACTGCTGTGCGTGAGGAGCTGGAGCAAAATCACGTTTTGGCGCAGCGTTAAAATCACGTGGCGCACCTTCGCGCGTATTGCGGAAACAGTCACTGCAGTACACTGGACGCTCGCCTGATGGACGAAATGGAACCTGGCAAGACTTACTGCAGGTTGCGCAGGTAGTCGTAAACATTTCACGATCACCGCCGCGGTCACCGCCAAATCCACCTCCACGATTAAAACTTGGCTTTCCGCCAAAATTTGGACGGCCGCCTCCTTTATTAAAACCACCTCGATTACCACCTCCAAACCCACCCTGACGCTTAAACTCTCCCATATATGTATATCGAGTGATTAATTAAGAGACAAAGACTACTTTCTCGATAAATCAAAATAACATTAATTATTAATTTTGTCTAGAGTAGGCTCATTTAGCCCCATTCTCTATGGGTCACAGGAACAATCGAACGATGCGCAGCTCTTCATACGAGTAGTCGTCGCCTAAGCGCTGACGCACGGGCGAGAGCGAGTACTGACCCGCTTCATTCTTTCCTACCCGCTGAAACATCTCTTTTATTTTATTAAACCGGCTCGTCGGAATTCGCTCACGCAAATACTCGAGATCGATACTCGGGTCATTTGAACGTATCTGCTCAAGATGCGATAAAATAGTTTCATTTTTTACTCCACGCGCGGCAGCCATATCGTCGAGTGAGATTTTTTGTAACACTAATTCGTGTGTTTGTATGACTGTATCCCCGCGCTCACTTTTTTTCTGCTTCACTCCTCCACTCGGAGCGACTCGCTCTAAAAATTCTTCTTGCTGGCGCCTAATTTCGCTCGGCGAGATCCTCTGAAGCGCGGCGACGTGCTGCGCAGACTGATCACGAAAACGCTCATCGATTTCTAATACCTCGGGGTTAATGCGAAGCGCCATATCGTTCATGCCGATGAGTGAAAGACCTTCGAGTGAGCGTACGCGCGAAAGTGCGACATATCCCATGCCGGGCGCAAATGACCGACCGAGATCAACCACAGCCGCATCCAAACTCATTCCCTGACTTTTATGCACCGTAATCGCCCACGCGAGTCGAAGTGGGTACTGTTTAATTTCTGCTTTTGTTTTTCCATCTTCATCAATCTTCCAACTCTCTGGCTCAACTACAATAAGCTTGCCGCTAATCGTCTCAACTACAATCAAATCTTGTTCGCAACGCTTCACTGTTCCAAGTGTGCCATTTACATACCCCTGATCGTGATTATTTTTTACAAACATCACCCGGGCACCGACTTTAAGCGTTAATACTTCTGGCGCTAAGCAATTTTTTTGTAAAGCCATTACGAGTGGACGCGCACCAGAACTAGTCATCTCATACGAAACTGCCTTACCAGGAAGCTTTGCTAGTTCTTTCTCATTTTCTGTATCGACATTGTTATTGTGTGCGTGCAACCTCGTCACGACTTCACCTGGCGGTAATACTTTTTTATGCCGCGAACGAAGCAACTCGTACTCACCTTCACTTACCTCGTTTGAACGGATCGCATTAAGCAGTCCGGTGTACTGACCATCGCTCTGTCGATGCTGTTCGTGCAGATAACAAATCTGTAGATTCGCATCGCGCCAAGATTGTGCGTGATACGCAAACTTCGTTTCTCGCTCCCCTGGGCGCGAAACCGGAGGAAGCTGAAAAAAGTCACCGCACAGCACGACTTGGATACCACCAAACGGCTCATCGTTGCCTCGCAGTCCTCGCAGCACACTATCTACTAGGTCCAAGCGAAAATCGTGCAACATCGAGATCTCGTCGATAATAAGCACGCCAGTCGCCTCAAATCGTCTGCGAAGACGTGGCTGTTCGGCCAGCTCTTCGATCTCGTGCTGACTAAAAGCATCGGCTATTCCAATACCCGCCCATGAGTGAATAGTCATGCCACCCATATGCGTTGCGGCGATACCTGTTGAGGCGGTGATACCAACGGTTACTCCGTGCTCTTCGAGATACCGAATATACTCGCGTAATACAAATGTCTTGCCGCTGCCTGCGGCGCCAGTTAAAAATACATTTGCTCCGGTTTTAAGAATATGCAGCGCTTCCTCTTGCGTCATACCGTCTATCATACACGACTCCTCCCTCTCTCGCCTATAAATAAAACCCGCCACAGAGGTGGCGGGTTTTATACAGACTAGCGACGGCGAGACTTTTTAGAAGTTTTTCTCTTAGCGGTCTTTCTTTTTGCAGTCTTTTTCGCCTTTGAGCGCTTAGCAACTTTTTTCTTTTTCATTATTTTTCGTACCTACGTACAGATGTGATGAATAAAACAAAACACTCATTTTCTTCGACCCCGCGACTAATGCGCGCCTAAAAATAGTTGTATTACTTATTTCTAAGTATGACAGCGTGACGCTGCATTACAATACTTTTTGCAGGACTCGGTGGATAACTTTTGAAAATGGTTTTTAAATATTCCAAAATGTTTTATTTTCCCGTAACCATTTTCTTTTTTCTCGATACTCGGGAATGATGCTCTCTACGGTGCGCCAGAAATGAACTGAATGATTTTTATGAACGAGATGTGCGAGCTCGTGTACAACTACGTAATCAATAACATCGAGCGGGGCGTGCACGAGTCGCCAGGAAAATCGCAGTACGCCCTTTGGACTACAAGATGCCCACCGGCTGCGGGTATTTGTTATCTTCACTTCGGCAGGAGTTAACCCCGTCTGACTTGCATACTGAGAAACGCGGGCTGCGATACTATACAGCGCCTTCTCTTTTTGTGCCGCAAACTGAAGACGCTCCTGCTCTCTTGTCAGCTGTCTACCAACTCCTTGTCGCTTAACCTGTTCGATCTTCCGCAAAATCCACGACGCCTTCCGCGCCACCGCATTTTGCAAAAAATAACCCGGCACCCTGTAGGGAGCGCGAATCACGAGCTCTGCATTTGGCGTTATCACGAGCGAGATAGTGCGCCGATGCGAGCGAATAATTTTAGAAATTTTTATCTCGTCCACTCGTTTTTACTTCCCTGTCGCAGCTTTGCGCAATCCAGCTATGTCGATTTTCTTCATGCCAAGCATCGCCTGCATCACTCGGCCAGAATCATCCTTACCCAATAACTCAGGAAGCGCCTTTGGAATAATCTGCCAGCTAAACCCATATTTATCTTTAAGCCAACCACACTGCTGCGCCTGTGGATCGCCACCTTCAACTAACTTATTCCAATATGCATCCACCTCTTTTTGATCCTCGCACTCTACATAAAACGAAACTGCTTCTGTTGGCTTGAAGTATGGCCCACCATCAAGCGCCATAAATTGCTGGCCAAATAATTCAAAAACTACCGTCATTACCTTACCTTCCATTCCTGCCATTGGTCCCTGCAGTCCTTCATTCGGATACCGGTTTATACTCACGATCTTCGCTTGCGGAAAGACTGAAATATAAAAGTTAATAGCCTCTTCACAATTTTTATCAAACCACAGAAACGGAGTTATTTTTTGCATATACATATTTTATTTTGTATTCATCTCTACTGGCTGCAACATACTCACACGATTACCCTCCGTATCTTCGATTGAAATCCAGAGTCCGACTCCCGGAATCATTTGCGGCTCCATTACCGCCCTACCGTCTTGTCCCATCGCGCCCTTAATTTTGCCGCCATTAGCCACTACATCCTTGATGGCTTTTTTCATATCCTTAACCGCAATTACTACTGATGGCGCATGCGAGTCGGGACTCTCGGTTTTTGCATAAAATCCACCGTTAATATTCCCTGGCGTTTTGATCATGCCGTTTGCGTCGGTTTCGGTTGTTTGAGCGACTACATAATCCCCCATCTCCGGACCTAACTGCTGAGGCTTCCAACCAAACGTATCTGCGTAAAACTTTTTCATCCGCTCTCTATCGTTATATCCCATCTCAAAATGCACGACTGGATCCATAGAATTAAAATGTAGTTGTTATTTTTATTGCACTGTCGTACTGGCCGCCGTTGATGTAACAATGCTTTGCGCCATCAGATCAATAATGTTCTCAATATCAAATTTCGCACGCTCTTTTTCACACTCTGTTTTCTTTGGCTCATCAAAATTGCCACACTGCACAAAGCGTAGGGCGAATGTAAGCACTCCCGCCTTGTTCTCTCCCTTGCTAAACGCGTATACGTACTGCGAATAGGTACTACCTGCAGCCCCCTCGGTCTTCTTTGCCATGCAATATGGATGGTTATTAATTTCCACATTTTTTGTCTCCCCTGCCTCACTCATTTCCGACCCTCCTTCATTACACGTTGGATTTCCAGCAAAGAGTTGAGCCCTTGGTGGCCATTCGGTTGGTGTGATGTAGCTTGTTCCGAGCGTTTCCGGATACTGCATCGTAAATCCTTTTCCAGTAAACGTCTTCCAGTCAGCCGGAACTACGCTCGCTTTATTCGCCATACTCATAAAGACAGCCCCACCGATAATCACTAACGCAATAATAACTAAGACTATTTTCTTCGAGACACCTTTTTGATTATTCATATATAGATATCATATACCAGTCGCCGATTTAATAATATAAACGGGCCGGATTCGCGAAGAATCCGGCCCGGAGTGAATCTGCTACACGCGAACGAGAAATAGCGGATCGAGATTGGCGACCTTCGCACCCCAGGCGGCAAGCACTCGTTCGACCCCACTACCTTCTCGGTCGTAACAGCCGATAACCCCAACCTTCCCGAAGCTAACAGTCGCCCGCGCACCCACGATAGGACGCTTTTCGACCTCCTCCGGATACTGCGCCGCAAAGACGAGCAGGTCGTGTAGATCAGCTGGATTCATACAGCCTCGCTGACCAAGTGCCCGCTCAAACTCCGATTCGACGTCCGGAATCTTCGGCAGACGTACGAGCTCGAAGTCGACTGGCCCTACACGGGAGCCTGGCCACCTCAATGCTTCGGCGATATGAAGGAAAAGTTGCTTGAGGTGTGCAGCTTTCAGCAGATCAATCCAACTCGTTCGGTCGGTCGTACTGAACTCGACCCGGAAAACTCGGTCCAGGCCAAGGAGTCGCCGCACTGCTGCGCGATCGACCTCTTCAGGGTCGCACCGCAAAACATCGGCGATGAGCCCGGAACGTAGGAGCTTCCGCATCCGCTCCTCGCCCACCTTAAGATCGTTAGCCAGCGTAGTAAGCCCCATGGCTTGTCGGCTGCTGATGTCGGTTGTTGCCATGTGGCAAGCACCTTCTGTTGAGAAATGTTCGAGTGAGAAACGCTCTCACCTCCCCACCCTATCATCTCTTGTTTTGGAAAATCAAATTATTTTTCAAATAAAAAGGCGCCTCGTTCTTCTCCTTGCGGAGTAGTACGAGGCGCGGGGCAAAACTAGGGCGGCTCTTCGATGCAGTGACTGATACCCTGACAGCCTTCGTGCCCGCATCCAGGGTCGAGCTCCTTCGTCGAAGGCCAAGGAGCTTCCTGGCCGGGTTCGTCATCTAGAAATCCTGGCGTTATCTCCTGTGGTCGTTTCGGAAAAACCACCTTGTCTGGCGCCGACTTCTTCACTCGTAATCGATGGAGATCGAGCCAACTAGCCTTGCCGTCCGGACGATCGGTCTGCGCGTAGGCACTGCGCTCGTTCTCCGCATCGCGGTAGAACCGTCCGCCTCGCAACATTGCGGCGGTACCGTGGAGCGCCCAGCGTACGAAATCTCCGCAGCTCCAAATGAGCAAGCCAACGAGCCAGTTTCCCGTAGCGAGCGCCACAATAAGACTAAGCACGAAGGCGTAGGCGTACCCATCCTCAGTCTGTCGGATGTGTACATGCTCGTGCTCCTGGATCCTACTCCAGTTCGCTCCCACTGGCCGACGCACACCTGGCGCGTAGAGCACGCTACGACCGAATGTGAACGAGAACTCCTTGAGGTAGCGCGGATTGCGCCGAACCGCAGTGAGCACGAGAAATGGTTCCCAGCGCAAATCTCGCGCGAGGCCGAACAACCTCAGACCCAAGATGACCGCCCAGCCGAAGATGGCCATGGGCAGAGTGAACAAAAACAGAATCAATCGTCCCATCGAGCACCTCCGCTTTAAGAATAGCTAACCCCACCCTACCGCTCTGATTCTAAAAAATCAAACGGCGCACATACTAGTACGTGCGCCGTTTGAAATACATTTTTTACCTTGCGCTGCCACTCCCCACCTTACCTTCAGTAGATGGAGTCACTTCAGTGGCACTTCCTGTTGCTGATCCACTCGCTCCAGTACCCGTATTTGTTTTTGAAACTACTTCGACGCTCCAGATAAAATCACATAGATATGGCGGACGGCATGGACCAGTATAGATACCACTTAGAGTCGCCTCCGTAATATTATCTACATCCTTAGTCACAATCGGCTGGTTCGTCCTCATAGCTGTCGTGCCATTCTGCCCCTGCATGAGCTGCCACACCTTCAAGCGATACGTCACTGGCTCTTGCGGTTTTGGCACAAGAGGCGTCCATCTAAATGTAACTGGCTGCACAGCATCAAGCTTGAACTCTTTCTCGGTTTCAGCAAGAACCTTTGCTTGGTAAATCGTCTCATTCTTCACTGTCGTATCGCCTGATACATACTCTTTTTTCGGATTATACTCCTTCAATCCAAGAAGGTCGCGGTCTTCTGATAAGTTTAAAGCTGAATCAATCGTGTCAGCAAAATCGTCCTGATTCGGGATATCGCCGTTTTTAAATTCTTCTTTCAGCTCTTCGCGCGTCTTCTGCAAATCAACCGGTTTATCACCTTTTTCAAAGAAATCTTTTAGTACCGTTTTAGGCACAACCGCATACGTCGCTCCACCCAGCACCACGATGGCTAAAATGATAAGTATTGGCGCAAATCCTTTATTGTTTTCCATATATGTTTTGAGTATAGCACGCGTAGTTTTATATAAAAAAGCCGCCCGGTGCTCTACGCACTAGACGGCGATACCGCCCTTCACAGGAACATCCACTTTCCCTCCTCCTCCTTCTTCTCTCGCTCCTTGTATGCAAACCGCACCTCGTAAACCGTCATTGAAGCGAGGGCGTGGAGTCCCGCTAGGACACTCCAATGGCTCGTCGCTGAAAGCAGGCAGCACGCTACTATCCCCCATCCCACAAACCCCACGATGAGGATTCGAGTTACGGCGCCAGCTCCGATTAGCATAGAAGCCTCCTTGGTTCACGCAACCGAGTTCTAAATAAAAAATACCCCTCTTGTTTTACAAAGTCAAAGCTACTCACCTCCTCATAAGCTACAGCTCGATACTCACCGCAATCTTATCGTTCATGAAAATTCCCTCTTGTTTACGCACCTCGGCCTTGAGTGCGAGTAGATATGTGCCTGTTTTCTTATCCGGAAAGATCGAGGTCTTCCACGTAGTCTTGCCAATACTCACCTTTGCCGCCACCGCACCCCAACCACGTCGCGGCTTTCCTTCTTGATGCGCGGTTACTTTTGCAGCCACTTCTTTTGGCAGAGAAACAAAATGCCAACCGGCGTGCCCGGGATAGAGCCAGACATTTGCTTGAAACGAGAGCTTCATTACTTTTTCCAGCGAGGGGCGAACCGAATCATAAAGGTGAAGAACTTCGCCTTCAGCGCTCCAATACCATTCTTGCGCATACTCTCGTAGCACACCCGCTGAAACTCCTTCAGATCATTTCCCTCATAGCAAAGCTTCCCGCCGGAAAAACACAAACTGCAGTAGAGCGGATTCTCTCGCACCCCCGTATCTTTTGAAAACGGCATTAGACAGCTCTGACACGCGTTACAATTTTTTTCATTCATATATTTTTATACTATCACTTTCCGGCGACCTCTTTCATCTTGAACTTAATAATCGCGGTAATGAGCGGAATCGGCAGTGGCTTATCGAGTGGGAGCTGAATCGCACCTTTTGAACACTCATAGTCTTTGAGCTTCGCCTTAAACGAGTTCACCGCAGATGGCGTTGGATACAAACCAATATGATGTTTCATCGCAGCGAAATACACGACGGGCTGATTATTGATTTTATACGCTGGCATACCGTAGCGAATCAACTCTTGAGCCTTAGGCGCGTTCTTTTTAATAAGCGAGCGAATCGTTTTGAGTCGTTTTACCACATCACCCGAATATTGAGCAAGATACTCATCAACTGTTTTTATCGATAGGTTCATACTTCATTTTTAAGGCTTGGCCTTTTTAGTGCGCGAGTAGGTACCAGGTAAGTAAGGCGAGTGCTCCCCACCAGCCTAGATCAGAAACTAAAAGACTTACCATAATCTTTGCTTGCCAGCTGGCCGACAAAAGCTCACCCGCTCTTCCCTCTTTCTCTTTTTGTAGTAAGTATGGGCTCACCCGGAATGATAAAAACAATCCGTTGAGGATGAGAGCGATCGCGATGAGTGCGAGATAGAGCGGTGTGCCAGTTAGTGCTTGGCCTCTGAAAAAGAAGGCGCCACCTACACTCGCCAATACTATACCTGCCCAAATCATAGGCTTAGTCACCTTGTGCGTACGCGTAGTCGCCTCGGTCCAGTAGCTCGATTTTCTCCCGAGCAGTCCGTGGATATCAATCACGGTCACTGCGCCCAAGCCAATAACAAATCCGGCGAGCAAAAGAAAAAGTCCAATAAAATCTAAAGTCATATATTTATTCTACACCTTATTAGCACCCCCGCCCTCATACCGACTCCCACTGCGATCATCTAAGATTAATGCTCTGCTATCAAAAATCTTAGCTTCTTTATTTTCTCTGCTACCCCATGGGGTAGCAGATATAACTTGTTTTTTAAACGACATAATTAATTAAATTTCATGCAAGAAACGCCATCTCATTCTAGAATCTGTCTTCCCTTTTAAAAATGAAGTGAGAAAAACATTTAATCGGCGTGAGAATTCTGACTTCTCTTTTTGTGAATATTCCCCATGTTTTTTCGGACTAACCTCTCTCCAAGTTTTATACTGGATACCACCAGCAAAGCTGCGCCTGATTGATCTAATGACACTCGGAGAAACGTCTAGCTCGCTCATAATTTGCCTATACGATCTTTTCCCGCAAAGCATCAAAAGAATAGCCAGTCGCTTTGCAAGGATTAATTTTTGGCGCCTACCTAAAAGACTAGACAAGAAAACGTTAAGCTCTTTCTCTGATTCTATGCCCACTAAATAACCAACAAGGGCATTCCATAATGAATCTTCGAACTCAGGACTGTTTTTCTTCATAGATTTACTCTATCTATTATTAGAAGACATATTCTCCGCTGCTACCCCATGGGGTAGCAGCGGAGGATGCTTGGAAATTTTTAAAACCCGGCGTGGGAGAGCTGGTAGCCGAACCAGAGATAGCCAAAGAAGACAATTGCCATAAGGGTGGCGAAAACATACCAGCCGAAGCTTTTTTCGCTTTTATAGTTACGATAGAGGATGTATAGGCAGTTTATGCCGGCGATAGCGAGGGCGACCCAGCCGATCTGATTTACATTCTCATGTGCCCACGGGAAGAAACTAATTGATGTCAGGTCTCTATTTAATTCAGCGATTACCACTGGAACCACAGAAAACCAGATGAATACTTTTTTAAGCGACATATAGTTAGTATACAATATTGTTTTTAATTTGGAGCTGGTGCTTCATCAGACTGATAATCTGTTGAAGAATCGCCACGATCTGCTTCAGAATATCCTCGCGTTTCATTTTTGTAATATCCTCAAACCCTATCGAAGCTCCAAGCACCTCCCCACTTGGAGCTGGCGGTGCGTAATAATACGTGCCACCCGGCCCTCCCCCTCCTGTTGCTACGTTAGCATGCGGAGCTGGAACTTCTGGTTCTGAAACGACTTCTTCGGTTGAACTCGCGGCTGGCGGATCTGGATTTTCTACACTCGTCGTTATCACTACATCACCATCCTCAATACCCTGCGCAATTACTGGAGTGATTATGCGAGTGACCTCGCCATCATTAATCGTAATCTCACTGTCTGTGCTCTGGCTCGAAATAGCAAACTCTATCGCACTACTCGTAGTAACCGGAATATCGTTATACAACTTAGTTGAAGTTATCGCTCCGTTATCATTTTCTCTTACAAACAAGTCGAAAGTACCCGTATCAGTGCCACGTGAGACGATGCGATATACATGGCCCGTGTCGGTTGGTAAAAATATAAACTTGTTGTGCCCGATAATCTGATACTCGACGCCTGGAATGTTGTACTCAATCGCATTGTTTTCTATCGGCCCGGCATGATTGCCGAGCTCGTCATAGATATGAACCTCGACGGGGCTGTGCCACAACAACTCTTTTCCTTTAAAATCACAGAGCGCGCCGCTATCACTCTGTGCTAAGTCGGTTGGGAGAGTAAATGTCTTACCCGTGACGATACTCAGAATTAAATTACGCACCGACTCGACACTTGGTAGCTTAGAGTGAGTCGCGCCTTTGAAATAAAACTTGTGACTTGTCGGTATATTCAGATAATCAGCACTTTCGAGTGGAACAGTGCCGTCCCCGGAGGCTTCGCGCATCGCTACAATATCAGCCTTATCAGCTCCGAACTCATACCCCGCCTGAGTCGCGCTCCGACAGCCAGCGATGTTGTATGCATCTATCCCGTCCAGATTCATATTCTCAAGACTTTTGCCAAAAAAGTCCTGAGTCTTATCTAAGATATTCCAGTTAACTCCGCCACTGATGAGAAAATCTTTCGTCGCAGAATAACCGAGCGCCTCAGTCGAGCCTTTTTGCTTTATGTACCCTAGCGCCTGATTAAAGTATGTTTGGCTTGGCAAAAGTTCGTACACGGCCGGAGCGTTAAGAGCTAATGACTTCATCGCCGAATCAGCCAGCATCGGAATATCAAAGCGTTCACCAACCAGCAATGTTTTAGCTGCTTTTGGCGCACCAAGGTGTGGCGTACCGACGAAGAAAAGTTTCTCGATACTCTCTTTGCCATATTGATTAATGTAATCCTTAGTAAGGAGCCCGCCCATACTGTGGGCTATAATCGTTACTTTTGTTGCTCCTGTTTTTGCTTTTACCTCATCAATCTTTTGCTTGAGTAAATCTTTTGTCTCGTCGAGATTGAGTCGCCAATCGTATGGGAAGAAGAAAAGATTTTCCCCTTGCTTGTATCCATTCTTTTGAAGCAACTCCGCTAAATCAGCAAAAATATTCACTTCAGCGAAACGCACACCGTCTAGCATGACATTTACCACATACCCAGCCGTAATTGAGTTAACTGACTTCCCCTCGCTGTCCATTGCGAGGCCGGTACTTAGAAACTCGTCGTTTACATCAAGTAACATTCGGGCGAGGTTGGCCCAGAGTAAATCATCCCCCTGGCCAAGATTAGTGCCTAAAATGCCGGGGACAATAATTATCGGCGTGCGATGGATATGAAAGTCTTTTACCTCGGGTGCGCCAAATGATGCCCATACGGAGGCGGCGCCATCCACGTCTACTGTTCGAGCGCGCCAAGAGTAATCACCGTCGGGGAAGTTGGCGAGTGTAATCGTAGCCGTACTACCTGAATCTAATAGC
>CAZFZO010000003.1:0-992 GCA_964523595.1 uncultured Candidatus Saccharibacteria bacterium | reverse complement strand
CTCGAAGCTTCTTCAATCGAGACTTCAAGTTTCACCTTTTTACTAAATGGACTAGTTATTTTTGCACTCAGGATTAATTCGCCCTGATCGAGTTTTTCATTTTCAGCAATTGGGGTCGCGTGATCGGTTTTTGTTTGTGCTAACTCGGTGACTGTCGGTAGCGGATCTGGGCCTTCAAGCTTTAAACCCCACTCGCGATTAGTATTCTCTACCCACTGATATCCAGGAACGCAAGCAGAGCACGTCTTTATCCACTGTGATGAATAGGCAAATTGATCGCTATTACGGTAGCCGGCGACATAATATCCGAATGAAGTTACGTATGGCTGCTCAAAGTTTTCAAACTGAAACCAGTAAGTAGTCCCTGAAGTAAGGGAAATACAATTAGGAAGCGTAAATGGTACATATGCACCTAAGGTGTATGGTAGAGCAGTGGCGGGCACTTTTACTGAACTTATCTCAGTACCGTTTTCGGGATTTGTTCCGCCCTGTCTAATTTTCAAAACCAAACTTGGTTTAGTGATGCCTGCGCTAATACGATAGACCTTGAGATATGCCGTGCAAAGTGTCTGATTTTCCGGTGCGACATATTTCTGCGCAATGAAATCACTGACAGTTCCTGAATTTCCGCCAAAAATATTGCCGGCAACGCCGGCATTAGTTACCTCATAAAATGTAGTCGCCGCATTCGCTTGCGGTAATAGTAATATTAAACTAGCGATCGTAAGGACGAAGGTGAATAACCGGCGGTGTTTAACCAGATGTGAAGTGGCCATACCGAAAGTTTTCTCCGACAAGTACCTTTATTATACTCCCCTCAAAAATCGGTCACAAATACACTTCTCCACCTCTGCCTCTTTCGTTAAATAAAAAAGCCCCACCAGATTCTGGTGGGGGGTGTCGCCCGGATGTACTCCGGAACGACTACGAACTACTATCCTTTGCTGTTGCTGCCGACGCAGGCCAGCCTCGAGCCAGCCTCCTTGAGTCGC
>CAZFZO010000002.1:25160-33092 GCA_964523595.1 uncultured Candidatus Saccharibacteria bacterium | reverse complement strand
CGTATTGAACTCGATCGAGTTGCTTACCTTGAAGATAAATACGGCGTTATTGTCCTGATATGAGCTGAGTTGAAGATCGCCACTAAGAAGGATTGGGCCGTTGAAACAGTACACGCCACCTGAAGTGATTTGGCTCTGGAGGCTGTTGTTGGTAAGTGACTGATCGCACGTCTGACCATTGGCAGCACTAAAAGCTGACGAAAGATCGGTGCGAGCCTGGCTTGCGCCAGCGGTTGTTACGTCGAGGGTCGCAAAGGTACCCGCAAGCCCTAAATTAGGGGCAAAAGCGGCATTTGCGGAGAACCCGAGGTTAGTAATCGTTCCGACCAGTATAACTGCTAGAAAGGCCAATTTTACGCTGTTTTTGAGCATATTTTTGATGTTTTTATAATGATTTTACGTGCTTAGACGGAGGCACGTCTTATGTGTCCCTACCCTACGCTTTTTTTCGAATTTTGGCAAGAGATTAGCCCTGGACGATGTACACGCCAACGAAAACTGCGGTTTGAAAGACAAGCCAAAGAATTGAGCTGACTACGATAGGCTTTTCTTTGTGACTTACTCCATAAATCAACCAAACGATTGAGTATATATCAAAAATAATCCACGAGAGCGGCGAAACGCCCGCAGTCTGCTTTTTTATCCAAATGTCGATTAGTTGCGGAATCGTTCCGAGCGGAGCAGTTGCTGCGGCGAAGTACGCCAGCTTATTTATGAATTTTTTTGAAGAAGTTTCAGGTGGTGGACAGGCGCACGTGTGTGCGTGATGAAGATGGTGCATCGTATTGTTAGAAGATTCGTTTTATTTTTGCTCCCGGGGTGGCGTGCGTTGGAATATGGAACATTGTAGCAATCTCGGATGCATTTAAAATTATCTGTTGGTCCGCATCAAATCGGCGCGAGAGAATGTGTTGACTCGCCTTGGCGGCCGAGCGCGGGCGCATCATTTTAAACTCGTTGTAACAGACGCCACCTGATGCGCTTACGTATTTATGCTCCAGTCTTTCGATCATTTCCTGCGCATTTTTTGGGGTAAGCGAGCTTACGAGTATGCGGGCGTTAACGGCAAACAGCGGTTCAGCGATTTTCTTTTCTAAAATATGCATCGTGTCGCACGCGAGTAGGAATTTAGGGTCGATCAGCGGTGAAGATACGTATGTGCCCCCGGCAAGCGTGTTAAGTAAGTGCGAGATATCTTGTTGAAGTTGTTTAGTTGCTGGCTTGATGATCCATTGTAGTACCGCCGCCTCTCCGATCGCGTTTATTTTCCCGAGTTCGTTTATGATCGCGTGAAAAGCGCTCGTGTTTGGGTTGGTTGGGAGCGCAAATGGAATCGCGTATGGCTTGAGTGATTTGAGATACCCTACTTCGAGCTCGCCTTCGTTTAGCACGCCAGCGGCATTGGCTGTTGACCCATCAAGCCAAAGATCGTAATCATCAGCGGACGTGATGTGTGATCCCGGAAGTTCTTTTTCAATAATCTGCGTAAGCTTGGTGGCGTGTGCGCGTGGGATGAGGGCGTAAAAGTGGATCTCTTCACCGATCGCGTGAATTGCCGCCTCAAATACCACGGTCGTATTTAGCTGTACTATCTGATGAAGAATGCGGCGCATTGGCTCGATCTCCCCTTCGTTTTCATTGCGCGTATATGGGTCGGTGGATTTTTTAGGGACTTGAATAAGAAGCATCGTAAGCCGGTGCATCTTTGTGGTGAAATGGCGAAACAATTGCCCGGCGACATATAGTGTCGCTCCGAGAAAAAGAAGTCCTAATAAAAGATACGCGCTCCCCAGGATCGTCATATAGAAATTATATCATATGAATTACCGTATATTGACAAAATCTTTTATATAAGTTATTATGAAATCTCTCGGTAAACCCTACATGGAGGCGTTTCGGCATGGTTCCTCGTAAGAGAAGGAGTCGGTTGGCGGGTCGTAACCGCAGCAAGCACGCACATGTCGTGCGAGCTGAGGCGGAGGCCGAGAAGCAGCGACGCGAAGTCGAGCTCAAGAAGGAGCGGTCGGCGAAGTAGTAGCTGGTTTCTCGGTGTTGGAGCGGCGGAATCCCAATTCCTGTCCGCTCCTTTTTTATTGACAGAGAATTTTAGAGTAGGTATTTTAAGTGAAGTTTCCTCTTTGGAGGCGTTTAATGAGCTCACTCCGCTACTCTCGAGCTGCTCGTGCTTCAACTTCTTTGACTCGGGGTCCCAATGAGAGATTTGCGCTCATGCGTGACGGAGTTCTCCAGGTTCGCACCGTTGAAGGAAGGTCGCGTAATTGCCGTAATAGGGAGCGTCCGACCGTGTTCGACTGTGAGGGTGCGGCTCGCGTAATGCATTTTTTGAACGGCCGACTTCAGCCGGGCGAGAAGGAGTTTGAAGTCGTACCCTATCGCGGATCGTAGTCGGTGTATGGGCGCAGCTCTGTGAGTTGCGCCATTTTTATTGACGAATACTTATCAACTTCGTATAGTAGTGGCAATTCCTGGCGTTATGCCTAGGTCGTCCGCCCAGGGCGGATCAGAAGCTGCGCTTCGCCGCTTAGAGTGCGAAGCTTGTTCGTGTATGAAAGGAGTGTCGTTATGACATCTCCGCAAGCGATCCTGATCATCAATGGTCCTTCGTTGTTTGATCTCGGCATGGCGGTAATGGAGCTCATCCATTTTTCCGCCGTACGCAGGCGAAAGTTTCCGCCGATCATTCTCGCTCCTAGCAGTTCTCAACTTGTATTCACCCTGACTTCTGGCGAAAGAGATACGTCGGAGTTCGCGGTTCCGGTTCGGTGTGTTGATGTTCTTGGAGTTCGAAGGCAGAGTGGCGGCTTTGATGGACTCTTTCTTGAGCTTGCGTTTGATGCACACGAGGATCTTCCATGGGATTTTGATTCGAAGATCCTTCGCGCCTTCTACGATGCATCATCTCAACTTGGTTTTGTGTCTATGCGTCCGCTGGATGTGCGTGCTGGTCAATACTACATAACTCAAGATAAGAGCATTGGTTTTAAGCCAGCCACTGGCGGACAGGGTGTTCTGATCTATGATGCGCGTGAGCGAAAGTGGGAGTTGGACAAGATTCCCTGCTAAACAGTTCGCCCGCCTACGACCTTAAGTGGTTGTGGCGGGCGTTTTTTTAACTGTGCCTGATTTCCATGATGTCTCCGTCTTTAACAAGATACTCCTTACCTTCTACGCGGAGTACTCCTTTTTGGCGAGCGGCTGACCAGCTGCCGTATTTTACAAAATCGTCATAGCTAACTACTTCAGCACGAATAAATTTCTTTTCGAAGTCGGTGTGAATAGTTCCCGCTGCTTGTGGGGCGAGCCAGCCTTTTTGAATCGTCCAGGCACGCGTCTCGTCTTCACCGGTCGTAAAGAAGCTAATCAAACCAAGAATTTGGTACGCCTTAGTGATAATCTCTGGGATATTTTCGGCGGTGGCTAAATCAGCAACTACGTACTCGTTACTCTCTGCGGCAATTTTCGCCTTGAGCTCTGCAGAAACTTCGGATTCTGAACCATTTAAGAGATAGAACTTTGGCTTGGCGGTTAGGAGGAAGAGCTGTTTGATAAATGGGTCGTTTGCAAACTCACGGATTGGCTTTCCGGCTTTGAGTGCATCGCGTACTTTTTTGAGTGCTTCAACTTCTTTAATCGCATCTTTTTTGCCACCCTTCACTTCGACTTCCGCTTTTGGTAGACGCTTTTCAACACTCTCTAGGTCTTTGAGTGCGAGTTCGGTGTTGATGATGTCCATATCACGAATTGGGTCGACAGAGTTTTCAACGTGAACGATCTCGGTACCACCAAATACGCGTAATACTTGGACTACGGCACTGACGTCGCGAATGTGGGTAAGAAATTGGTTACCAAGTCCTTCACCTGACGCTGCTCCTTTGACGAGTCCAGCGATATCATAAAACTCAACTACGGCTGGTACTTTTTTCTTGGACTTAGACATCTCAGTGAGTTTTTCTACGCGAGCGTCTGGTACGGCTACTACGCCGACGTTTGGGTCTATAGTTGCAAATGGGTAGTTGGCGATTAAGATGTCGTTTTTGGAGATGATTTTAAAAAGCGTTGATTTACCAACGTTTGGAAGACCGACGATGCCAATAGATAGTTTCATATTTGTTTTAAAATGTAGTGGCCGCTGCAAACTCTCGCGAGTTCCAGCGGCCGGGTTGGTCGAGTGGGTTCTTGGTTTGATTTTGGAGTCTACGCCCCAAGGCATGCGAGTTCCGAGTTCGCCTTGCCAATCAGCCAAGCTTACTTACCCCTCTGGAGTCATGCGCGACGCTATACCCACAAGCGACCAGCTAAAAAATAGTACTCTTTTTTACTTTTTAAATCAATTTGCAAAAAGTCCGACGTGTGTGCGTCGGACGAATAGCTGAGTTAGGCTCTTTTGCATTTCTTGCTGAGATGCTTGTAGTGATCACCTTGCGGGCAGTGTTTGCCCTTTACGCGGTGGATGTATACCGGATGGTAGTCAACACATCCACATGAGTGCGTGCGTACGATTGCGGCTCGTTCGCAGTAATCACACTTCCAAATGTATGCCGATGTGACGACCCCAACGTTTTTGAGCTTGAAGCCCTGGATACTCGTCTGTTGCGCGCATCGACTTACGAGACTTTTAAAGTCGTGATTTGTGCACTTTCCATTTGCGTTGCCCGGCTGGGTAACGCGCGACTTGATGCATCCACAATTACGTACGTCGATGTCTGCCTTGCACCCGCAGACTGTGCAATGAAGCTTGAAGACCGCGATGCTGTAGATTGTGGGCTGAGGTGAATTGACGGCACCTGCGACCCAAGCTCGAATGTTTACGTCGCTCTGCCTCTTGGTGCGCGCAGTATTTTGCGAGCTTCTTTTTTGCGCCTGCTCAAGTCCGTGATTTGCTCCCTGACTCGAAATGTCGCGCGCATACTCTTCAGCTGCGGCGTTATAGAGGCCGCTCGCTTTCGCCGTGACGCATCCATCATCCCACGTTGTAACCGTTACGTAGCTTCGAGATCCGAAAGAGATTACTTCTGTGCTTCTGGCTTTACCCACGAGAGGTCTCCCTGAGAAGTTCTTTTAGTAGTAAATAATTTATGTAGAATCTTGTCAAATAAAAAAATAACCGCCGCCAGCGAGGTGTTGCTGGAGGCGGAGCGTGACTCGAGACTCTTGCTTCCTGATCTCCCGCCAGGCATCGCCCAGCTGAAAAGAGAACTCTATTTGGCGCGATTACGTTCCGCCCCGGAGTTGTGTAATCCTAGATTGCGCCACTAGAGTGAAGGGGTCATTTACCACCCAGTACCCTTCTTCTCGGACCAAAGTTAGCGGATGATAGTTGCACAGGCCCGCCTTTGGGTGGTCCGCAAATAGGAAGCGCCGGTCGGTCTTTGCCTAGCTTGTCGATCGCTAATCGACTTCCGGCAAGTGCTCGAGTGTCATTTTTGAGCTAAAAACAGAATAACCTATTTCTATAGGTTAGTCAATACCCCTTCCGCCTCAAGCTCTTCTAAGACTCCTTCAGGAATTGCTGGTCGCTCCCCTGCCTTTGTTCTACCTGGATATCGCCACGCGCTTATCATGGTCAAACGAGATGGCACAATTCTCGTTCCGAGCTTTCCAATTCCCTTGTCTACATCTTTACGTGAAATTCGCTTATTCGCTTTATACATTATCCAGATTTCGGTTTCTGGTTGTTTGCGCTGACCCGAAGTTGAGGCAGTTTTATTGATGTTGTGCTTTACGATTTTCATCGCGGCGATGGTTCCTGGTGCGATACCTTCTTCGGTTCGGTCGGGTGAACGTAGTATGCGAAAGAGCGCTGATGCGGGAAGATTATAAAAGACCATCTTATTTTTGATGTGTCTGGTCCAACTTGCCCGAGTCGTGTTTTCAGGAAATTTAAACATTAGCGAGGCTTCACGAGTGCGCGGTTTTCGACTGTAAGATCGACATACTCAAATCCAGCAAGGCCTGGGCTTACGCGTAGTTTTTTAAGTGCTGGAAGTGCGCTCATCGTTGGGTCGAAGCGTAAACTAAAATAGATTTTCGTGCCATTACCTGCTTCGATTTCAACGCGAAAATCTTTTCGAACAATACGAATCTCCTTGATTGCGAGCTGCATTGATTTCACTGTATCGAGTATTTTTTTAGCGTTTGTGAATGCGTAGGTATCAAGTACGTTGTCGCCAATTACAAACTGACTACTGCTTGAGTGTTCGGTGATTTTTGTAATTATCTGTCCATCAGGAATCGCGGATGGCTCGAAAGCGATTCCTTTGTCATCTATCCAGTAACACTGCTCAAGAAATGCTGGTTCGTCACCGGTTATGAGCGGAGCGATACACCATACGGCGTATTGTGTTCGTGGAACGACTTGAATCGTTATCGTTCTACTTAAAAAATCCTTACTAATGCTAGTTGAGGCGTACTCGATATTTGAATACGCGATTGTTGGGTCCCATGAGAGGTAGTTTTCTGTTCCAAATAGTCTGCCCCAAAAGCTCGTGGCCACCTGTGGTTTTAGCTTTTCGATGAGCGCTGTTGGATCGATGTCATCTGCGCCAACTACGCTAATGCGCTGGATCTTGAAAAGACCAGTAAATCCTATGCTATACGCGAGGATGATAATGATTAACACCGAAACGCCAAGCCACGCATACAGTTTGATGCGTTTAACTTGCTTTTTCTTCTTATAGCGCGTATTGCCGTAGAGCTGGTTCATCCCGTTAGAGAGAGAAAGCGCCTCATCCTATTTTTTAAATAGCGCTTGCCCATTCCAGTTTTTAGATATACTTCTCTCGACCGAGCATCATCGCGATCTAAACACATTTCGCAATATATAAGCGAGAATGGTCCGCGATTTTTTGTCCATTGTGATTGATTCATATTATGTTGAGTGAGGCGCTTTCGTATGTCATTCGTAAATCCAGTATACCAGCGTTTATCTTTTTTACTTTGTAGTACGTAGACGTAATAAAACATTTTTTATCTCTAACGGGATTCATTCCGTTAATCAATAATGATGTGTTCGATAAGCGGATTGATACGCGTAATTATCTCGTATGGGCTTGTTCCAATTTTTAGGGCAACTTCACGGGCGGTAATCTCTTCTTTTTTATCTTTACCAATAATCGTAGCGATTGATCCAACTTTTGCTCCAACGCCGGTCACGTCGATCGCAATCATATCCATTGAAACGCGACCAAGTACTTTGGCGCGTTGTCCATTTGTTAAAACTACTCCGTTTGATGAGAGCGCCCATGGGTAACCGTGCCAGTATCCGATTGGGACTATTGCGATCTCGGTTTTACGCGTAAGTCGTTCAGTTAGGTCGTACCCAATGTACTCGCCTTTATTCCCCACCTTAACTTCACTGATGACGGCTCGCCAGCTCAACGCAGGTGTTAAGTTAAGCGATGGCATTTGTATCTCGAGCTCTTTTGAGGGGTAGATACCATATAGACCAATTCCTACTCGGATAATATCCAGATGGTATTTTTGATTAAGAAGTGCGCCTCCTGTTGCAGCGATGTGGCGTTTGATGTTTGTAAATCCTGCCGCCTCAAATTGCGCGACTGCTTCTTGGAATTTTTTAAATTGCGCTTCGGTAAATGTTGGATATGCGATGTCTTTGGCGCTCGCAAAATGTGAGAAGATGCCTTTAAGCTTGAAATTTTCTTTTTTAATTTTTGCAATCACCTTTTTAATGTCTTGCAAAAAAAATCCCTGGCGTAGCATCCCAGTGTCTATTTTGATATGTATCTCGGGACGGTCGGCCGGTGACTCGATCTGCTCAACGAGTGCTTCGAGGCCTTCGAATGTTGAGATTGAGAGCGTGATTTTATGCTGTGCGGCTTTTTGATAGAGCGTTGGGAGCGTTGAGCCAAGAACTAAAATTGGGCGTTGAATCCCCTGCTCGCGCAACTTAAT
>CAZFZO010000002.1:20257-25150 GCA_964523595.1 uncultured Candidatus Saccharibacteria bacterium | reverse complement strand
TCCACTGATACCAAGTTCGTTAATGACTTTTGTAAATGAAAAAATGCCGTGGCCATAGGCATTAGATTTTACAACTGACCAAACTTCAGTTTGCTCAGCGGTAAGTGATTTTATTACTTCTAGATTATGAGCAACTGCACTTTTGGATATTTCAATCCATGTTTTCCATTGCGGTGTAGTTTTTTGTTGCGCCATATCTTATTAGTATATCAAAGAATAAATAAGGCCCCCAGGTACGTTGTCGTACCTGGGGGCGACTTCTCCTAGCGACCCAACGAACGTCGCACCTCGGGGTCTCCGAGGATGTCGTCCATGAACTTCTTCTGGTCCTTGCGCACCGCTCCCGGCGGCTGTAGTAGCAGGATCCCGAAAGCGTGATGGACGCTCTGCGGGGCTCTGCGAGTGTATCCCAGTAACAAGTCGCGATGTGTCGGCGAACGCATCGCAGTCTTGACGACGTGATTGACCGCGCCCTGGTCGATCACTGTGCTCTGGGGGCGAAAGACGTCGTGCAGCCCATCTTCCGTGTACTTGATCTTCGGCCGAGATGAAACCGGCATACTGACCCTCCACCTACTGCTAGCCTTGATGCTTCCCGTTTCGAGTCCCATTTCTCGCTACGTAAGCATCAATAACTAACTTTTCGAGTATAGTACAAAAATCCCGCCTGTAAAGCGGGATGATTGTTTATTTGATTTCTTTAACGCCGGAGTATTTTTGAAGGACTTTTGGAATTTTGATCGTTCCTTTTTCGGTTTGATTGTTTTCCATGATCGCAATAAGGATGCGTCCGATAGCAAAAGCGGTTGCGTCGTTAGTGTGGGCGTATACCGTTGTTCCGTCCGACTTGCGAATCTTAGTAGCGAGGCGACGCGTCTGGTAGTCGGTCATTAAATCAGAGGTGTGTGTTTCGCGATACCTGTCCTGACCCGGCATCCAAGTTTCCATATCTACCTGACGGGCATCCGGCTTGCCCATATCACCAGTGCAGATTTGCACAACTTGATATGGAAGCTCCAACTGCTGAAGGAGATACTCTTGAATGGCGATAAATAGTCGTTGTTCTTTTTCAGAATCTTCAGGGAGTGTAAATGACTCCATCTCGAGCTTATCAAATTGGTGCAATCGTAGAATACCACGCATATCTTTGCCGTAGCTACCGGCTTCGCGGCGGAAGCTGCTAGAGTAACCGATATACCGAATTGGCATATCCTCGGCCTTGAGAATCTCGTCCATATACATCGAACCAAGGGTGTGTTCGGCACTGCCGATTAAGTACAGGTCATCTTGATCGAAGTGGTAGCGCTCATCTTTATCAGCCGGACTCAGACGTGCCATGCGCGTAAATGGCTCGGGTTTAATCATGACTGGTGGGATTACCGGCACAAACAGTTTCGGGGTAAATCCTTTTTCGACACTATTTGCTAATTTCTTCATCACCTTTTCGTCGGTAAGCGTATCAAACACAAACTGGACAATGCCCATCTGGAGTTTAGCGAGTGCTCCTTTGAGGTAGACAAAGCGAGCGCCGGAAACCTTAACCGCGCGTTCACTATCGAGGAGACCTAGTTTTTCACCGAGTGCGACGTGATCGAGTGGTTTAAAAGAAAATTTAGTTGGCTCTCCCCACTTGCGAATTACTTTGTTTTCAGACTCGTCTTTGCCAGCTGGTACGTCTGGATGGAGCAGGTTTGGAATCTGGTATGCGAGCTCGATGCGCTTTGCTTCGAGTGTTTCAACTTGTTTTTCTTTTTCGCTAATTTCAGTTTTTAGCTTTTTTGCCTCTTCGATTTTTCGCTCAGCTCCATATTTTTTCTGCAAAGCGCGGGCCTGCTCAACCTCATTTAAGAGTTTGCGCCATTGTTTATCGATCGCCAAAAACTCATCGACAATCGCGCTATTCATATTGCGCAGGTTCATCGAGTCTTTGTATGGCTGTGGATTTTCGCGAAGATGTTCGATGTCGATCATAGAAGTATGTTAGTTATCTTTTTTAGGACGGAGGATTGGGAAGAATACGGTTTCACGAACTGGCTTATCAACGAGGATAGAGAAAAGTCGCTCGGAGATTCCGAAGCCGTGGTTTGGTGGCATACCGTACTCCATTGCTTCGAGGTAGTCCTCGTCGAGGCGTTGCGCCTCTGGATCGCCGGCCTCACGCAACCTTTGCTGCTCCTCAAATCGAGCGCGTTGGTCTTGTGGGTCGTTAAGTTCAGAGAAGCCCTTGCCGAGCTCAGTGCCTGCGGCTACTACCTGAAAACGGGCAACTTTGTTACTTCCTGGCGAGAGACGTTTGGCGAGTGGCTCGATATCAACTGGTGGGTTGATTAAGAAGCATGGCTGGACTAACTTATGACGAATTTTCTTAAAGATCGCATCAGTAATACGTCCACGGCCAATATGTTTCGTTGTATCGATTCCCTGCTTTTTTGCGTACTCATAAAGCTGTTCGTCGGTCGCTGTGTTCAGATCGATGCCCGTTTCTTTTTTAAAGATGTCAAAGTAATCAACGCGTCCCCATTTCTTTCCCCAGTCGATAGTGATATCTCCGCGCTTGGTTTTAAGCGTGCCCATCGTCTGCTTAATAACGTACTTGTAGAGTTTTTCGATGAACTTCATACCACCTTCATAATCTTGATACGCCCAGTAGTACTCTATCTGGGTGTAATCTTGTAGGTGCTCGGCGTCAATTCCCTCGTTGCGGAAGATACGGCCGATTTCAAATACCTTTTCAAAGCCACCGACAAGTAAACGCTTGAGTGGAAGTTCAAGCGAGATGCGTAGTGAAAGGTCAATGTCGAGCGCTTTCATATGCGTCATAAATGGTTCGGCGTCAGCGCCTCCCGGAGTTTGTTCGAGTACCGGTGTTTCTACCTCCAAGAAATCGTTTTCGATTAGGAACGTACGAAAAGCCGCCCAGAACTTTGTTTTCTTTTTAAATGTTTCGCGCAATTCTGGGTGAAGCATTAAGTCGAGATAGCGCTTGCGAAGACGCGTCTCAACGTCCGCAATGCCATACCACTCCGAAGGAATTGGGCGAATTGATTTAGTGATCGTACGGAATGAGATGGCTTGCAAGCTCTTCTCGCCTTTTTTCGTTACAAAAGCGGTACCAGTAGCCTCAATAAAGTCACCGATATCCGTGTTATTGCGAACGAGTTCGAAGTTTTTAGTTGCGTCTTTTGAAAGAACGAGCTGAATCGCTCCATTTTCGTCTTTAAGGTCGAGGAAAGAGATGCCACCCTGTCCACGCAACGCAAAAATACGCCCAACTAGGGTTATCTTTTTCTTTTTGTTATTGTACTTTTTCCAATCAGCGAGTAATTCGCTAATCGTATGCGTGCGCTTAACTGACGCGGGATATGAGTCGTATCCTGCTTCGGTTAAATTATCTTTTTTCTTGAGTCGCTCTTTGATGATATCTTCGAGCATAGTTGTAGGTTGTCGTTTATGAGTTTGTAGCTTATAGCTAGAAAACTACAAACCAAAACCGTTATTCAATCTTGAGAATTTTGTAAGTCGCCTCACCTGCTGGAATCTTAATCTTTACCTCGTCACCAGCCTTTTTGCCGATAAATGCTTTGCCGAGCGGAGACTCGTTAGAGATCATACCAGCCTCTGGGCGAGCTTCTTTTGCGCCAACGATGGTGTATTTAAATTTCTTGCCTTTTACTTCGACTTCGATAGTCGCACCAATCTGCACCGTTCCCTTGCCGTGCGTCATCGTGATCACGATCGCGTTTTTAATGATGTCTTCGATTTCAGAAATGCGAGTTTCTACCCATTGCTGCTCTTCACGGGCTTCAAAATATTCGGAGTTTTCCGAGAGATCACCAAGCTCTTTTGCACGCTTGAGACGATCAGCCACATCCATACGCTTCGTGGTTTTCAGTACATCTAGCTCCGCCTTTAACTCTTCTAGCTTTTCAGCTGTTACGTGGTGCTCCATATATATAGTACTAATGATAAGTTGTTGCTTAGCCTATCACATCCGCCCCTCTTCGCATAGTGCCGATATGCACAGACTAGTTTTTGTTATTTCCGAGAATTCGCCTAAACCAGACACCTATCGCCTCGCCAAGAAAGCTTATTGAGCGAGCAAATGTGTTTCTTTTTTGATTATTACACGCCCAAAATATCGGAATTTCTTTAATTTTTAGCTTTTTCTTTTTTGCGAGAATGAGTGCCTCAAGATCAAACGCCCAACCATTTGCTTGGACGAGCGGGAAAATGGTGTCTGCGGCCGAAGCCGAGAAGCACTTAAATCCGCATTGTGTGTCTGAAATTTTATGAATGAAAAATATTTTTGAGAAGAAGCGCCAGATGCTTGCACGAAGTTGCTGCGCACTATTCGGCTTTGGACTCATGCTACTGCCGGAAAGATAGCGTGATCCGATTACGATATCATAGACGTTATCTCGTTCGGTCGCACTCGCGTCACCGCTTGGCGCAAGATACGGGCGCATTTTTAAAAACTCAACAATATTGGCCGAGTTATCGGCATCCATTGCGAGCTTCCAGCTTCCTTTTGCTGCACTCATGCCTGTGCGTAGCGCGTAGCCCCTTCCCCGATTATCAGGAAGCGTGATTACTTTTAAATTTGTAATCATAGTGGCGAGACGCTCAACGATTTGCGCGGTTTGATCGTCTCCTTTGCTTATTACGGTAACGATTTCGTACGAAAAATCTTGCTGGGAAAGATGACGATCAACATCAATGAGCGTCAGTGGGAGACGTTTTGCTTCGTTGTATGCGGGAATAATGACAGATAAGAATGGTCGAGCCATTGGAGTAGGTAGCAGGTTTTATCTAGGGGCTGATAGGTTTGGAAATACTGCTTAATTATATCACGGGTTGAGTAGGTTTTGGGGTGAAAACGTATCTATTGACAAA
>CAZFZO010000002.1:0-20247 GCA_964523595.1 uncultured Candidatus Saccharibacteria bacterium | reverse complement strand
AATGCATTTTATATGCTATAATGCTTTTACCTCCGTGTGAAGGGCCCTGAGCCCCACTCCGCGGACGGTTTTTTTGACGCTGATCCAGGTAATCTTCAGCAGCTCTCGGGTGTGACAACCTGAGTCCGACTGGTCCGACCGGATTGGTTGGCGAAATGCTCCAGAGGTGGAGCTAAATCCCTCCAAATGGCTGATGCGGGGGTACACGTAGTCTTGGAAGTGGTGGGGTGTGTCGAAACCGCCCTACGTTACACACTTACCAGGAATAGGTGAATAAGCTCTAGGCGAGCTTTGGGTGAATCGCACAGCACCCTAAATTGATTCGGATCGGCGCCTCTCCGGGCTGATCAAGTTTCAAAGCTTAGTCGTCGCGGTCATTGGCGGGTCAACGCAAAGTGATTGGACGATGAACAGGTCTCGTGCTCTTCCTGCCGTGCGCACTGCGAATATACGAGGGAGTTCCTCGTCGGAGCGTACAAAGAGTGCTTTTCCCCTGGTTGCCGCAAGGTAGCCGGGGGATCTTTTTATTCTGTTAAAATTCGGCTTCCTTTTTCCGTAATAACGATCGTGTGCTCGAAGTGGGCGGAGTTTTTGCGATTAGCGGAGCCGTAGCTTTCATCGGCAAGCTGTACGACTTCACCGGTACCGATGATAACCATTGGTTCGAGTGCGAGCACCATCCCCGGAACAAGTTTCATTCCCTTCCCTGGACGTCCTTCGTTAAAGACCGATGGATCTTCGTGGAGCTTAGTTCCGATTCCGTGACCAGTTAACCCCTGCGCTACACAAAATCCTTTTTTCTCAACAAAATCTCCGATTGCAAATCCAATGTCGCCAAGCGTATTGCCTGGTTTAGCTGCCTTAATACCTCTCGCAAGCGCTTGTTCAGTTACCTCGATAAGCTTCTTGTCTTGTTTGGAGATATTGCCAATAGGAATCGTAATGGCGGCATCTGCATAATACCCCTCATAGATAACCCCGCAGTCTAAGCTAATGATGTCTCCGTCTTTAATAACGCGTTTGCTTGGTACGCCGTGCACTACTACATCATTTGGTGATACGCAGAGGGTCGCTGGATACGGGCGAGTCGCTCCTTCCGGTCGGTAGTTTAAAAATGCTGGCTTACCACCGGCGTCTTCGATCAGCGAGCGAGCGAGCTCATCAAGCGCACTAATAATCACCCCTTCTTTGGCAACCGCTTTAATGCGCTTAAGCGTCATTGCTAAAATCGCGCCAGCTTTGGCGATTTTTTCAACTTCAGATTGAGATTTAATCAGAGCCATAGATTTACGGAAGGTGTTTTTCGATTTGCTTAAAAACGAACTCTGGAAGTGGCTCGGCGTTTATTTTAAAGACTTGGTATTTGCGCTTTTCGAGTTCAGCTAAAATTGGCATGGTACGCTTATCATATTCGATAAGACGGTCGCGGATCACCTTTGGATTGTCGAGACTGCGCTTACGCAAGATACCGTAGCAAATCGGGCAGTGTTTGCTACGCGTAGTTGGGTTAAAGACTGTTGCGCAAACTGAACAAACTCGACGTACCGAGTTGCGCTTAATTGAAGTTTCTGGACGTACCTTTAAAAAGAAGAAGTACGTATTTTTCTTTCCATAGTACTCTTCGATGGTTTTAACTAAGCCCTGGCGCTTCTCATCGCCAAACGCCTCATACATCGTTCGCGGTGAACCGCTAAAGATGATACTTACCCCAGACTTGCCAACGGTTACTGCTTGTTTAGTAGTCATGCCGAGCACCCATGATGGAGTCATGAGAATACCAGCATCAAATAGGCGCTTTTCACGCTGAATCATCTTGTTGTTGCGATTGGCTGGGTCTCTAATGACTGATTCTAGATAGCGTCCCGAGTCAAAATGAAAATAATCCCGTTTCCAGGATATGAGGTTGGCTTGCGTGCCCTTTCCCGAGCCCGGAGGCCCGTAAATGATGATTGCTACTTTGCGCATTTGTCTTTGGTAGTTTACCATAAAGAAATCAACCTATGGAAGCACGTAAATCAATTGTCGTACTGGGAGCTGGATTTGGAGGTCTGCGCGCTGCTTTGCGCTTAGGGCGCTATCTTAAGGCGTACAAGCTCGCTGATAAGTATGAAGTCGTTCTTATTGATAAAAATGAGTATCACACGTATACCCCTACGCTCTACGAAATCGCTACCACCTCGAAAGAGACTGCTAACTTTTTTCATTTAAAAGAGATCGTAACGTTTAATGTTGCGAGTTTAGTCGCCTGGCTCCCGATTCGCTTCATTAAGGCGGAGGTTACTAATATCGATGTCGCCAATGGTGATGTGCACCTCTCGACTGGCGAGCGGCTCGTGTTTTGCAATCTTTTACTCGCCCTTGGCGCACAGACGAATTATTTTGATATTCCTGGACTTAAGGAAAATTCGCTCGCCCTTAAGACCTTCCACGACGCGGTGATGCTGCGCGAGGTTATGACTACGAAAGTTATGGAGCGAGAAAACTCTCCCCTTCGAATTGTGATTGGCGGAGGTGGATCAACCGGCGTTGAGCTCGCTGGTGAGATTAAACTATGGCTCTGCGGACCAACTGCGGAAATTAAAAATACGTGCTCAACTTCGATTGAAATTATTGACGGTGCTTCGACCGTGTTAAGTGTTTTTGATCCACGTCTTATTGTCCGAGCACAAAAGCGACTTACTGAACTCGGTATCGCAACGCGGACTAACGAGCGCATCGCGTCAGTTTCGAAAAATGAACTTACGCTCCAAAGTGGAACAACTATTCCATTCGATATTTTAGTTTGGACGGGTGGAGTTAAGGCGAACCAACTCGCCTATGCAGCGAGTATGAAGCGCGACCAGAATGGAAAAGTTTTGACTGGTCATGATATGCAGTGCATCCCTGAAAGCACCGATTTGCGTTTTCATGGTTCGATTTATGGAATCGGTGATTCGATTTGTTTTATTAATCCAAAAACAAACACTCCGGTTCCGGGCACTGCGCGTGCGGCGATGGTTCAGGCGACGATTGCGGCTCACAACATTATGCAAGAAATTCTTTTTGCGGAAGGAAAAATTGAAAAAGCAAACATCAAGGCGTACGAGCCAGAAAATTATCCGTATGTAATTCCGATTGGCGGAAAGTTTGCGATTGCGAAACTAGGTTCGGTTATCATCTCTGGATTTTGGGGTTGGGTACTCAAGGGACTTGTTGAGCTCAACTACCTGTTTTCGATTATGCCGCTTCGTCGTGCGATTCCCGTTTGGTTTAAAGGACTTTCGATATTTATAAAAAACGATCGTCTTGGATAAACTAAGTTTGTTGAAAATGAAAAGGGGGACCTCCGTGTGGTGTCCCCTTTTTTTGCGAGAAGTTTTCTAAGATGAGTGTTGATCGGTGTGGTGCCGTCAGAGGGATATCGGGATTAGGGTTGGTGTTTCTGCCGGATTATTATCGGCAGTTGTGGCAGTTCGCTCTCTTTCAATTACTTGCGCTACACGCAGCTCTAGCTGTCCGCCTCGTATGCCAGCTTCACAGCGGCAGGCTCGATCAGTCACTTGTCTCAGACACTTTTTGTTCGTCGGTTTGCAGTCGCTCCTAGTTTCAAATTTCTTTAAAGCGAGAAGCGACTGCAACACAACTATGTTTAATGTTCTGAGATAAGTATAACAGAAACGAGTTGACCTGTGCGTCAACTCGTTGTGGAAAAGTCTATTAGGCCTTATATTTCAAGGTTTGTCGAGGCCTTGGTTTATCGAACTTCGGCGCTAAATTGCTTCTTGGTTTCTTCGATTACCTTGTTTTGTATTGGTTCAACTTCTTCAGTGAGAAGCGTGCGCTCATTGCTACGGTAAATAATGCGGTAGGTGTAGCTCATTTTGTCAGCACCGAACTTTTTATCATTCTCATATTTATCGAGAAGTGAAACTTCTTCAACAAGCTCACCACCGATCTCGCGAATAAGATCAAAGTAGTCGTTTGGAATAAATTTTTTACTTACTACAAATGAAATGTCGCGCGTAATTGGCGGATATTTACTCACCTCTTTGAATTTATTTCCGAGCTTGAGTTGCTTTACGACGCGTGGGTCAGTTGACCAGAGTAAGCGGATATCTGGGAGCTCCATGCTGATAATCGCTAGTCGCTCAAGTCCAAATCCGAACGCCCAGCCGTTGTATCCTTCGAGACCAAAGTTTTTGAGTACTGATTTCTTTGGCATACCACCGCCGAGAATCTCAATCCACCGATCACCAATTTTTACTTCTACCTGAAGTGATGGGTCGGTGTACGGGAATGTGTCATCAAGAAAACGATACTCGATATTTTTTCCAAATAATGTTTCGACAATTTCTGACAAAACTTTTCGGAGTGCATCAAGCGGCATAACACCCATCGAGTCGGGCTGAAGATACCACGCGCCGAATTGATGGAAGACGTTCATGTGACGATTATCAATTTCGTCTTTGCGATACACTTTTCCGTAACACGTTGTTCCGACCGCCTCACCTTTTGCGATTCGATTTTTAACATCAGCGTCGTTGAGGTAGTAGTACCACATCACCGTGTCGTGCGTACGCAAAATATTTTTATCATTTACGTAGTACGTGTCGGACTTGCTGCGTGCTGGGTGGTCGGCAGGAAAATCAAATAAGTCGAACGTGATGCTCGCCGGGACTACTTCCGGAATAACAATGTTGTCTAAATTTTTTAGTGCGTTTGTCGCTCGTGCTCGCGCTACAATTTCATACAACGGACTTTCTGGAGTGCGCGAAAGATCTGGCATCGCCAAGTAGCGCTTTTCGCGAAGCGCTTCGGCATCAGTTCGCTTTTCCAAATCTTTAAGTGCGGCAATCTGATCCTGCGTATCGATTATGATTTCTTTGTGTGACATAGTATTAGCTACTTCTTTATAAGTCGAAGTGTGGCTGGGGAGAGGATCGAACTCTCGACCTTGGCCTTATGAAAGCCCTGCTCTACCACTGAGCTACCCAGCCGGTACGTATACGATAATAGCGATTTCTGTCCGCTTTGTAAATAAAAGCCCCGGGCCGAAGCGTGTGCTTGGATCGGGGCGCGTGAGCCTGCTAGTGTTGTGGGATTCCAGATATGAATGAGATGAGCCAAACTCCCCAGGCTACGAGCGAGAAGCGGTTGAAGAGTTCGGCGCAGCGGCCATGCGTTCGCAGCGTTGCATCAAGCGCCCAGGCGAAGTGAAGCGCCATAATGAGCACTGAAGCGAGTCCGGTGGTCGAATGAAGGTCCCACGTCCAGCCTTTGGAGTTGAGACTACAGACGAAAATAGTTGCACTGACATCGAGTGCCAGGGCGATACTAAACGTCCAAAGCATCCAGCGACGCAGTTCTGGTGCCTTTTTCCGCTGAATGAAGTGGGTCCAGATGACCGTTGAGTAAAGTGCGAGCGCGACCACAAACAGAAGTTCGAGTCGGGGCATGGCATACTCCTCTTGGATGAGCTAAGTGCAGATTAGCGCATGGCGTATTTTTGAGCAATCTATTGCAAAAAGCCACCTGTTTAAGGCGGCTTTTTTGTGATGCGCGGGCGGCCGGACTTGAACCGGTGACCTTCCCCGTGACAGGGGGACGCTCTAACCAGCTGAGCTACGCCCGCAAAATTCTCTGCAATTATATTTTGCCATTGCTTTGTCGCTGCGAATGCGCAGTATGCTTCGCTTTATATACAGCTGCATTCTTGCTCCGCGCACTAACAAAATATCATAAGCAGATAATACTACCTAGACTTCTTTGCTGTATTTCTTGGCGCCTTACTCTTACGCCTCGCCCTAAGCCAAAGACTCATACACTAACAAAATGTCATAAGCAGATAATACTACCTAGACTTCTTTCACGGCCAAACGAAATACAGTTCCCTGCTCTTTGCAGGTACACAATATACTACTAAAACCTTAGCATTTTTTCAACTAACTTGCCAAGAGGTATAAATCGTTTTATTATATCTTCGGCGTTACTACTGATATACGGAGGTTCACGTGCCCAAGCTGTGTGGCGTAATCGTCGGTAAGCCGGTCGACTTCAGACCCATTCACTACCCGAGTCGTAAAGAACTCGTTGGGGTGGTGAGTAGGCAGCTCCCCCAGGGAGTTCGGAGGGTTCTTTTCACGCGAATCGATGGAAGTACTACGAACATCGCTGGGCCGGAGGACTTCATCTCCCCCACTACCGTAAGCTGGTTTGCCGAAACCAAGAATCCGGTTGATGGCGCATTCATCACCGGAAGAGGCTCGGCGATCTTCATTGCCAATGCCGATTGTCCGATTTTCGCGGTGCGCTCGGGCGAACAACTCCTTGTTCTGCACTGTGCGTTTCGCTGCTTGATTGGATCTAGCGGCGAGAGCATCATCCTTAGAGCGCTGCACGACTACTTTCCGGATCCGGCAGTGATCGACCAGATCTTGCTCGGCTTCGGTGCTGGTCCGTGCTGCTTTGGTCAGGAAAGTTCACTGAGCGACCCCGACATTCGCCGAAACGTGCCGACGGATGTGATTCGACAGGCAACGCGCGGTCCGCGCATGGGAAGCCCCTCTGTCGACCTCTTCCGGCTCGCGATGATGCACCTCGAGCAGGCTTTCGCTGGAACAGGCGGCTTTCAGAATGAGCTTCTCACTAACACCGTCTGCACGGCGTGTGCGGGTCGGGAGTCGGGTGGTCCGGGCAAGTTCTGGTCACACGTCTGGGATGGGAAGCCTGTCCCCGGCCAGTGCGAAAAGACCGCCGGACGCAACGGCGTTTTCATCTGGATCGCGTAACTCGTGCCGGACATTTCCCTCGTGGAGTGTCCGGCTTTTTTATCCCGCACCACTTTTACTAACTGTTTTCCTAGTGGTCTAAATGATACTATCTGGCCTTACTATTTAAATATAAAAGCGCACGGAAAAAGTGGTGCGGGTTTTATTTTAACTTTTTAACAAATGAGGTGAACTGATTGCCGCGATCTTCGTAGTCCTTGAACATATCAAAGCTTTTTGAGGCTGGCGAGAGTATAACGGCTACTGATGACTGCTCGGCATTAGAGTGATACCCAGCACGTTCATAGGCGAGCGTGACCGCATCAGCGAGTGTACTTACTATTTCTGGAGTGATTTTTGTTGTTCGTAGCGCTTCTGCAATTTTATGCTTGTTTTCGCCGTATAAAACGACGCTGCGAACTGTACTCTCATTAATTGCATGTGCAAGTGGCTTATAGTCAAACTGCGCGTCCTTACCGCCCGCGATTAATATAATTGGAATATGCAGGGCTTTGACGGCCGCGCTGGCTGTTGACGGGTTCGTGCTTAGTGAGTCGTTGTAGAAATAGATTGAAGAAGCTTTAGTGGCTTTATTTTTTATTGTTTTAACCAACTGCAAGCGATGTGGAAGCCCGACAAATGAAGTTGCAGCCTTGGTAATCGCCTTGTCTGAAATGCCGAGATACCGAGCGACATTCGCTGCCATAATGGCGTTACCATACGAGTGTGAACCAATAATCTTTAAATCTTGTTCAGTAAATAAATCAAAACTCTTCCCTTCGATCGGAAACTGACTTCCTTTTGATTGTTTTGCGATTTGAGCAGTTAACTCATTTCCGGTTACGTAAAAAACTGCTTGTTCACTCCCTTGATTGCGCGTGATACCTGCTTTTGCCTGTACGTACTCATTCATATCCTCGTGGACGTCTTGGTGGTCGGGCGAGATTGAAAGAACTACAGCGACGTCGGGAGAGGTCCGAATATCTTGGAGTTGAAAACTCGAGAGCTCGAGTACGACCGCATCTGCTTTTTTAGCCTGCTTAATAACTTCGATGGCTGGCTTGCCGATATTTCCAGCGATGAGAACTTTTTTCTTTCCCGCTTTTAGCATTTCGTATATAAGCGTAGAAACGGTACCTTTGCCTTTTGTTCCGGTTATACCGATTATGAGTGGACGTTTTTTTAGTTCTTTGAGCGCGTCAAAAAATAATTGCGTTGCGCTCGTGATTATTACCCCGTGCTCCTTAGCTTTTTGAATTTGCGGCGTAAGATACCAGATTCCTGGTGAGCGCACGATCTGTGTAAAACTTTCAAGATTATTTAAATATCCTTCTCCGAGTTGATATGAGATATTTTTACCCTTAATCGGCTTAAGGTTGAGATTTTTATCACAAATTGTAATATGTGCACCTTTGTAATGCGGTGAGTTTTGGAGGTATTGTAATGCCGCCTTACCCTCTTTGCTAAAGCCAAGAATTGCGATGTTGTGTATGTTTTTAGGTGATTTGACCATATCTCTAAACAATTATATAATGAACCAACGTTTCCTCCAATGGGAGGTACATATCGCGGGGTAGAGCAGTGGTAGCTCGTCTGGCTCATAACCAGAAGGTCGGCGGTTCGAATCCCTCCCCCGCAACACATTGCTCAAACTTGGTTTAAAAGTAACACAGGTTGTTTTTCGCTAAAAACACCTCTTGCGCTCTCGCGTCAGCCACGCTCCGAGAGCTACTTTTAAACTAAGTTCTCGCTCCGTCACACCCCCTCAAAACAAAAGACAAGATTACCTTACTCACTCCCCGCCAAGCGGGTCCGTGAGTTACTAAAGAACTGCGACTTCACTCTGCAACACCCCCACAATGTAGAAATAAAAACGCCCTCGGGTCCGGAGACACGAGGGCGAGAGTAGAGCGAGAAGGTTTAGCCTTTGCTGATGAGATTTTATCGTTTCCGGAGTTGCCCCCGGTTCAACTTAGATACCCTTCAGCAGATTTCGCCATTGGGCCGTCGACTGCCTTTTTGGCTACTCAGGACTTCATCCGAGGAGAGGGCCCTTTCGGAATCCCCTTTGTAACTCCTCGCGACTATGACGCCGCTGACTAGTCCTTTTACTCCCCCGATTGCTCGAGGTTTTGGCTTATCCAGCGCGATATCACGCTGAAATCGACTTCGTCTTTCTTCCTTCCTACTCGACCACTAGATCATAGTTCGGGTTTATTTGCCTGTCAACGAAAATAAAAGGGCCCCTCGTCTTTTCCTTGCGGATTGGACGAAGGGCCGGGACGGTGCGAACGGCCGTAGCAGTCAGGTGCTTGCGCAGGTGAGTCATGACTATCACCAGCGTTTGCTTAGAATTGGAGTTTTTTTGTTGGTCGCACGTTTTCGCGTCGCGCGACTTCCCTTATCGGCACTTGCGCACCGGTTCGGTACTCTCAGTCTACGGGTATCGGCATTGGTTACTCGCCCTTTTCGTTAGCCGTGAGGCTTTCAATTGGACTTTCTGCTTTGCCGGGATACATAGACTAGACTTTCCTCGTCAGTGTCGGCACTTTCGGTAACGCCTTGCAGCGTTTCCCTCGAGATGCTCCCTGGTTGACGGGGAGTACGCACCTACTAGAAGCAGGGGTACGCGGCTGCTTGCATCTGGACATTTTTTACCTGCCCAGGCAGACGCGAAGTCTTAACTCCTTCATCGGGACCGGAGGTCCCAATCAGTCTTAGGGGGTAGCTTCTGGTTCTGGTTTTTAAAACCGGATAACCATTCGCATATCTGTCTCCGTGCCGATCAGCACGAATTTTGCCGTTCATTGGAGGCTACAGTTGCAACCCTTTCGAGTCGCTTCCGCGTGTTCCTTTAAACGTTTCCTAGACTTTCTACCAAACCAAGCGGGCTGGAGGAGGCTTCTGAGGGTCGCTTCCAGCTACTCTTGCCACGACTGCATCGCTGCCGTCGTAGAAGCTATAGTACTCCCCTGCGAAAATATGTCAATAGCCCCAAGGCAGGGCTGTGGATAACTTAGTTTTACGAAAAGCTATGAGTTTTCGTACAGGCGGCCAAGACCAAGAATGTCCGCTTCTCTCCATGGCTTACCCATGAGTTGAAATCCGATTGGCAAACTACCCGCTGGAACACGAGCTGGAATTGAAATGGCTGGAATACCCGCAAGGTTGGCAGGAATAGTAAAAATATCCGAAAGATACATCGAGAGCGGGTCGCTCGCCTTCTCTCCGATTTTAAACGGAACAGTTGGGGTAACTGGCGTAAGGATCGCGTCCACCTCTTTGAATGCGTTCATGAAATCTTCGGTGATATATTCTTTTACCTCGAGCGCTTTTTTGTAGTACGCGTCGTAGTAGCCAGATGAGAGTACGAATGTGCCGAGCATAATGCGGCGCTTGGTCTCTGGACCAAAGCCGAGACTCTTTGAACTCTTGTAAAGTCCGGCGAGATTGTGCTGGCTGCGCTCGACACCAGCGACGTTAGCGTACCGAATACCATCAAAACGCGAGAGGTTGGAACTCGCTTCAGCTGGTTGAATAATGTAATAACAGGAAAGTGCGTACTTAGTGTGTGGAAGGCTAATTTGCTTAAACTTTACTCCTAATTTTTCATACGTTTTAATCACCTCATCAATCGCCTGGCGAACTGCTGGCTCGATACCATCGATGAAGTACTCTTTTGGTAAACCAAGAGTCATCCCCTTTAGCTTTTCATAGTCTGGAGTGAGCAAGTCGGCTCCATATTGCGTATCAATAGTCGTATTGTCATACGCGTCCTTGCCTTTTAGCGCGTTAAATACGATAGCTGCGTCCTCTACAGTTTTCGTAAATGGGCCGATTTGGTCGAGACTTGAGGAGAGCGCAATTAGTCCCGAGCGGGAGGTTGAGCCGTAGGTCGGCTTTAATCCAACGACGCCACAAAAGGCTGCTGGTTGGCGAATAGAACCTCCGGTATCTGAACCAAGGCTTGCGGTCGCCATATCAGCGGCTACTGCTGCGGCACTACCACCCGAGCTTCCGCCGGGAACGCGAGATAGATCGTGCGGGTTCTTAGTTGGGCCAAATGCTGAGTTTTCAGTCGAGCTACCCATCGCGAACTCATCGAGGTTCGTCTTGCCAATAAACACTGCATTTTCTTCCTTGAGTCGCTTAATTACAAACGCGTCGTAGACCGCAGTGTGATTTTCCAACATTTTTGATGATGCGGTCGCCTTTTCGCCGGTGATTAGAATATTGTCTTTGATGGCGATTGGTACGCCAGCGAGCGGTGAAATAGTCGCGCCACTCGCGATAAGCTCATCAACCTTTTTAGCCTGATTAAGAGCAGCTTGATCGTTGTGCGCAAGGTAGGCATGAATATCGCCATCTTTTGTAGCTATCTCTTGCAAATACGCCTGAGTTACCTCGGTCGCGGTAAATGACTTTGCGACTAAGCCATCGTGAATCTTCTTTATTGAAAGATTTTTAATATCCATACTATTCAAAAATTGGTGGAATCTTTAATAACCTTCCTTCTTTCTCTGGAAATTCTGCAACAACCGCCTCCTGGTTATTGAAGTGATTTGGTTGCGTATCAGTATCTTCACGCAAAACCACTCGTCTTGGACGGGTGTTGCTTATTGGGCGAGCTGGTAGTTCGGAGAGCTCGTTAAAATGATCGAGGATTTTAGAAAAGTCTTTTATGAACTTTTCTTCCTCGCTTGGATTAAGCTCAAGACGAGCGAGGTTTGCTAAGCGCTCGAGTTCGTTTTTATCAATTGAAGCCATATTGCTCTAGTATACCTATCTTTTGTTATTTTTCTATATTATTGACAAAGAAAAAACTTATGCTAATATATTTCTATCGTTGCGGGGCAGATAAGTCGCAGTGAGCCAAGGGCCTAACGGGCTCGGGTGTCGCACTGCATTTCAGTGGCGAGGTGAGACATGACGGCCCCTTACTGAACACCCGCCCGCAACCTCCGAAGGCCCTCCCACTCCTGGGCACCCTTAACTGGGATAAGAGTGGTTGTGGGGCGCTGAAGGCTGGATCATCCAGCTCGAGGCGCCCCCTTTTTATTTTATAAAATCTAAAAAGGCTTTTTCGTCTAGAATCTTTACGCCGAGTTGCTCTGCTTTATCTTTCTTTGAACCTGCCGCTTCGCCGGCAACAACATAGCTCGTTTTTTTAGAAACTGATTCAGAGATGTCTCCACCTAAGTCACGGATTTTTTGTTTCGCCTCATCCCTACTCATTGAAGTAAGCGTGCCAGTAAGTACAAATGAGAGACCTGCGAGCTTAGAGCTTTTCATACCTACCTGTACTGTTTCGATCGTAATACCCGCCAGTGAGAGCTTTTCGAGGAGCGCAAGATTGCGCTTCTCCTCAAACCAGTCATAAATACTTTGCGAAACCTTTGGGCCGATATCGGGAATCTCTTGAAGTTGCTCGAGGGTGATCTGTTTCCCTTTTTGCATGAACTCATCGATCGAATGAGCTGAAAATGTCTTAGCTAAAAGTAGCGCCGTCTCCTCGCCAACATGAACGATACCGAGACTATAAATAAACTTAGCGAGTGAGATTGTTTTCTTGCTCGCGATTTCTTGTACGAGATTTTGTGCAGATTTCGCACCAAAACGCTCTAGGACTTCGACTTCCTTTGCTTCAAGATCAAATATATCAGCAGCGTCATCGATAAGCCCCTCGTCTAATAAGCGGTCGATGATTTTCGGTCCTAGGCCTTCGATATTAAACGCGCCTCGGCCAACAAAGTGATAGAGTTGCTCGCGGTGCCGCGCTCCGCACTGCGGATTTGGACAGCGATAGATAACTCCGTCGCGAACTACCTTTGAGCCGTCATACGGGCATACTTCGGGCATCACAAATGTACGTGCATTTTTTGGACGGAGCTCGGGAAAGACTTTAATGATTTTTGGAATAACATCTCCAGCGCGACTGACCACAACCGTATCGCCAATTTTAAGGCCTAATCGCTCAATCTCGTCCGCATTATGGAGCGTTGAGTGCTTTACAATAACCCCACCAACTTCGACTGGCGTGAGGACCGCAACTGGTGTTAGGGCGCCGGTTCGGCCAACTTGAACCATAATATCTTCGACAATCGTAGTCTTTTCCTCCGCTGGAAACTTATACGCGATCGCGGCGCGCGGAGTCTTACCGATTACCCCAGCAGCTTCGGCTAATATGTTGTCATTGATACTTACTACGATGCCGTCGATTTGATATGGAATCTTGGAGCGCTTTTTATTGATCTGCTGATGAAATGCAAACACTTCCTCGAGCGTATTTACCAACTTACCTTCGGCGGCAGTTTTAAACCCTAATTGGCGAAGTGCTTGGTACTCGCCTTCTTTAGTTTTGTACTGTATGTCGCTTGCTCGTAAAAAGTACGCGTGAAAGTCGAGCTTACGACTCGCTGCAACCTTTGGGTCGAGCTGACGAATAGAGCCTGCAACAAGGTTACGTGGATTGGCGTATGGTTTTTCGCCTTTTTTCTCTTGCTCCTTATTGATACGCTCAAACTCCTTGGTAGTTAAAAACGCCTCGCCCCGTACGATAATTTTTGACGATAGCTGAGAACTGATTGGTTGCAGTTTTAATGGGATCGAGTCGATTGTTTTAAGATTTTGCGTAATATCCTCGCCAAACTCACCATCTCCACGCGTTGAGCCTTGGATTAGGACGCCGTTCTCATATACCAACTCAACAGCGAGACCATCCATTTTTAAATCGGCATAAAAGGAGAGGTTTGGCGTTGATAGTTGATACCTTATCGACTCAAGATGATTCAAGAGGCGCTCATACCAGTCGCGCATATCTTGTTCGCTAAACGCGTCATTGAGCGAGATCATCCGCGTCTCGTGGCGCACCTTTACAAACTCTTTAAGTGGCTGCCCGCCGACTCGCTGCGTTGGACTATCTGGAGTGATAAGCTCTGGAAACTGCTGCTCTAAATCAAATAACTCCTTTTTTAGGGAGTCGAGAGCTGCGTCAGATATCTCTTGCTTATCTAGGACGTGATACTGATAGCGGTGGTGATTTATGAGCTCTTTAAGTTTAGCTATGCGCTCTTTAGCCGCGGCTTTATCCATAAGTCTATTTTACCCTACTTCTCCCCTCTTTTCGAGTGAAAATATTGACAATTACTTCTATATATTGTAATTTTAGTCTGTTCGGACCCACCTCTTTTCAAGGACGCTCTTTCTATGGATTCCCCCGCCCCGTCTCTCCGGTTGCAACAGAAGCTGATCGTTCAGGGTGACCTGACGATGGTCATTGACGGCGTACCGGTCATGGACCTCGGCATGGGCCTTGATGCTGCGACCGTCGCCAACTTTTTGCGCTGTGGTTGCCCGGGAGTTCAACTGACCTCTGACGACAATGTAGCGGCATTTACTGTCTTCACGGATGCACTTAAGCAGCGCCTCCAATGCCTAGAGGTTGGCGGAGAGGAGTTCTGCGTTAGCGAACATGCGAATAACGCAGAAAACAATCCTGCTGAGCCTTACCGCGTCCTCATGGTCACTCGCGTAATGCATTCATAGAGGTAAGCGCCTCGCCCCACCCGCAGCCTAACCGGTTGCGGGATTTTTATTGCTGACACGGAATCGTGTCTGTATATGCGCCAATATTTAAGATAAACGAACGGAATGTCTTGCCGGCTGTGCCATTACTATTGATTAGTACATCTTTTGGATCAGCTGGATTGGTGGCAGTTTCGAGCGAGATAGCAGACTCGGACTGCGTCGCGTCTACGAAAGCTGGCGCGGGGTGATTGCAATCGTTTTGGAGTAATTGATACAGGCGGTAGTTAATGCCAGTGTCAGCAGCATAGATAGCTTTAGCTGATTGAGCGGCATTTCCCGCTTGGCGAATCTGATAAAGCATCAATACGCCGGCGACGGTAATCGAAGCTAAAACCACACCCGAGAGTACGAGTGTTGTGATGAGCATTACTTGTCCGCGTTGTGAGTTTTTCATACTTATTGGTTAAGCACGAGCGGCGCAACCGTAGTCTGTAAATTAGTAAATACTTGATCAACATCGCGAGCTTTTGAACCAACCCGCATAACGATGGTGATACGTGGAATTTCAAGCGTACTTCCCTCATCCTGCTTAACTACGCGAAAACCTAGACGATCGACATTTACATTAGTCGCAGTAATTGGCAAAAAGAGACCGTTGTCTTCGCGGCGCTCAATTTTTCCATCATTAAGTTGATATGCGATCGCCTGACCCCGAGCGCTCGTAAACTCTAGCGACTCTGAATCAACTGACTGAAAATCTGTACCGGTTCGAATTTCACGCGCCATTTGCTCAAGCGTTAAGCTCGCGTTGTCGTTAATGGCAATAAGCGAAACAATCGCACGCTGACTACGTAGTGCGCGCACAAAGCTCGTGCTCGCGATTGCGATGATAACCGAAAATACCGTTATAGAAACGAGTAGCTCGACGACCGTAAATCCTTTATTGGCGCGAAGATTGATTTTCATAATTCTTAGTTGCTGCACGCAGCTGGTGCCGGTCGCCAGTTGTATAAGTGATCTTCGACATCGATTTGCGTATCTGAACCACTACGCCCCTTCCATCGGACCGAAGAGACTACCTGAATTTCCTGATTTTGATCGCCCGATGTTGAGATCGCAACAGTTCGGTAGTATGGGGTCGCTTCTCCTGATTGATAGCTATACAGGCCGGTATTTACATCAAACTTCAATGGTTCGCCTGAAACACCGCTAAGCGAGGCGCTATCATACTGCACCTCGTGCGCACCATCGGTAATGTCCTGATTCCAAGCTGCGCATTGCTGAATATTCTGATCAATTAGATTTTTCACTACCTCGATTCCCTCGCTGGCAAGATACGTCGCGGCGTACTGCTCTGAGACGACCCGATTTAAACTTATTGCTCGAGCTATAAGATTGAAGATACTAAAAATCGCCACAATCAAAATTGTTATAGCGATCATTGCTTCGATAAGCATCTGACCCTGCGTAGCTTTTTGTTTAGTAATTTGAGCAGAGAACTTCATTATGTATAAGTATAGCGCGAACTACTGCGTAGTTACCTGTCCTGCTGAGTTGATAATAACTGATACGCGATTGTCGGTTGTTGCGCCAAGTTCGAATGTTGCATCGCTGGTCGCGCGCTGACTATCGAGATACACCCGCGGATCGGGCGGAGTGAATAAAATATCTGCCGCACCTTTACTCGTAAACTCAACACCCGGAGAAAGCTCAAACTCTTCTAACTTTTCTGCTTCGGAGGTGTATTTTCGGTCCGTTGTCGAATCCGAACACTTCGTGCCGCTACTTATCGCGTCTTTATAGAGGAAGTAGTGTCGCTCGTCGGTAAACGAGATGCCATAGCCGCAAACTTGCTCATCTTCAGATTGTATACGCTGGAGCGTCATACTGCGGGCGCGGAGTACATCACCGACAAACTTCGCCTGGTCTTTATAGAGTGCGATTTGTTTATTACCCGTTTGCGTATATACCAACAACAGCGAGCTCAATAACGCGACGATTGCGACAGTAACGAGCATCTCGGTTAATGTAAAGCCACTTTGTCGATTAATTTTTTTCATTGTATTAAATAAGGCTGAAGTACCAGCGTAAAAATGTTTCGCCGTAAAAAAGTGCTAAGTACATTCCGACTGCGAGAAATGGTCCAAACGGAACGCCGTCTTTCATTTTTTTAAGACCAAAAAAGAGTAGGCTGATCGCAAATAGAGAGCCAACGATAAATGCGAATCCTAAACTTAGGAGTACGTCCGGGTAGCCAACTAGTAACCCGATTGGGATCGCGATTTTTAGATCTCCCATACCCATACCCCGCCCTTTTGTTGCTGTGATGATGAGAGCAAATAGTCCGAAGCCGATAATAGCTGCTACTAACGAACTCATAAATGGGTTAGCGAAATGACCAAGTGCGGTACTGTATGGCCCAGCGAACGAACCGCCATACAAAAAAATTGCGGGGAAAGAGGCTTTGAGGATTACGGTAAGTGCAGCAAAAATAGCGATAAAAATCGTTATTTGATCTGGCAAAATCGTGTAGCGAATATCGATAATCGAAGTAACGATAAACGCATAGGTAACCAGCAGCCATGCACCTATAAACGCATAGAATGGCCATACCGGACTACCGGTAACTAATACTTGCTGAATGTTGTAGTAGTTGTAGAAAAAAATACTCACTGATGCAGTTAAAAAGCCCGTTAAAAACTCTACGACTGGATATTGCCACGAAATCGCGTGACGACAGTGGCGACACTTCGCTCCCTGAACAATAAAACTAAACAGTGGTACGAGTTCATACCACCGTAAGCTTTTTTTGCAGGTCATACACATCGATCTGCCACCGATTTGTTGGACGTCTAAAAGCGCCTGCTCGGGCTTATAGCGCAACGCTAATACATTCAAAAAGCTACCTATAATCAAACCGCCCACAAAGAGAACGACAAACGTATACATATCAGGGGTTAGGCAGCTTACTAAAACCTAAAACTTAATGCAGTAGGTAAGTCGTGCAGTGCAATCAATTGATGCTCCGTTGTAGTCTGACTCGCCTCCACCGGCGTATGAGTCTTTAAGGAGTGGGCTATTTTCGTCTTCAAGTGTTGCGGCAAGAATGTAACTCTGACCAGACTGGCTTACCGCGTAGCGGTAGTTACGTGATGAGTCGTCGGCGTAGAGCGGATCAGAGCTTAAGCTCGTGACTCCAAGACCAGAATTTGAGAGCGACTCCTTGAGACCAGCCCAATCGCTTGGGTCTCCGGCACCACAATCAGCCGCACCTGGATAGCGCTGGCAACGAGCGTAATAGAGCTCGAGTCCCTGCTGAACCTGACGCAAGTCAGCTGCTCGACGTGCATCGCGTCCGCGACCACGAACTGAACCAAGACCAGATAAGACAACTGATGCCAAAAGACCGATGATACCGACGACGATTAAGATTTCGATAAGGGTAAATCCTCCTTTTTTATTCATATTCGCTTATGGATTAATGATCTTTCCTATTGTTTTATTATATCACGACGTTTAAAACGCTTGAGCAAGGTTGTAAATCGGAATAAGGATTGAGGCAAAAAGTAGCCCGACAAGCGCTCCCATGACCACCATAAGAATTGGCTGAATTAACTCTACGAGGTTATTAACCACACTATCAATTTCGCGCGAGTACATACGAGCGATGCGATCAAACATTTCTTCGAGCTTACCGGTTTTCTCACCTACTGAGACCATCTGGCCTACCATTGGCGGGAAGTACGATAGATCGCGTGAAAGAGCCACTGAAAGCAGCTCTCCTGCGCGTATTTGATCAGCTGAAGCACGGAGCGCCTCGGCGTAGACCGGACTACCAACCGCACCACCGCTAATTTCAATAGCTTCGGCAATTGGAATGCCTCCTTTAATAAGAACGCTGATTGACTCCGAAAAGCGAGCGATAAATACTTTTTTCAGCAAGTTTCCGATAACTGGAATCTTGAAGCCGATTTGGTTGAAGACCGCCTTACCTTCCTCACTCTTGAAATAATCGATAAGTAAAATAGTTACGGCGATGAGCGCGACGACGATTACTACCCACCAGGAAGCGACAAACTTACCGGCGGCTAATAATATCTTTGTAATAACTGGCAGTGGCACATTTGATTCTTCAAAAATTGGAGCGAGTTGCGGGAACACAAAGCCAACAAGCACGCCGGCGACGACGATGAAGAGTCCGATAACGAAAACTGGATATATGAGTGCGTTACGAACACGGCCGATGAGGCTTAACTCTTTTTCTAAGAAGTCTGCTAAAAATCCCATCACCTCTTCGACACGTCCAGTAACCTCTGCCGAACGAATTAAGTTTACGTAAAACTCGGAAAAGATATTTGTGTGACGCTCGAGCGCCTGCGAGAGCGAAAGACCACCGCCAATATCCTGCGAAACTTCGTAAATAACTTCTTTCAGATAGATATTTTTTGTTTGGGCGTAGAGGTTTTTGAGCGAGTCCGTCATTGGAATCTTCGCCTCAAGGAGTGTTGCGAACTGACGGGTAAATACCATTAAGTCTTGGCGTTTTACGCGATTGAAAAAGCTCGTAATCGCGCTAAATAGCTTAGGCGAGTTCACCTCTTCGATACTTAAGATGTAGAGATCGTGACTATTGAGAATGTTAAAAGCGGCGTTTCGGTTAACCGCTTCAACATACCCAACTTGGAGCTCTCCACCTTTTGTGCGTGCGCTGTAATGGTACTTCATTTTCGTGATTAAATTCTCTCGAGTAAGATACGTAGTTCAGAAGGATTGATTGAGTAAAGCTCGGCGTTTTCAAGACTAATTTGCTTCTGCTTAACCAGAGTAGCCAGGCGACGATTAAGCGTCATCATACCCTCTTGGAGGTTCGTTTCGATAACAAGGTCGATCTGATACGCCTTGCGCTCGCGAATTAAGTTACGAATAGCCGAATTTACGATCATAATTTCGCAAACAGGGATACGGCCACCGCTAATCTTTGGAACGAGGCGCTGCGAAACGATTGCGACCAGCGTAGCGGCGAGCTGGCTCGTAACCTGCCCCTGTTGACCCTCTGGGAAGCTATCAATAATACGATCGATCGTCTGACTCGCAGAGTTTGTGTGGAGTGTTGAAAACACCAAGTGACCAGTTTCAGCTGCAGTCATTGCAGTTGAGATTGATTCTGGGTCGCGCATTTCACCAACCATGATGACGTCTGGGTCTTGGCGCAATACAGATTTGAGTGCTTGGTTAAAGTTTGAGGTATCCCCTCCGACTTCACGTTGCGAGATAATCGATCGGTCTTGGCTAAATAAGTACTCAATCGGATCTTCGATGGTAATAATGTGTTCGGTGCGAGTGTGGTTGATTTCATCGAGAACTGCGGCGAGTGTGGTTGATTTTCCTTGACCAGCTGGACCGACGCACAAAATAAATCCTTGTGAGATCTTTGCAAAATCGTGCAAGACTGGTGGGAGCCCAAGCTCTTCAATTGTTTTAATCTGCGCTGGAATTAAACGCAATGCGGCGGCCATATACCCGCGCTGAAAAAATGCGTTAGCACGAAAACGGGCATCGTCACCGTGGGAAAACGAAAAATCAATCTCGCGATTGTGTAGAAACGTTTCCTTTTGCTGAGGAGTAAGGAGGGCTGAGACTAACCCTTCGGCAACCTCTGGAGTGATAATCTCCTCTTGCTGCAATGGAACAAGAATACCGTCGAGGCGGAGTGTCGGGCGGCGACCAACAGCGATGTGTAAGTCAGAAGCACCTTGTCGGGCGGTTGTAATCAGTAAGTCGCTTAACTTTTGTTTGTAGTTTTCCATAGCTTATTCTTAAGTATATCACTGATTAAAACTCTTCAGTTTCACGAATAACGTCTTCGATGGTTAAAATGCCATCAAGCGCCTTCATAATGCCGTCTTGGCGAAGCGTAATCATGCCCTGGCGACGAGCCTCTTCAGCAATCTTGGTATCGTTAATACCGCTACTA
>CAZFZO010000001.1:5632-38200 GCA_964523595.1 uncultured Candidatus Saccharibacteria bacterium | reverse complement strand
CACCAACCAGCGAACCCACCCACACTGTCCAACCCGGTGAAGTGTCGTTCTGCGCTTCACAGTGCGGCGGTGATTACTCGTGGGGTTGATCACTGTTTGTATATCTATACCGCATCGGCCTGGCAGGAGTTTGCTGGGAAGATTCGCGCGTTACCAATGACTAAGTCTGACAACCGTGCGTTTCAGCGTTTGATGTTGGCGGCGGCGGTTGATGTTGAGCTTGATAGTCAGGGTCGTGTTCTGATCCCGGATTATTTACGTTCGTATGCTGGTCTTTCAAAGCAAACAGTTGTTGCCGGACTCTATGATCGATTGGAGGTCTGGGATGAGAAAAAGTGGGAAGAGTATAAGGCTAAGACCGAAGCTTCTTCTGATGAGATCGCGGAGAAGTTGGAGGGGTTGGGTCTTTAATCGGTTGATTGGTGAATTAGTTAATTAGCAGCACGTTGATTACCTAACACACCAATTAACCATGTTAATTAACTAACGATAGGTTTTTGTATGCATATACCAGTTCTTTTACAAGAGGTGATCGATGTACTCAAGGTTGCTCCAGGAGATTTTGTTATCGATGGAACTCTTGGCGCGGGTGGGCACGCACGGGCGCTTATCGAGCGTATTGTGCCCAACGGTATGTTCCTTGGTGTTGATCGAGATCAGCGGGCGGTGAATGAGTTTAGCAGTAAGCGCGATCAGTTTGCTGGTGCGTTGAAGTATGCGCAAGTCTTTTCAACCTCTTATGCAAATCTATCGCAGCTTCTCGTGCGAGAGTCACTTCCTAAGGCGGATGCGCTTTTGGTTGATCTTGGTTTTTCATCAGAGCAGATCGATGGAGCGTTTGTTGGTAGGGGGTTTAGCTTCATGCGTGATGAGCCACTTATCATGACGTATGACGATGCGGTAACTCCGCTCCGCGATGTACTGCCAACGCTTTCCGTTGAGGAGCTGACAAGGATTATCACTGAGTATGGTGATGAGCGTTATGCATATAAAATCGCCAAAGCGATTGATGCTGTGCAAAAGCAAAATCCAATAACGACTAGTGGTCAGCTCGCACGTGTTATTAAAGAGGTGCTGCCGAAAGGGTATGAGCATGGAAGGATTCATCCAGCCACTCGTACGTTTCAGGCGCTACGCATTTACGTTAACCGTGAGCTTGAGCAGCTCAAAGAGCTTCTTGTTTCGCTTCCGCAAATCGTGAAACCTGGTGGGCGCGTCGCAGTTATTACGTTTCATTCTCTTGAAGACAGAATAGTAAAGCATTATTTCAAAGATGGTGTGTTCCTTGATCAGTCTCTTCCGGCTCATATTCCTGGGGAGGAATCAGAGGGGAGTGATCAGTCAGCGTCAAAGGTCGAACAGTTCTCTCTTATTACAAAAAAGCCGATTACGGCTACTGAAGCAGAGTTAGTAAGCAATCCGCGAGCTCGTTCTGCAAAGCTTCGCGCTGTAATCGTGAATTAATCTATGACTATCGCACAACCAAATCGAGATCGTCAGGCCGCTTGCGTATTGCGTCTTATCGTTGCTGGTATTATCGCTGTTGCGCTCGTGAGTGTGTACGCGTACAACAACACGGTGCTTTTGCGTCGTCACGTCGTTGAAACGACGGGGGCTTTTGAAAAATTGAAGGTGCAAAATGCCAACCTGAAGAATGAGGTGTACGGACTTCTCGATTCTAAGCAACTTGTCTCTGTTGCTTCACGTCTTGGGCTCGTAAAGGAAACCAAGCCAAGCTACTTGTCTTTAACTGTTTCTGCTGCTTCTGCAAACGCTCAAACCGCTTTTGACTATCGTTAATTTTTCAGATGAGACTTCGCTTACCACTTCTTATTGGCGTTTTTACGCTCGCATTTCTTTTCATTGGATTTAACGTTTACAATCTGCAGATTGAAAAGGGTGCGTATTATACTCAACGGGTCAGCGCGCAGAATATTAGCGCTGGGTTTTTAGAGCCGGCGCGTGGCACAATTTATTTTACTGATAAAAATGGGAGTCAAATTCCAGTAGCCATTAATCATGAAGCTTCGGTTATTTATGCGGTTCCTAAGGAGATTGTTGATGCGCAAGAGGCGAGTGGTATTTTGAGTCCGATCGTTAATATCCCAGTTGATCAACTCACGAAGATTCTTAGTAAACCTAACGATTTGTATGAGCGCTTAGTCCAGCGAGCTACTACTGAGCAGGCGCAAATGATTTCGGACGCTCATGTTAAGGGTGTGTATATCGATACTGCCGATGATCGATTTTATCCGTTTGGTGGGTTAGCTGCTCACGTTCTTGGATTCACCTCACAGAGCGAAGATGATCAAACTGTTAAGGGTAAGTATGGGTTAGAGTCTTACTACCAAGATTTGCTCGTGGGTCGTGCTGGATCGTTTACTGATGGTAAGTTGACCTTGCCGGTTGATGGGCAAGATATATACACCACGATTGATCGTAACGTGCAGGCGCATAGCGAGGAGGTTTTAGATACCTTGATGAAAACGTATAAGCCAATTTCGGGTATGGTGATTGTGCAAGAACCGAGTACGGGCAAGATTTTGGCGATGGCGGCCGCTCCTGGATTTGATCCAAATGAGTACGGTAAGTCGTCTATCTCTCATTTTCTCAATCCGATGGTACAGGCGGTGTATGAGCCTGGTTCGATTTTTAAGGTAATCACTATGGCGATTGGTCTTGATGCTGGTAAGATTACTCCACAAACCTCATTCAATGATACGGGTGAGCTTAAGTTGAACGGTAAGGTTATTCGTAACTGGGATCATAAGGCGCACGGCAATATTACGATGACTGAAGTAATTGAGCAGTCGGTAAACACAGGTGCTGCGTATGCGCAAAAGTTAATTGGACGCGATACGTTTTATGATTATCTGGTGAAGTTTGGTTTTAAAGAGGCGACGGGTATCGATTTACCAGGTGAGACGGTTGGCAAACTTACTCCACTCGAGAAGAATAAGCAGGATATTAACTTCGCTACTGCTTCGTTTGGTCAGGGTGTTTCGGTTACGCCGATTCGTTTAATCTCTGCAATTTCAGCGATCGCAAATCACGGCGTGATGGTTACGCCGTATGTGAATGAGCGATCGCGATCTGATGTGGAGCGAAGAGTTATTAGCGCTGAAGCGGCCGAGCAGACTGTTGGTATGATGGTTTCGGCAGTTAAGAAAGCGAAAGTAGCTGACATTCCGCAGTATGATGTCGCTGGTAAGACGGGTACGGCGCAGATCCCTGACTTTGTGAAGGGAGGGTATATTGATTTCGAAGATGGTCTTATCAACACGTACGTAGGGTTTGCTCCAGCGTACGATCCGAAGTTTACCATCTTACTCCGTATTGATAAGCCAGAGGGGGCGACGCTGGCCGGACAGACCGTTGTGCCGGCATTTCACGACCTTGCGCAGTTCTTGTTGAACTATTACAATGTGGCTCCATCACACTAACCTACTTTATGCGTGTATTTGTTCGCAAAACTCTCGAGTCGATTTTACGCGTACTCTCGAAGGCGACGCTGGCTAAGTTTAAGCCAGTGGTGATTGGCGTTACGGGAAGTGTGGGGAAAACTTCGACCAAGTTTGCGATTAAATCGGTTCTTTCGAGTGCGTTTCGAGTGCGGGCATCAGCTGATAGTCACAACAGCGAAGTTGGATTTCCGTTGGCCATTTTAGGTGAGTGGCGTGAGGAAGATTTGCGCTTAATCAGTCGTGACGCGGCACCGGGCGGGAGGGTCGTGGCCAAGGCGTTTTTTTGGCTCAAGGTGATTTTAGTAAGCGCGACACGCTTATTGTTTGGTTCAGCAAAAGCATATCCAGAGTTTCTTATTCTTGAGTATGGCGCTGATCGTCCGGGAGACATTAAATATTTAACGCAGATCGCTCGTCCGCAAATCGGCGTGGTTACGGCGGTTGGCGATATGCCAGTTCATGTTGAGTATTATGATGGGCCAGATGCGGTTGCGATTGAAAAAGGGCGGCTTCTTGAGGCGCTTTTAGTCAGCGGCAGCGCGGTTCTTAATTCTGATGATGAGCGAGTATTTTCAATGAAGGATAAGACACGTGCGAAGACGATTACCTTTGGTTTTGGCGAGGGGGCGCAGGTGCGCGTTGATAATTTTGAGACAAAAGTTGAGTCGGGTAAGGGGATTCGTTTCCCGCGTCCGATCGGCGTGACGTTTAAGCTTTCGTATAACGGGGCGTTTGCGCCAGTACGTATTTCGGGAACTCTTGGCAGAGCCCAGGCGTACGCGTGTGCGGCTGCAGCAGCGGTTGGGCTTAGCTGCGGTATGAATTTGGTAAAGATTGCGGATGCGCTTGCGTATTATCAGCCACCAGCTCATCGATTTAAATTTGTTGCGGGTATTAACGAGTCGCTTCTTTTTGATGACGCGTATAACGCTTCGCCACTTTCGATGGGTAATGCGCTCGAGGCGGTAAGCGAGCTTAAGGCGAAACGGAAGATTGGTGTACTCGGAGATATGCGTGAGCTGGGAAAGTTTAGTCAGATGGCACACGAACAGCTTGGTCGGTTGGCTGCGCGCTCATTAGACGTGCTCGTTGTGGTTGGAGATTATGCGGGAGTTGTGGCGGAGGCGGCGAAAAAGGCGAAGATGCCTGCGAAGTCGGTGATTGTGTGTAAGAGTGCGGAAGATGCGCTAGTTGCTTGCTTGAGCTTGATAAAATCGGGAGATTTAGTTTTAATTAAAGCCTCTAAGGCGGTGGGACTTAAAACCGTGGTTGAGGGGCTGACTGTGCGAGCGGAAAAGTCAGCTTAGGAGTTTTGTTTGCTGCTTTCGTCTAGTGGCTAGGACGGCGCCCTCTCACGGCGCAAACAAGGGTTCGATTCCCTTAAGCAGCGCATGTCAAAAATGGGACAAAGTCCCATTTTTGATTTTGTGCTGGCTAGGAGTATTCGCGTCTTTGTTTGCGCCGTGAGAGGGCTAGCCCTCTCCGGCAGGACCAGTGTCCTGACGGTAATCTCCGCGGCGACACTTTCCGTGAGGCGAAATGCAAGGCGCGAGCGCGAGAATATATCGGTGATATGTTGAGTGCGAGCAACGCAGCAGTTTGCCTCACGGAATCGTGTCCGGAGGTTGCTGCCTGTCGCGCACATTACTGTGTCGCTTGTCGTTCATATATTTCCGATATTTTCACTTCGCGTTCCTTGTCCTGTGCGCGACAGGCTTGCAACGCCGCAAGAGCTACCGTCGGGATACTGGTCGACAAGGGTTCGATTCCCTTAAGCAGCGCACTTAGCGGGTTTTTTTACGGCGGTACTTTGTTGCTGCAGGCTCGCAGTACGCTGTTGCTTATGTACAGCTTCGCCCTTGCGCCTCGTACCGCTATGAAAATCCTCCGCTATCTATTTCGATGTTGTCTTACAACTTCGGCTTGGCGCCTTGCGCTTGGCAAAAAATCTTGAACTATACATTGCACCTATTTAGTTGAATAGATAATTCTATATAAATTGTGCTACCATTTTAGCTATGGATACTTGTATTTTTTGTAAGATCGTAAAGGGAGAGATTCCGGCGTTTAAGGTGTCAGAAGATGAGCAGACAATGGCTTTTTTAACTAAGGGGCCGATTCGTCCGGGGCATACGCTGGTTATTCCGAAAAAGCACAATCCTGACTTTGATGAACTCGATACCGAGACGTATCAAGCGATGATGTTAACTGTGCATAAGACTGCGAAGCTTTTGAAGGCGAAACTTAAGCCAAAACGAGTGGGACTGATTATCGCTGGCTGGGATGTGCCACACGCGCACGTGCACGTTGTGCCTATCGAAGAACGTACTGACATTACCTCGAAAGTGCACCTTGATGGGACGCTGGTTGAGCCGTCGACAGAGGAGTATCAGATGATTTTGCGTAAGATTACTGGATAATATGAAGCTTATCGCGTACACATTTGGATTTGGCTTTTTATTGCTCATTGTCGCGATGTCATTTGCGTATGTGAAGTTTGCGGGCGTTGATGCACTCTTGGCGATTCATTTTAGCCCACGACAAGGGGTGGATTTTTTAGGGAGTTCGATGGATGTATTTGGGATTATTTTTACGGGATTTGGGGTACTGTTGGCTAATGGGTTTGTCGCCTGGTATCTCAACAAGCGGGAGCATTTTTTGTCGGTAATCGTAGCTTTTTTTAGCGTCCTGCTCGCACTCTTGCTTTTTATCGCGACCTTTGTTATTATCGTCAATAACTAATTTATATGTTTGCTGTAATTGAAACCGGCGGAAAGCAGTATCGCGTTGCTGCCGGAAACAAGTTAAAAGTTGAGAAGTTAGAGGCCGAAGTAAACGGCAATGTTGTGTTCGACAAGGTGCTTCTTACCGTAGATGGTGAGAAGGTGAACCTTGGTAAGCCACTTGTTGCTGGTGCAAAGGTTGAGGCGAAAGTACTCGCTCAAGGACGCGCTGACAAGTTGATCGTGTTTAAATATCACAGCAAGACCCGCCGCCGCAAGAAAAACGGTCACCGCCAGCCTTTCACCGAGGTAGAGATCACTGCGATTAAATAAGAACTTAGCAAAACCGCCCGAAAAGGCGGTTTTGTATTAGTTTTTTGTTTTATCTATTCTTTTAAAATCCTCGAATTTTAATGCAAAACTTTGAAAGCAGATTGTGTTAAAGAAGACGAGTGACCATATGGATTGCATAGTTTCGGGGACATAGTTGTAGCCATATAGCAATATTTTTTCATTATCCCTGTTCCATTTTAGAATATTTGGGGCAAAAGCTTTATGAAATTTCTCTTTATCTCCCCACTTATGTCTTATTTGATAGTCAGGAGGCAGTGGCTGCTTAAATTCGTGGTAAAAAAGACCTTTAACGTATTTATCTAGAACTTTAAAATGTCTTTCCCAGTCTTCCGGAGTAATGGAGATTTTTGTTTTAATGCCAATATACTCCTTTTCTTTTGTGTAGGCGTGGACTAATTCCATTCTCTCGGCAATTTTATTAACTAACTTTGGACTTCTTTTTAAAGATCTAGTGACTTTTGAATCAAATAAACTTTTTGCCTCTGGAGAATTTTCGTGGAAGTTGGATAGGAACGTTCTAAAGTACTCTTCATTAAGAGAAAACCCTTGGTTACAATCCTGACAAGCTGGAACTGTTATTGGGTTTTTAATTTTATAATTATCAGGGAATAAGCCCTTTGAGATTACATGATCGCGACTTGTAGCTTTATTTTTTTGGCAGTAAATGCAGCTTTCTTTTCCCATTTAGTTTTAGCTACGATTTTTAAGTGAGTCGATGAGCGTTTGTTCGTCGGCAAACTCAATCTCTCCTCCAGTCGGGATGCCGCGCGCGAGGCGGGTGATTTTTTGTGATAAGCCTTTGAGTTCGCCAGCGAGCAATGAGGCGTTTAGGTCGCCGATGGTTGTTGGTGAGAGGGCGATAATAATCTCGTTGAGTACGCCAGTTTTTTCGGTTGTCTTTTTAAGTACGGCGATGCGCGCTTTGTGTTGCATATCGAGACTGCCAGCTTTTTTAATATCGCCGACGATCAAGTATCTTCCGGTGAATGATTTGGCTTTTTCCAGCGTTAGGACGTCAGTATCTTTTTCAACTACGGCGACGATTGTTTGGTCACGCTTTGGGTCAGCGCAAATTGAGCAAAGTGGGCCGACGTTGTCGTGCATTAAAAAGCACTGCTCGCACTCTTTGAGTTTCGTAAGGCTACCTAGTGTTGTGCTGTAATTACTGATTTCGGATTTCGGTAAGCGGGCGAGATGAAAAGCGAGGCGTAATCCTTGGCGTGGGCCGATACCTGGAAGCTCGGCAAGACGCTTAGCAAGCTCTTTAATCGCAGAGGGAATCATAGGCGAGGTTATGAGTGATGGGTGTCGATATTTCTAAACGTAGACATCTCTTGTTCGAAGCGGACGGAGATTGAGCCGGTTGGACCGTTGCGGTGTTTAGCGACGATAAGCTCGGTTGCACCCTCATCGACTGGGTCGAGGCCGGTCTTACCTTTGTTTTTACGCCAGATAAAGATAACGACGTCAGCATCTTGTTCGATAGAGCCAGAGTCGCGGAGGTCGGAGAGACGTGGTTCGCCATCGCGCTGCTCGGTTGCACGTGAGAGCTGGGAGAGGGCGACGACTGGCACGTTGAGTTCACGGGCGAGTCCTTTGAGTCCACGGCTGATCTCGGTAATTTGGCTGACAATATTGTCGCTAGTGGTACGTGGTTGAATAAGCTGGAGATAGTCGATGATGAGCAAGTCGAGGCCGTGTTCAGACTGTAAGCGGCGGGCCATCGCACGCATTTGAAGTACGGTTGGGCTTGGCGTGTCATCAATGTGCAGGGAGGATTGCGATAAGGTGTCTAACGCGTGCGGAATAAACTCGAGGTCGCCCTCGTTTAATTTACCCGTACGAAGTTTCCAAAGAGGAACGCTCGCTTCCGCAGCGATAATACGGTCAATAACCTGCTCATTGCTCATTTCAAGGGAGAAGATACCGACGTGCTTACCTTCACGTAGTGAGGCGTGTCTGGCGATATCTAAGGCGAGAGAGGTTTTACCGACCGATGGACGCGCACCGATAATGATCAAGTCTGATTTTTGGAATCCCGAGAGTTTTTCGTCGAGTTGCGTGAGTCCACTGCCGATACCACGGAGGCGACCCTCGCCATTTTTAAGTTTTTCGATACGTTCGGCTGCTTCTTTGAGTTTGTCGCGGACGGCGTAAAACTTTTGGCTGACCGAGCCTTGGGAGATCGAAAAGATTCTACTTTCGATTTGATCTAAGAGTTGCGGGAGGTCGTCGGTCGCTCCAAACGCGTCTTCGCTAATTTTTGCCGACGTGCTAATGAGGTCGCGGAGAATTTTTTTCTCTTTGACGAGCTTGGCGTAGTGTTCGACGTGACTTGCGGTTGGTACTTTTTCGGTGAGTACGGTGAGTGCGGTAGCTCCTCCGATTTGGTCGAGGTGGCCAGCGTCTCGAAGTGCGTTCGTAACGGTTAGGATGTCGATCGGCAAACGCTTTTCAAAAAGTTTTAAAAAGGTTGCGTAGATGATCGAGTTGGTTGGTTTGTAAAAATCTTCGGCGCGTAAAATATCAGCGACGCGAATAATCGCATCTTTGTCGAGCATAAGTGCGCCAAGGACTGATTCTTCAGCCTCGATATTTTGAGGTGGTAATTTAGTCATGATTTTTAATAGACGAGGCGCTAGTTTTTCGGTAGGACGATTGGTCCAACTGGCGTGTCTTCTACTAGGTATCCTAGCGCATCTATTTGCTTACGCAATGCGTCGGACTGGGTAAACTGTTTAGAACTTCTGTATAACTCGCGTTCGTTGGCTAATTTTTCAATTTCTTGAGGAATTTCGATGTCGAGCGAGCTGATGCCGAGCTTTGTGAGCCAACCAGCGATGAAAGTGTGGATATGCTTAGCTTGAGCAGTGCTTAATTGCCAGATCTGCTTGTTAACCGCGTTCATCACGTTAAAGATAGTAGCAAGTGCTTTTGGGCTATTGAAGTCGTCGTCCATGGCGGCGGTAAACTCTTTTTCGTAAGGTGATACATCAAATTTGAGTGCTTCTTTTGCGTTTTGCACCTTAGTTAGTTTAAGCAAGAATGATTTGATGTCGTTTAGATTTTTTTGAGCGGTAACAACGAGTTCGTCGCCATAGTCCATTGGGGCGCGGTAGTGATGCGAGAGGACCATCATGCGGAAGACGTCGCCGGAGTGTTTTTTGAGGAGCTCGGTGATAGTGATGAAGTTACCGAGTGACTTACTCATCTTTTCACCAACGAGATTCAAAAAGCCAGCGTGCATCCAAGTTTTTACGAATGGCTTCTTTCCACTCGCTGATTCTTGCTGAGCGATTTCGGCTTCGTGGTGGGGGAATTTTAAGTCGATCGCGCCACCATGGAGGTCGTACTGCGGACCAAAAAATGATTCGGTGATAGCCGTGTCTTCGATGTGCCAGCCTGGTCGGCCAGCGCCGAACTCAGCTTGCCAAGATGGTTCGTTTTCTTTTGAGAATTTCCAGAGACAAAAGTCTCCGGCGTTGCGCTTTTTGTCGATATTGTCGATACGCGTCGTGCCATCAGTTGCTTGACTTGCGGTTCGTTTGGCGAGCTTGCCGTAGTCGGCAAACTTTGAAAGGTCGAAGTACCAACCTTCACCCTCGATTTTGTACGCGTAGCCTTTTTTGATAAGGGTTTGTACCTGTTTGATGATCTGCGGAATGTAGTCGGTGGCTTTAGCGAACTCTGTTATTGAGGTGATGTTGAGGTCTTTGAGGTTTTGTTTATAGATATCCTCATAACGCTGCTTAATTACCTCCCATGAGACGTTTTCATCTTGAGCTTTCTTAATAATCTTATCGTCAATGTCGGTAATATTTTGCAGATAGAATAGCTTAAATCCGCGAGCTCGGATGTAGCGCGCGATGATATCAAAAGCGGTAAAGGTGCGGGCGTTGCCAATATGCGGGTGGTCGTAGACAGTTGGACCACAGACAAACATCTTGAGTGAGCGGAAGAGTGGTTTTTTGAGTGTTTCTTTTTTCCCCGTAAGGGTGTCGTAGATTTGCATAGCTAGAGAATCTTTTTCTTTTTAAATCGATAGGTGAGATATCCGACGAGTCCAATCATGGCTAAGAAGGTACACCAAAAAGTAAATGGTGTCGCCAGCAGTACGTCGCCGATGTATGGAATGCTGACAGCGAAGATGTAGAAGAGGGGGATTGAACTTAGAAAGGCGACAGCAGTTATTTTTTTGATTGTTTCGTTGGTTTGTGCACTTAAGATTTGTGCGTTGGTAGTTTCGAGTGACTCAATAATCTCGTAATAGTTGTCGAGGGTTTGCGCGAGTTTTTGATTGTCGCCAATGAGGTCGGCTAGGTAGACGCGACTATCTTCGCCCCAGAACTTAATGCCGTTTTCAAGGAGTGAGGTGAAAAGAATATTTTGTGGACGTGTAATCAAGCGAAAATCGAGAATGTCGCGTTTCACGTATGAGATTTTCTTTAGAAGGTCTCCGCTGCGGTCGTGAAAGATTTCGTTTGAAAGGAAGCTGACGCGTTCTTCGATGTGATGGAGCTGGCGGGCGGAGAACGAGATAAACTCTTGTAGGAGGCTATACATTAATTCGTAGCTGTTTTTGCCCAGCATGTCTTTCTTTTTTTCTTCGCTACGCAATAACTCTTGAAAAAGTTTTTCGATTGGCTCGAGTGTTTCGTGGTGCGCAGTAACAATCGTGTTTTTCGTGATCAAAAAATCAATCTCAGCGCGACGGGAAGTTTTTTCTTGTGGATCGTAGACGGGGATGTGGTAGGCGACGAACATATACTTACTGTACTGTTCGATACGGCCACGTACCGACGGATGGGTTATCTCGTCGAGGAGTATTGGATGAAAGACCCGGAGTTTGCGAAGCGCTTCAATGTCGCCGTCATTTGGCTTGAGGACGTCAATCCACGTTACTTTGTCTTTAATAGTGCGCATGTGATTGCTGTGTATATCTTTATGTAAGTATAACGTATAATAGAGGGAAGAAGCACTAGGTCGTTTTCGTTTTATATTTTATTCATTAGCTTATGCAGTCAAAAAATACATTTTCAGGTTTTTTTATTAAGATCGTTGCTGTTTTAGGCCTTGCTTCGTTCCTCGCTTTATTTTCGTATCTTAATACTGTTTTCGGTTGGACTAATCCAAGTGCGAATCCACCAAGCGGAAGTGGTATTTTGACCGCGTATCAGGGGAAGCTTGGTATTAATGCGGCGACGCCAAGCAGCAGTCTTACGGTAAATGGCGTGATTAGCGCAGTTGGTAATTTGATCAAAGATGTTGCGACTCCGATTGGCGATACCGATGCGGCCAATAAAGCGTATGTTGATGCACAGGTTGGCGCGACTGGTGGTGGAGGAGGGTCGCTCGTTTTGTATGGCGTTGGTCTTAGTCAGAATCCTGCAGGAAGATATCAACGTCCGGCTGGAGCAATTGGAGCAGGTTGTCGTGGTATTTTGGGTGGTTTGTTTACTGCTGCCTGCGCTCCAGTTGCGCCCGTCGTAGCGGGATCTGGTACTGCCTCGTGCCCAAATGGTTGGACTGAAGTATATGCGGGGTATGGGCCAATGAATACGATGTTTACGTGGTACGGTACGGCAAATAATGATGCGAGCGGACAGTCGGGAGAGCAGACTGAGTTAGACGTCCCTGATGCGGCGGTAATTGGCACTGATTCAATTTGTTCAGCAGTTCCTTATGCATTTGTATATGATTCAACGTATGCGCAAGCGGGTGCTGCGGTTGGCGTTGGCGGTTCGAATGCAGTTCTTACCGCTTGCAATAGCTATGGATGCAATACGTGTCGTGTTTGCGTGAAATAATTTTTACCTTGTGCGTAAGCCTTATAGCCGTTTTCAAGTTATTGTAGTTGTTGGAGTATTGGCGGTTTTCTTTTACCTCTTTTTCCAGAGCAACTTTGTGCTTTGTCCGATGCGGAGTCAGCGCGAAGCTGTTGAAGGGAGCTCTTTACGAGGCATTGTCGAAGATGGGAGCGTTGTTACTATCCTATATGGCTACTATAGTTGTCATGTTCCACTCCGTGACGAGGTAGCGGCGATTCGGTATGCAGGAAATAAAAATCCACTTATCAAGGTAATAAAGGGTGTACCGGGTGATGTATTTGGGCTCGAGCCAGTAAGTGGCGGGCAAACACTTTTAATTAATCATCGCCCAGTATTTACCAGTGCTGGTGCGCCGTATGTTTTTAGTGCACAAAAAGCACGGGTTTTTTCCTTGTACATTCGTGATTATCAAGGAGTTATCCCTGATAATGCGTATTTAGTACTTGGTAATTTGCCAGATGGTACGATGGATAGTTCGCAGTTTGGGCTTATCGATAAGGCGAGCTTAATTGGACGTGTGCAGTTGTAAGTATCACTTGACAGACACCTTGACAAAGCTGTTTTTTAGTTTAAACTAGTTTTCACTATGGACGAGTTACAGAATGAAAAACAATCATCTGCGAATCAGTCATCCTCCTCGTCTCTTCCTCCTGATGAGCTTCAAGCTCAAGTCCAGAAGTTGACGGGCGAACGCGACGAATATCTTGATGGATGGCGACGTTCAAAAGCAGATTTTCTTAATTATAAAAAAGAAGAGGCGAAGCGTATCGAAGAAGTAGTTTCGTTTGGCAATCTCTCGATTATCAAAGAACTTATTGCGGTGCTAGATAGTTTTGACCTTGCTTCGAGTGCGTTTACTCATGATGAGCAGGCGCGCAAAGGAGTCGAGATGATTCGTGGTCAGTTTGATAGTATTTTGAAAAAGCATGGAGTAGAGAAGATAGCAGTGCGCGCCGGCGATGAGCCAGATCCACGCATACACGAGATGATGAGTGAGATCGAAGTTCCTCAGGGAAAACATGAGCTTGCCGGAAAGATTGTTGACGAGCTGGCGAGTGGGTATACCCTTAATGGAAGAGTGATTCGTCCTGCGAAAGTAAGAGTAGGTAAAGTAAATTAACAAGTCATTAATTTATTCACACATATGGCTAAAATAATTGGTATTGATTTAGGAACAACGAACTCGGCGGTTGCGGTCATGGAGGGTGGTGCACCAAAGATCTTAGAGAATGCAGAGGGAAATCGCACAACTCCTTCGATTATCGCTCTTACAAAGGGCGGTGAGCGTGTTGTGGGTTTATTGGCGAAGCGTCAGTCGGTTACAAATCCTAAAAACACTATTTTTTCGGTTAAGCGTTTAATTGGACGCAAGTTTTCTGACCCAGAAGTTCAGCGTGACAAGGCGTGGTTGCCATATGATATTCGCGAGAGCGCAGCTGGTGGTGTTGAAGTAAAGATGGGTGACAAGTGGCTTACGCCAGAAGAACTTTCGGCGATGGTTTTGGCTAAGCTTAAGGCAGATGCCGAGGCGCGCTTAGGTGAAAAAGTTGAAGAGGCGGTAATTACGGTGCCGGCATATTTTGATGACAGCCAGCGTCAGGCGACTAAGAATGCTGGTGAGATTGCTGGGCTTAAAGTTCGTCGTATCATCAACGAACCGACTGCAGCGGCGCTTGCGTACGGTTTTAACAAAAAGAAAAATGAGCAGATTGTTGTGTATGACTTCGGAGGTGGTACTTTTGATATTTCGGTTCTTGAAGTCGGCGATGACGTGGTTGAGGTTAAGTCTACCGGTGGTGACACGCACCTTGGTGGTGATGATTTTGATAAGCGCATTCAGGAGTTTTTGGTTGCGGAATACAAAAAGCAGGAGGGGGTGGATATTAGCAAGGACCCACTCGCACTGCAGCGCTTAAAAGAGGCGGCGGAAAAAGCCAAACACGAACTTTCTACTTCACTCGAGACCGAGATTAACTTGCCATACATTAGCTCGGATGCTTCTGGTCCAAAGCACTTCTTGATGAAGATGAGTCGAGCTAAGCTCGAGAGTTTGGTACAGGACTATCTTGATCACTCGATCGAACTTACCCGCAAGACGGTTAAGGAGGCTGGTTTTGAACTCAAAGATATTGATGAGGTGATTTTGGTTGGTGGACAGACGCGTATGCCAGCGATGCAGGAGGCGGTGAAGAAGTTATTTGGCAAGGATCCGCACATGGGTGTGAACCCAGACGAGGTAGTTGCGGCTGGTGCGGCTGTTCAGGCTGGTGTGCTTCAAGGAGATGTAAAAGACGTTTTACTTTTAGACGTTACTCCGCTTTCACTTGGTATTGAGACGCTTGGTGGCGTATTTACGAAGTTGATTGAGAAAAACACAACTGTTCCAACAGCAAAGAGTCAGGTGTTTTCCACCGCAGCTGATAATCAGACGAGTGTAGAGATTCACGTACTCCAAGGCGAGCGCGAGATGGCGGCTGACAACAAGACGCTCGCGCGATTTATTCTTGATGGTATTCCTCCAGCTGCACGTGGCACTCCGCAGGTTGAGGTGAACGTCGATATGGATGCGGACGGCATTTTGAATGTAGGGGCGAAAGATAAGGCGAGTGGCAAGAGCCAGTCGGTTCGTATCGAGGCTTCTACCTCATTGTCGAAAGAAGAGATTGAGAAACTTAAGGCAGAGGCGGCAAAGCACGCGGATGAGGACAAGAAGAAGCGCGATGCGGCCGAAGCTCGTAACATTGCCGAGAACTTAATTTATGTTTCCGAGAAGTCACTCAAAGATGCTGGCGATAAGGTGACTCCAGAAATTCGTGCGAGCGTTGAGGCGAAGATTAACGATTTGAAGAAGGTTAAAGACAGTGGGGATGTAGCAATCATCAAGAAAGCGACGGATGAGCTTTCGGCGGAGATTCAGAAAATCGGCGGGGCGATGTACAATAAAGAGAATAAAGCCGATGATGCTTCTTCAACAAAACAGCCTGAGTAGTGTTTCGGGGGCGGATATTCGAACGACTGATGTCGATTGGTCATTGAAGCACTTTTTTGTGTTGATTGTTTTGGGTGGGCTTTTTTCTCTGTTGACGAGTTTTTGCTTGGCGCGTTTTAACGCACTTCCAAGCTCTCTGTGGTTGCTTTATACCGCGCTCTCAATCGCTGGTTTGTTTTCGGTGATTGTGTTTCAGTCACTCCTTATTAAAAGCTCGTTTTTGAGTTCGATCGTCGCCCTGACTGAAGGTATCTGTCTTTTCATATTTCTCCTGAGTGATATTTCGAGCTGGTCTATTTTTGGACTCGCTTTATTTATCCTTTCAGTTTTGATTGGCTTTAAAGAGGGGAAGGTTCACTTAAATGAGCGTATGCGTATTCAGTTTGGTCGCTTTGCGCGGATCGTGCTAGCGTGGACGACAACTGGATTTGTTTTGTTTATCTCTTTCTTCTACGCGAGTCTGTATCAACAGGCTAACAGTATCTCGTTTGATGCGTTTCGGTTCTTGACTGCGAACGGTGCGCCGGCAGTTGTGCGTACATTTGTGCCAGGGTTTACGCCGGAGATGTCGACCGATGAGTTTTTTAGAACGTTTGCAGGATTTCAGTTCCGTAGTAATCCGCAGCTTGCACAACTCTCCGAGGCTGATAAGCAACGCGTGTACGCTGAACTTGGCAATCAACTTCAGGTAAAAGTTTCTGAAGTTACGCAGACGCCGGTAGATTCACGCGAGACGATATTGCAGTATTTTTATCGTATCGCGAATCGCTACATCTCACGGTTTAGCGCTGATGGTGCTGGCGTTATTCCTATGCTCGGTGTTGCTTTGTTTATTTATTTCACCTTGAAACTTCTCTTTTTCTTTTATCGGTATCCGATCGCGTGGTTCTGTCAGCTCGTGATCTACAACTTGCTCTTAGCGACCAAGGTTGTATATATTAGTACCGAACCAAGAAATAAGGAGATTATTCTTGTTAAATAACCTATGGCTGGAGATTACTATAAAATTTTAGGCGTTGAGAAGAACTCGTCTGATGATGATATTAAAAAGGCGTATCGTAAATTAGCGCAGCAGTATCATCCGGATAAAGCTTCGGGAAACGAACAGAAGTTTAAAGAGATTAACGAGGCGTATCAGGTGCTTTCAAATAAAGAGAAGCGTGCGCAGTACGATCGTTTTGGAAAGACGTTTACTGGCGGCCAGGGTGGGGGCGCTGGTTTTTCTGGTTTTCAGGGATTTGATTTCTCCAATATTAACTTTGATATGGGAGAGATGGGAGATTTGGGGGATATTTTTGAGTCGATGTTTGGCAGTATGGGCGGCAAGCGACGCAAGACGTATACTCGTGGCAATGATTTGCAGGCGATTCAGCAGATTACGCTCGTAGAAGCCTTTACGGGTGTGAAAAAAGAGCTGCGCTTTAAGACGATGATCGCATGTGAGCCGTGTACTGGTCTTGGGTATTTTTCAAAAGAGGGGACGAAACAGTGTGAGACGTGCAATGGCCGTGGTGAGGTAAAGGAGGTGCGCAATAGTTTTTTTGGCAACTTCCAACAGGTGCGTGCGTGTGATAAGTGTTTCGGCACTGGGCAGATTCCAAATAAGATTTGTAATACGTGTAAGGGTGCGGGGCGAACCCAGCAAACGAAAGTATTAACGGTAGATATTTTGCCGGGCGTAAGTGATACGCAGCTTATTAAGCTCGCCGGAATGGGTGAGGCGGGTGAGCGTGGAGCGCCAGCCGGAGATTTGTATGTACAGGTGATGATCGCGCCTGATAAAGTATTTCGCCGTCAGGGGGAGGATTTGTTTATTAAACACGAGGTACGACTTACGGATGTGCTCCTGAATAAAAAACTTTCATTGCCGTCAATTTCGGGAAAGCAGATTTCGATTGAGATCCCGGCGGGATTTAACTTAGCTGAACAACTTAAGGTTTCGGGCGAGGGTATGCCACGTTTTGGGAGTAGTAGTCGCGGAAACTTATATGTGAGTTTTGAGGTAAAGACTCCGAAAAAGATTAGTTCGAAAGCTAAACAGCTTTTGACTGATTTGGAAAACGAACTCGATTAGATGCAGAAATAAAAAGCCCGCCGCAGACCGAAGTCTTTGGCGGGACGGGGAGCTAGAACAGGTCTTGTATGCGCCAGCTGGCTGCGTTGGCGCCTCTGATGAGCGTGACTTCGCTACGCATCGCATCTCTCGCCTCTTCGGCGTTCTTGAACCTACCGCAGGCGTAGTTGTAGATGTTTTCGATCATCTGGGTTAGTGCGAGCCAGATGCCGGGTAGGCCGCGATGCCAGTTGTAGTTCATTCTTGCCATCGCGTTAACGATCTCGATCGGACCGTTGACGAGCGTTGTCTTGACGCGCGTTGCTCGGAAAAACCGATTGCGATAGATCGAAAACTCTCGCTGGTCTAGTTTGGCTTCGAGCTCAACCAGAATCCACTGGCCGTGCCGACTCAGACCCCAGAAGACGTACTCGCGAACCTGCTTGATCGGATTATCGCTTTGTCCAGATAGGATACGGAAGGGCGGGTTACCGCGCTCGACGTATCCGGTTTGGCCGTACGAAGCGTCAATCTTTTCCAGCCAGAAAAGTCCGCGGACGCCGATATTGCTATTGCTGTCGGAGCGTTCAGGCTGTCCTTCTCCGATGGTCGGCGGAGCCTCTCCGAGTCGAGAATGGATCGTGCCGGCGTGGTCGCTTTTCCATAGCTGGATCTTGCTGAGTGTTTCCAGCCGAATTCCTTCGAGGAGCGGCGTAATGATCGTTCGGAGTGTCTCGATGAGATCGAGCCACTCGGCATCGGTCGGCGGCTCCTTGCGGAAGAAGAGTTCGCTAGCGTTTTTGGGTGTGGTCATACCTACACCCTCCTTTCGTCGTGAGAATGTCAGCGGGAAACCCTGCTGACCTCTTGACCCTACGATTTTATAAATAAAGTGTCAATTTTGAATGTAGGAGTAAGTATCAGTGGCAAAAGATTTTTTAGGGAGAGGTGGCATGAACCAGAGCAAAGCACGGTTCATGCCTACCCTAAACCGTGTCGCAGTAGCGACTCTGGTTTATGGGTGCCTCCACATGGAATCGAACCATGATCAGCGGATTAAAAGTCCGTTGCTCTACCACTGAGCTATGGAGGCGTACAATGTTGTTTGTTATACCACATTTAGAAATAGGTTTCAAATGGGATTTGCCAATTTAGGGTGTTTTCCGTATCCTATGACGGGACTACATTTGGAGGTTCTCCGATGCAGGTAACCGTTTCGCTTTGCGCTGACTGGAGGAAGCGTCTTAGCCCCGAGATGATCGAGGCGATGACTCCTATCACGAAAGATCCGATTGGTCGGGAGATTTGGATCTGCGATCGTGAACATGCCGATTTCTTGCGTGAGATTTCTCTGCGAGACGCCGGAACGCAGTACGTGTTCCGAGCGACGATCAGAGGCTCTGCTCTTGCTGAGGGGGAGTGTCGCGATCAGCAGACCGAGAGTTTGATCATTGTGCGGCGCGAGGTCGCAGACTCTCCGCTTCATCAGACGATTCTCGTCTCCTCGAGGTCGCTTATCTGGGCGGCGGCGGCGATGTTCCATGTTCTCACCGGTGAGCACTTTGCCATTCCGTTCGCCGTGTCTTCGTTGTCGATACCGAGTGGGTCGTATAGCGAGGTTGTCGCGCCACTCGAGCGGTTGGTGCTCGTGAGCGTTCTTGCGAAGTACGACTGGCATTGTGAGCGTACGGCTGACGCCTTGGGTATCTGTCGTCAGACGCTCTACAATCGAATGCTTGCGCTCGACATCGATGTTGAGCTGATTCAGCAGTTGTGGCGGAGGTTCTCCGCAGTGGAGCGGGTGTTCCTCGCTTCGAATCTGGCGGGTTGATCTTTTAGGCGCTTTGACGAGCATCGTCGAGCGCCTTTTTATTACAAGTATTCATTATTGACTTTATCTAGTTTTTATGCTATAATGTATTTACTCCTTAGCAATCGGCTGTGGAGCTTTTCTAAAGAGGTATTTCGATGCAAACGCGTATCTGGGAGCTGTTTCCGGCGCTGACGGCCGCCATCAAGGCGAGCCATGATGCGTGCGGACTCGTGGCGAGTGGGCACAGTTTCGACCACCCGTTGCGAGTGGGGCAGATGGCGCTCGAGCTCGCCTGTCACGGGCGGGATGACTCTGGTGCTCGTCGTGCCTTGGTCGCCGGAGTCGCCGGTCTGTGTCACAATGCGGACCGGGTTCTTCAGAAGCGGCTCCAGTGTGGGCGCAAGGACGTGCCTGCCGAGCAGGTTCGGGCACTCGTGCTCGAGTGGCTGCTTGCAACCGACCTCAACGAGGAGGAGCGGGATGCGGTCGTCGACGCGGTCGTGCGTCATGCGGGGCCGAACATCGATGGGCACGTTGTGTTGATGATTCTCCAGGACGCCGATCGTCTGGTGAACATCATGCCGGACGTGGTGATGCGGGCTGGGCAGTTCCAGCCCGACATCTTCGACGTGGATCCGGTGTACCTGCTTGGCGATCCGAACGCGAGCTACTTCGCCCCTGGGTCGGTGCTCTGGGATCTTCATTACATGTCCACGAAGTGGGATAGTGAGCATCCTGATGCGGACCCGCGGTACCGTCTGCGGAGTTCCTATGGGATCGAGATCGGACGTCCCTACTTCCGATTCCTGCGTGACTACGTCGCGCAGGTGCTCAAGTGTCGGGAGGACTACGGACTCGTGCCGTATCCGCAGATCTTCTCGGGTGTCGTCGTTTCGTAGAGCTGGTCGTCTTGCCGAAAGGCGAGGCGTCGGGCCCCAACAACAGCGTTGTCGGGGCCCATTTTTATTTCAGTTTATTGCTTTTTTGCCTTATTTTGACTACAATCGGTACATCTTAATTTATGAAGAAAACATCATTATTTTTTATCTTTTTAGTATTTATCGTGACGGCCTTAGGCGTCTTCTTTGTTCACCCAGATTTTTGGGGGACAACGACTCGTCCGTGGAAGCTTGGTCTTGATTTGGTCGGAGGAAGTCACTTGGTATATGAGGTTGATATGACCGACGTGCTTGATGCTGATCGCGGAAGTGTGCTTTCGGGTCTGCGTGATGTAATTGAGCGCCGTGTAAACCTTTTTGGTGTAAGTGAACCGCAAGTACTGACTGCGCAAACTGGTGGGAGCTATCGTTTAATTGTTGAGCTCGCTGGTATTAAGGATGTTGCCACCGCGATTAAGCAGATTGGCGAGACTCCATTTTTGTATTTTGCTGAAGAGACTGGCGCGGGTGCAGTGAGTGGTGTGCAGGCGACGACTGCTGATGGTCAGAAATTGGACGTTGCTCCTCAGCAAGAGCAGTACCGCCCAACTGAACTTACGGGTCGCTACGTGAAGAGCGCGCAGTTGAACTTTAACCAGTACACTGGCTCGCCTGAAATTTCTTTGATTTTCAATGATGAGGGTGCGAAGTTGTTTGAGCAGGTTACTGCGAAAAACGTAAATAAGACACTTGCCGTGTATCTTGATGGTGCGATCATTACCGCTCCTCGCGTAAACGAGGCGATTGCGGGTGGACGTGCACAAATCACTGGTAACTTTACTATCGCTGATGCTCGTCAGCTTGTTGAGCGTTTTAATGCTGGTGCGCTTCCAGCTCCGATTAAGTTGATTAGTCAGCAGACGATCGGTGCTTCACTCGGTAATGACAGTCTGGCGAAGACGCTTTGGGCTGGACTTATCGGTGCCATCTTAGTCATGCTCTTTATGCTCATCTACTACCGCGGACTTGGAGTGTTTGCTTCGCTCGCTCTGATTATCTACACCATCTTATTGCTTTCGATCTTTAAGTTGTTTGGTGTGACAATGACCTTGGCTGGTATCGCTGGTATTATTTTGACGATTGGTATGGCCGTGGATGCGAACATTCTTATCTTTGAGCGCACTAAGGAAGAAATTAAGAAAGGCTTGCACAAAACCGGTGCGATTTCCGAAGGTTTTCGCCGTGCCTGGCCGTCGATTCGTGACAGTAACATTGCGACGATTATTACCGCACTCGTGCTCTATAACTTAACCTCAAGTTTCATTAAGGGTTTTGCGCTCTCTCTGCTTGTTGGTGTAATCGTGAGTATGTTTACGGCGATTACGGTTACTCGTACGCTTATCACTATCTTTATTAAGGATCGTAAGCCGAGCGCTCCTAAAACGGTATAACAACTACTTCTATGAACATCATTAAACACAAGTGGATTTTTCTGACGTTTTCTAGTCTCTTGATTGTTGCGAGCGTTTTTGGTCTTTTCGCCTTTGGTCTTGAGAAGGGTATTGATTTTACCGGTGGTACGTACTGGCAGGTTGAGTTTAGTAAGCCAGTAGAGCTTTCGGCGATTCGTACATTTGTACAAACTGATTTGAAATTAGCTGATGCGGTAGTAAACCAGCAGGAGTCGACCGGAGGATTTATTATCAAGGCAAAAGAGATTACTGAAGCGGACCACCAGGCTTATAATAAAGCGCTCATAAAGAGTTTTGGTCCGATGACCGAGTTGAGTTTCCAGGCGATCGGTGCGGCGATTGGTTCAGAGTTAGTTAATCGAGCATTTTGGGCGTTAGGCATCAACTTGTTTGGTATTGCGCTGTATGTCGCGTACGCGTTTCGTAAGGTTTCGTATCCGGTAAGTAGCTGGAAGTATGCGTTTATCACCTTGATTACACTTTTCCACGATGCGATTATCCCGCTGGGTATGTACACTTTCCTCGGACACTTCCTGGGAGTAGAAATTGATACTAACTTTATTGTTGCGGTACTGCTCGTTATCGGTTTCTCGGTTCACGACACGATTGTTGTGTTTGACCGTATTCGTGAAAATCTTCGTCACACTGATACGAGTAAGGTTCATTTTAGCGAATTGGTTAACCGCAGTATTAACGAGACGTTTGCTCGTTCGCTCAATACTTCGCTTACCTTGTTTATTGTGCTTGCGGTTTTGCTTCTACTTGGAGCCACAACGCTTAAGTACTTTATCTTAACGATCTTGGTTGGTACGGTCGTCGGAACATACTCTTCGATTTTCGTTGCCTCGCCATTACTCGTTCTCTGGAATAAGTCTGCAAAGGCTAAATAAATAAAATAAAAATACCGCTGGCCAGAAATGGTCAGCGGTATTTTTATTTTGACATTTTAGGGTGTGCACGTATGATGTTGGTAGGTCATTTCCTTTCCCTGGAGACTGCGTATGTCGAATCGTACGGCTGGCGTATTGTCTGTGTGTGGCGTGGTCTTGGCCCTCTTCGTGGCGATCTTTTTGCTTCAAGCGAAAGAGGAGGTCAAGAATCAGTCGGCCACTCTTGATCGAGTTGAGCCCGAGGTGCAGGCGATCCTTGAGAAGCTTGAGGCTGAGCGGGCGCAGCAAAAGAAGCTCCTTGACCAGATCGATGATGCGATCGCCAAGGTGCGCGCCTGCAAGCAGTCGGTGTTGGCCGCGGCGATTCGGCTCAACTCGAACATTGGGCTCACCGATGAAGAGTTTCGGAAGCGAATGCTGGAGCTTTCGGACAAGATTAAGCAGCAGAGTGCCGAAGAAGCGGGGATGGACGGAAGATAGTGTTTTGTGCGGGCGGCTGACAATGGGTCAGTCCGCCCGCTTATCAAATTTGACTATCCACAGGCTCCCGTGGCCTAGGGGGTTGACGCTATTCCCTTATTATGATATCTTATTATCAATCGAAAAAGGCCCTATTTATATAACTAAATTAACCCTAACGGTATGGCGAATCCGTCAAAAACTACAAACGTAATCATAGAAGAGTTGTTCTCTGATCTTGATCCGCGTCAGCGCAAAGTTTTAGTTAAGCGTTATGGACTTGATACGACCGACGAGATGACGTTGGCCGAACTTGGTAAGCAGTTTGGCGTTACGCGTGAGCGTATTCGTCAGATCGAAGCACTCGCTTTAAAAGAGGTAGGTAAAAAGGCGAAGGGTGGTCATTTGAATGAAATTGTTAGTACATCTGTTGACCGACTCAAAGATTCTGCTGGCGTTCGCCATGAGGGCAATTTGCTTGAGGAGATAAAGATTTTTGCTCACCCATCAGATCTCAATAAGAGTTTTGGTAATCAAGTTCGTTTCTTGCTCGAGCTCTCCGGAGCACTAACCTATCACCGCGAAGACGAGGAGCTTTTCTCGCACTGGCATCTTTCCGCAGAGCACCAGAAGCGTGCACTTGATTTCCTTGATACGCTCATTAAGCAGCTCAAGGATAAGAAGCAGGAAACTCTCCACAGCAAGAAGTTTGATGACTTCTTCCGTGAGGTAACGAAACTTCACAAAGTTGAAGAGAAGGTTGCTCGTCACTATCTTACGATTTCTAAAAAGTTCGGCAAAAACAAGTTTGGTGATTTCGGTCTCACGGAGTGGGAAGAGGTCAACCCAAAGGTTTCTCGTGACTGGATTTACTTGATTCTCAAGAAGGCGAATCGTCCGATGCACTTCAATGAGATCGCCGAGGAGATCCGCAGAATGCGTAATGAGAAAAAGACTAACACCCAGACGATTCACAACGAACTCATCAAGGATAAGCGCTTTATCTTAGTTGGCCGTGGCATCTACGGTCTACGTGAGAATGATGATTTTCCTGCAGGAACAATTCGTGAAGTGCTTGTTCATATCTTAAAGAAGTCTGGACCGATGAAGCCAAAAGATATTATGGCTGAAGTCCTCAAGCGCCGTATCTTCAAGGAAAACACTATCTTGTTTAACCTCCAGAATAAGAAGTATTTCGAGCGCACTGCTGAAGGTAAGTACAAGCTGAAAAGCGCATAAGAATTAAAGCGAGCCCTCCGGGGCTCGTTTTGATTCTTGAGGCAATAGGCAAAGGGCGATATACTTAATACAGAACGTATGAGTTTTTTTGATTTTGCACAACAGCTCTGGGGGTATGCCGCCGCTTTTCTTTTAAATATTTGGCCGGTTGTTTTGTTTTTTATTCTTTTTCCGCTTTTTCGTTCAGCTTATCTTTTTTGGAGGCAACAACTTTTTATCGAAGATACGAAGTGGGTCTTTTTAGAAATTATTATTCCGCGGCTACTCGAGAAGAGTCCGCGTGGAATGGATCAGGTACTTCAATCACTTCATCAGCTTCGAAACTCGCCAAGCACTTGGCGTGATCGGTATAACGGTGGTGAGGTTACGTATTGGTTCACTCTTGAGATGGTGAGTTTTGGTGGGCAGATTCATTTTTATATTCGCTGCGAAGAGCACCTACGTCCACTAGTTGAGGCGGCTTTTTATTCTGCGTATCCTGATGTTGAGCTCAATGAGGTGCATGATTATATGCACTCACTGCCGCATACATATGCGGATATTCGTGCGCAGGGGTATGAGATGTGGGGAACAGAGATGACGCTTAAAAAGCCTTCGATGTATCCGATTAAGAGTTATTTGGATTTTGAAACTCCCGATGAGCAACTGCAGTTTGATCCGATCTCTAGCTTTTTGGAGGTGCTTGGACAAGTCAAGGAGAAGGAGTTTTTGGGATTACAGTTTAACATTATTCCACACGATCACGAGTCGTGGATTAAGCATTTTGAGGCTGATATTGATAAGTTGCGCGAGCCGAGAAAAGTTGAGTCTGACAAGGAGGGTGGTTTTCCAATGATGATTCCGAAGTCGAAGCGTCAGGGTGATATACTTGATGCGGTAGAGCGTAATTTTTCTAAGCCGCCATTTGCGTGTGCAGTTCGTTTCGTCTATATGGGGCCGAAGGTTGATTTTTATGACTCGTTTGCTCGCCGCGGTATTATTAGTGCGTTTAACCAGTACTCTGCTGGCGATCTTAATGCGTTTGGGCAGAACTTTGGCATGATGACAGGAGCGAGTCCGTATAAGTTCCCGTATTTATTTACTGGAATCCGTAAAAAGTTACGTAAGCAGCGACTTTGGGGGTACTATCATCACCGTGAAGCTGGTATCGAGTCGTTTTTTGGCAAACTTATCTCTTCACACCCACTTAACTTTAATTTTCACTCAACCGAGTTTGAGTTAAATACTGAGTCGCTCGCGACGTTGTTCCACCCACCAACAGGTATCGTTTTAACTGCGCCACACACTAAGCGTGTTGAGAGCAAGAAGTTTGGTGCTCCGGCTGGGTTACCGATTTATGCAGATGAAAAGGTATTGGATAAATTCTTATAACTACTATGGCTGACGAACACGCATCAGGTCCAGGTTGGTTTGAACCCGTTGTTGTCGGTGTGGTTATTATTGGTATCGCAGCGTACATCTTGTCGCCGGTTTTACGTTCGGGTTTTGATACCGCCGATCAGCTAGTTAATACTGATGTGCTTGGTACCGCTGGAGTTGCTGCGGCAGCTTGGTGGCATCAGTGGGTTGTCCCAAGTTTTGTGATTATCGATATCATCTTATTAGCTCTTATTATTTACTGCGGCGTGAAGTCTTGGCATACGTTTCCTAAGGTGAGTATGTTTGAGACGCCGAGCGTGGCTGTGGTGAAACGTAAGTTGAAAAAAGATAAGACGATTTTACTCCACTGGAATAATTTAGTCGCTCGGTTTCGGACGGGGACTCCTGAAAATATGCGATTAGCTATTATTGAGGCTGATACACTTGTTGATTATTTTTTAAAGCACGCCGAGTACGCGGGTGAGACGATGGCGGATAGATTGAGTAATATTCAACCAGGTGAGCTCAAGAGCTTGGAGCGAGTCTGGAGGGCGCATCGCTTGCGTAATGATTTAGTTCACACGCCTGGATTTGGCGTGTCTCAACAAGATGCGCAAAACTCGCTTCAGGCGTTTCGCGATTTCTTAATGGAGCTAGATGCTTTCTAGTTTATTTTTATGGCTGATCCACAACCGGCGGCGTCCGCGGCAGTAAAATTACAGACGGTAAAGTATGCGCCTCCTCCGGCGCAGCTTCCAGTTCTGGGTAAGGTTGATACAGTCGAGACTTCGTTTATTGGAAAGACGAACTATGTTGCGGCACTCGAAGAGAAGAAGTATGTGTTTGGTATTAAGCGTGTTGATCGCCGGCGAAACGTATACATGATCGGAAAGAGTGGCACGGGCAAGACGAAGCTTATGGAGCTTATGATTCGACAGGATATTAGCGCGGGCAGGGGGGTTTGCTTGTTTGATCAACACGGAGATCTGATTAATGATATTTTGGATTTTATTCCTGAAGGTCGGGCTGAAGATGTTTTGGTTATTGATCCATCTGATATTGATTGTCCGGTGGCCTTTAACCCGTTGTCAGGCATCGAGCCTGCGTTTAGGCATCAGTTTGCTCAAGGGCTTATCGAGATTCTTGAGTCGCAATTTGGTGCGAGTTGGAATGCTCATATCGAGCACGTGTTTCGTTTTATCGTGCTCGCGCTTCTTGATTATCCGCAGGCGACGATGCGCGGTATGATCTCGATGCTTACTGATGCCGCGTATCGCGCTGAAGTTATCCCGCACATCACTGATGAGATGGTGCAACGGTTTTGGCGTGATGAGTTTGTGGCTTGGTCTACGAAAACGGAAAAAGTCGAGGCGGAGGCGGTTGCTCCACTAGTAAATAAACTGGCTCAATTTTTTTCCGATCCACTTCTTCGTTCGATTTTTACCAAACAAGAGAATGCGATTGATGTGAATGATTGGCTCAAAAGTCAGAAAATCGTACTCATCAATCTTAATAAGGGAAAGTTGGGTAAAGAGAACTCAAGTTTTTTTGGCGGGCTCTTTTTGATTAAGCTCAAGCAAGCCGGTATGGCACGCCTGAATCAGCCCGAGGCGACCCGTAAAGATTTTAATGTGTATGTCGATGAGTTCCATCATCTCATAACGGAGACGTTTGAGAATTTGTTATTTGAGGGAAAAAAGTATCACATCTCATTTACGATCGCGCATCAGTACCTTGGTCAGATTATTGAGCATTTTCGCTCGTCGATTTTTGGTAACGTGGGTACGATAATTGTGTTTCGTATTGGAGGAGAGGATGCGGAGCGACTTGAGAGTGAGCTTGCGCCTGTATTTAAGGTTAAGGATATGATCAACCTCGGGAAGCGTGAGTTTTATATTAAGATGGTTATTGACGGTGAGCCGTGCGATCCATTTTCAGCAGAAACGCTCAAGGTGCTGCCTCCAAATACTCCTTCGGCTCGCGAGAAGATTATGAAAACATTTCGTGGTAGATACTGCCACCCTGCGGTGAGTGGGCGCGTACCAGTTCCTCCGCCTTCTTTTTAGGCTTTATCTTAGTTTTTGAGGCGTGGTTATTTTACGCTATACTAATAGAGGTAACTTATTATATCTATGCACCAGTCATCTCAACCTGCGCCAGATAATAGCCAGAATGTTGTGTATTTTGCTCGCACTGATTTTCGAGGTGCGTCGAAACTTTTTGGTATAAAACGAAAGGACCGTCGTCAACACATGTATGTGATTGGGAAGACGGGTACGGGTAAGTCTGCTTTTTTGCATAATTTAATCGCACAAGATATTGCGAATGGTGATGGGCTGTGTGTGGTTGATCCACACGGTGAGTTGATTGAGGGAGTGCTTTCGATGATTCCACGAGAACGCATTAAAGATGTGGTGTATTTTAATCCAGCTGATATCGACTATCACATGGGTTTTAATGTACTCGAGCTCCCAGATCCACGCTACAAACACTTAGTTGCTTCTGGACTTATGGGTATCTTTACTAAGATTTGGAGTAACGTGTGGAGTGCACGTATGGAGTATATTATGAACAATGCGATTTTAGCGTTGCTTGATACTCCGAATACTACGCTTTTGGGTATTCCGCGTTTACTTGTCGATAAAAACTATCGTCAGCGTATTGTAAATAACGTAAAAGACCCGGTGGTGCGAGCGTTTTGGGTTAATGAGTATGAGGAGTGGCAGGATAAGTTTCGCTCAGAGGCTATCGCTCCAATTCAAAACAAAGTTGGACAGTTTTTGTCGACGTCGATTATTCGTAACGTAGTTGGACAGACGACGAGTACGATTGATATTTTCGACATTATGAATAGTCGAAAAATCTTTTTGGTTAACGTGTCGAAGGGGCGTATCGGCGAAGACAACTCAGCGCTTTTAGGTGCGATGCTTATTACGAAGATTCAGCTTTCGGCTATGGAGCGCGTACGTATTCCTGAGGATGAGCGTAAAGATTTTTATTTGTATGTTGACGAGTTTCAAAACTTTGCGACTGATTCGTTTGCGAGCGTTCTCTCTGAAGCGCGTAAGTATCGCTTAGATTTGATTATCGCTCACCAGTACGTTGGTCAGCTCGTAACTGATGTTTCGACAAAGGTGCGCGATGCGGTATTTGGTAACACTGGTACGATGGTGGTATTTCGTGTTGGTGCGGCCGATGCGGAGTTTTTAGAGAATGAGTTCGCTCCTGAATTTACCGTTGAAGATATCGTGAACCTTCCGAACTATCACATCTATCTTAAATTAATGGTTGATGGGTTTACGGCACGTCCATTTTCTGCCGCGACTATCGCGCCATTTAAGAGCCGGGGTGGTTCGGCTACGCTCGATGAGATTATTACTGCTTCTCGTGAGCGTTATGCGCGTCGCAGAGAGGATATTGAGGCGGCGATTAATCGTTGGGCGAGTGGTACTGGCGTAGAGGCTGAAGATGATGCCCCGCGACGATCGAATATTGATACTACTACTCCATCAGCTCCTTCGACGTCAGCGAGTTCGCATGCTGCGCGACCAGCGAGTGCCCCAACTGCTCGTTCAAGTGAGCGATCAACTGATGAGATGACTATCGCGGTGTGTTCTTCGTGTGGCAAGGAGGCGAAATTGCCATTTAAGCCAACGCCTGGCAGGCCAGTGTATTGCTCTGATTGCATGAATAAGATTCAGAAGGGCGAGCTCAAGCCAGTGAAGCCGATTAAAAAGCCAACGCAGGAGCATATGGATAAGGGTGTTTCTTCGCTTGCTTCGATTGGTATTGAGTTTGAGGCTCCAAAGCAAGCTCGTCCTGTGCATTCTTCACAGTCGCGCAATGAGCAGCGGCCTCATCAGCAGTCTCGGGGTGGGGGCGGTGCACCCAAAAAGGAAGTTTCTCTCTCAGAGCTTCATCCGCGCAATGATAAACCTAAATTAAAGGAGGTGCAGAGTTCAGATATCGAGAAAATGAAACAGCAGCTCTCACAGGCTTCGCATCAACCATAGTCTTTTCTCTGGTATTTGGTAAACTTAATACATAGTGTGATGAAATTTCCCTTTTTAAAAAAACTAACAACTTCACGTGAGAGTAAGCGCGGACAGGGGCGGGTTGTTTTCCTTGGGAAAACAAAAAAATATAGCGAGTGGTCTAGTCGTATATTTGAGTTTACTAAGTTACATCCAATTGAGTTAGGAGTTTTATTTGTTGCTGCTTTTTTAATCTATTCATTTACTGCGCGTGGTTCTGCGCTTGTTTTTCATCCAGCTACTTGCGTGGGTGGGTGGCAGAACGCACAAAATGCTCAAGGAGTACCTGAACTAACCGCTGGTGCTGATGTAGCTGAATTTACGCCGGCTAACTCGGCATTGTTTGTTGGTGGAGTTCAGAGTATTGATTGTAATACCTTTTCGGGTATTCAAGCCCCAGAGGGAACTGCTATTGAGGCGTTGAGCTTGTCTTTTTCCTTGGGAGTGAAAAAAGTTTCGATTTCTGCTAATCCAGAGGGGGAGAACCCAGCTCCGATTGATGGCGGAGTTCAACTTATTCTAAATCCAGACGGTTCTTCGTCTGGTAGCCCAGCGACGGATACTCCAGTAGCTCCAAGTGAGCCGATTGTTTTACCTGAGCAGTCGGTAACACCACCTCCAGCTGAAGCTCCTGTTGAGAATCCTGTTCCTAGCGTGAATTCGACACAGCAAGATGCTAACTCTCCTGTTGTGCCACCAACTGCACCAGCTGAAAATGGTCCGCAATCCTCTTGGCTTGTTCCGGTTGCTCGAGCGCAAGAGGCGAGTGATAGTGTGCAGGCGATTGATATCGTGCAGAGTTCGTTGCCGCTTGGGCGTATCTCGTACTCATTTGATGGATCGGTTTGGTATGACCTTGGTATGTTTAATGAGAAGAGTTTTGCTAATTTAGTGTATCAAATTCCGGTGCTTCAGACTCCGGTTATTGACGGCGCTTCGTCGACAACGCATGGTCCAGAGATTTCGAGTTGGGCTGATCTTTCCAAGCTTCATATTCGCATTGATAGCGACGTGCTGACGCTTGATACACGTTATGAGGTATATCTTGATGGTGTTTCTCTTGAGGCTTCGTATACCGAGGTTCCGCGAACTACTGAAGTTGCTCCGATTCAAACGACTTCGTCTTCAGCATCAAGCTCTCTACCTGGAATTGAATCAGAACCAGCTACTACTACTAGCGTTTTAGAGGAGGTCCCGTCTCTTTTGCCTGAACAATTGCCACTTTTAAATCCTTCACAGTCACCATTTGTATATATTCCTTCGCGTGCCCTGCGTCTTCTTACGAGTCGATCAATTCCAAGCATTATTTCTCTTCCCTGGCAGGACGTGACTGAAGCACGAGCGCGCCTTAAGGATTTGAGTGGTCGTGTTTCGGTAAGTTATGATGCCGAGCGAGAAGATATTGTGCTCGATGGAACTTGTAATGAAGATTATTATGTAGTGCTCGTGTTTCGTGGAGCGAATGACTATCAGCAGCGCCCTGGTTCTGCCATTTACAACTCCGCATCTATTTGTAATGGAGCTTTCTCTGTTGCGCTTGGACCGGTTGTTGAGAGTATTGGCAGTTTGAAGGCTGGTACTTATCACTTGCTTGTGGCGAGTCAGACAGAGAGTGGTTCTTGGATTCCAATTTCATCAGTTGTTCCGTTTCAAGTAGAATAAGTATTGTCATATTGATACTATGAAGCCTAATTTTAAGTCACTTTCCCAATCGAACATTATTTTCGTGATTGATCCGCAAAAAACTACTGCTCCTGAAAATCGGGATTTTGTAGATTTGTTTGGGTCTACTGATTCGGCTGGCTCGCAATTCGTTGACGACCCAGTGATTCGTTCAAAATTCATGGTAGTCCCGAGGCTCAAACTTCGGGTAACGCTTGAAAATGTGCGCTTGCGTATTGATGATGACTCGAAAGCAGCTCCTGGTTCGTCTATACTTATACATGAGGCGGTGCGTATTTATCCTAAATTGTTTAAACAAGCACAGTTGAATGCGATTGGCTTCAATTTTGATATTATGTATCGTTTTGAAAAGATGATACCAACTGATTATTTGTTTAAGCATTTTGTTGATGAAAAGATTTTAAAGAAGGGAAACGTTTCCGATTTCGGCATTCAATTTGTGCTTGATCGCGAAGGTGGTCGCTCGCAGGAGGTTATATTTCTTAAAATTCCTTCACCGCTCGAATTAGCGGTGCACTATAATTATCATTTTGGCGCGAGTGAACTCGCTAAAGAAGAAAAGCTACAAAAGCAGTTTGAGGAGGCGTATGAGAAAGTGGATGAAATTGTTGAGCAGCTCAAGTTTTAATGTATGTCTATTACGGATAACAAAATACAATTTGATTCGAAGTTGAAGCGTAGAAAATTTGCGCTTGTTTTGTTGACCGGGCTTGAGGTTGCGCTTACCTTTGTTTTATCGAGCGTGTTAGTGGTGGGGCGTTGGCTTTCGCCTTCGTCTGATGCTGCGGTTGGCGTGCCGAATAAACTTTCCTATCAGGGGCGATTAACTGATACGTCAGGCAACGCCTTGGGTGGCAGTGGTACGAATTACTGCTTCCGTTTTTCATTATATGACTCTGCCCTTGGAGGGAGTAGGGTCTGGCCATCAGGCACTCCCGCTTCTTCGACGCTAAGCGTAGTAAACGGTGTTTTTAGTGCGACAATTGGTCAGGCGGATACGCTTGATTATAACTTTTATTCGACGGATACAATTTATTTAAATGTTGAGGTAAATAACTCAACTTCAACTTGTCACGCCGCCAACTTTGAGTCGATGACGCCGCGTCAGCAGGTGCTTGCGACGGGTTTTGCTATAACTTCGCAAAACGTATATGGTAGCCTGTTGAAAACTGACATCTCTGCTTCTTCGGTCCAAATCGGAACTGGATCGGGAAGTTCGGCGCCAAAGTTTTTAACGCTCGACGTTCAAAACACTGCCGCCGTGCTTGGTTCTTCTTGTTCGGTTAATGGTCAACTTTTGAATCCGTTCTATTTTGATTGGCGCTGGGAT
>CAZFZO010000001.1:1664-5622 GCA_964523595.1 uncultured Candidatus Saccharibacteria bacterium | reverse complement strand
ACTCGAACGCTTCAAATACCCAGGCTTTAGTGTGCGAGAACAGCGTTGTTCGTCCCGTCACCGATCAGTTTCCTCTGGCGATGTATCCTACTATTCCATTGCCGTTAGCTGTTTCTACGAACAATTCTGGCACTACAGCGGCGGGTACGAATATCACCCAGTCATTCCATGTTTCTCCTTTGGTACTTGAGCACGCAGTAGTATTTACTCGTGTTAATATCTTAGTTTCGAATGTAACGATTGCGGGTACTGGTTCTGGATCTGTTAATCGTAACGTGGGTATTTATACGCTTAATAGTGGTACCGCACTTTCACTTCTTTCTTCATTCTTCTTTAGGCACGATGTAAGTCAAAACAGCGTAACCGCTCAAAGTCATCGATTCTATTGGGGTACGAATAGTACTTCAAATAGCTCTTCGTCTGGAGGTAACATTTCCGCTAACTACGCTGGTGTCCGAGCCCTTCCAATCTTTACTGGTAGTACTTCGCTTTCTGCTGGAAAGTATTATCTTGTTTATGGCCAGCTTAATCAAACTGCTGGTTCGAATATTATGACCGGGTATGGAAATATGTATGTTTCATTTTCGCAGACAACTGCTGGTCAGCTCGGTTCTGCGGTGAGCATCTCCCCATTTCCTTTGCTTGGGCAGTTTTCTTCGACCTCGACCTTTGGCAACTTAACATCGCCATTCATGCCGGCTTCGATCCATACGTCGGTTATTACGAATACCGGCGGTACGAGTCAGTGGAAGTCTAACTTTATTAATTTGATTGGCAATCCACTCTAAATTATCTTATGAAGCCAGCTGTTGTATTTGAGAATCTTAATCTTGGTTTGCATAACGCGGACTTAGTCGCTACCGTCGAGCGACTTAATAAGGGTAGGACCTATCGTGACCTGTCAACAATTATTGTTTGCCCAACGCGTGGCATGATTCCCGATCGTGTTGTTCAGTCTTGGATGGGTCTTATACGGCCGATGAATCAAAAAGTGATTGGACCATTATTTATTCGAGGGTACGAGGTCGGAGAGGCGTATAATATGGCGGTCGAGATGATTTTGTCTAATCCTGAACTTTCAAAGTGGAAGTATATGCTCACCGTTGAAGAGGATAATATTCCGCCACCTGATGGACTTATGAAGCTGTATGAGGGGATGGACCAGTATGATGTGGTGGGTGGCTTGTACTGGACAAAGGGTGAGGGCGGGCAGCCGATGATTTATGGAGATCCGACGGTCCAGCCATTTAACTTTATCCCTCAGTCGCCCAAGCCAGATACTATTCAGCCTGCTAATGGACTGGGTATGGGTTTTAATTTGTGGAAGATTGACATGTTTAAGGATCTTAAGTTGCCCAAGCCTTTTTTTCAGACATTAAACGAGTTTATTCCTGGCGTAGGGGTAAAGAGCTATACACAGGACCTTTATTTTTTTGAAAATGCTGGTAAGCTTGGTTATAAGTTTGCCTGCGATACGCGCGTGAAGGTAGGACACTATGATGCGGGAATGGATATTGTTTGGTGATTTTATGAAAATAAATTTTTCTTATCGCGAACGAATATTTTTCTGGATTGCACTTTGCTTTTTTGTTATCGCTGGTTATTTTGCTCATCGGACTTTCTTTCATTCTCATTCGCAATTTATCGAACGGGCTGATCACCACTCGTTGATTAATCCTGCCATAACGGCAAATATTGGTAAGCACTATATCATCAATTTTAAGCCATTGCGCTATGAAATTGAACGTATTATTGCTCGCTATCCGCAGAAAGCGTTCGTGTATTTTTCGTATCTGAACAATGGAGCCTGGCTAGGTATTAATGAGCGTGAGGAGTTTACTGCTGCTTCGACGATTAAAGTACCAATCGCAATGTCTCTCTTGAAAGCGATTGAGGATAAGCGATTAGATCTGGAAAGTCGGTATACGCTCCAGCAGCTTGATTTAGATTCGGGTTTTGGGGATTTATATAAGAATGGCTCTGATGTAGATTTTTCGGTTGATGAGTTGATCGGTATTATGTTGCGTCAGTCTGACAATACTGCATTGAACGCCTTAGTTTCGGTGTTTGATCGTATTGGAATTATTGATCCACTCGAGGGTGTATATGGTGCTCTTGGCTGGGAGTTTACACAGGTGATTCCCGAGTTGGGTATGCCGGTTGATTACTCCACTATTAACCTCAAAACTCTCTCAAACCTTTTTGTTGCTCTTTATGATGCTAAGTATGTAGACCTGGATCATTCTCAATATATCTTACAGCTTCTTACCGAGTCGCCATTTAATGATCGAATTGAAGCTGGTGTTCCCGATGACATTCTGGTTGCTCACAAGATCGGTACGGCGTCTGCGGATCATACCTTTTCTGATTGTGGCATCGTCTACGCTCCAAATCGGAACTATCTCCTTTGTTTAGGGTTGTCTGGTTCGAGTGAAGCGACTGCGGCTCGTTTTATGGCTGAAGTCTCGAAGGCGGTTTATAGCTATGTGATTAATCACTAGTGTGTCTAGTTGTTCGCTTTTCTTTTTTCCTATATGATAGGCTCACATGCAGTTTGTGAGTTTGTGTTTACTTTGTATTTTTTAAAATGATTTTTATATAGCATATGAAACTTGATATCGCGTGTGGACAGAACAAGCAAAAGGGGTTTAAGGGTGTAGACATTGCGCCAGGAGAGGGCGTTGATTTCGTTTTGGATCTTGAGCAGTACCCGTGGACGCCCTTTAAAGATAACTCGTGTGATGAGATTGTGATTAGTCACTACCTAGAACACGTAAAGGATTTTATGAAGTTTATGGACGAGGTGTATCGTATTTGTCAGAATGGAGCGATTGTGAGAATTATTTCGCCGTATTATACCTCGATTCGCGCGTGGCAGGATCCGACGCATGTGCGAGCAATTTCTGAAGCTACTTTTTTGTATACTGATAAGAACTGGCGCGTTGCCAATAAACTTGATCACTATCCGATGAAGTGTAATTTTCAAGTTACCAATATGGTTACCTTTATCAATGAGCCATGGAATGTGAAGAGTGAAGAGGCGAAGCAGTTTGCTGCCCGACACTATTGGAATGTGGTAAGCGATCTTCTTGTAGAACTCAAGGCGATTAAGTAGTTATGAATCAGAAAGATCTGATTGCCATTGCTTTACAGAAAAAGAAGACTCGCATCCTTTTTCTGCTTATTTTACTAGGTTTGGTTTTTGGGGGTTGGGGTGTTCGGTTTTACTCTCCAAGGGAAGACGTTACTCCGCTAGCGAGCGTGGGCGGTGGGTTTTCTCTTTCCCCGCTTTCTCCTGGATTTGGTTTTTCTGGCCCTGGAGGGTACCACAATCCCTTACTGGGTTATCCTGACCCAGCACGTATGCGTACGTTTTCATATCGACTTGGACTTTACACAGACAAAGATCAGTTGCTTATTAAGGATATCTGCGCTGATGAATATTACGCTATTTTGATTTATCGGAAGGGGGATGATTACCGAGTGCAACCTAATTCTGCATTATACAATAGTGCGCAATCGTGTGTTTCTGGTGAGCGCTTTTCTGTAGAGATAGATTTATTGCGTGTTCTTCGTGATACCCCTGGCTCGTACTACTACTTTGTTGCTGACCAAGGAAGGGTGGGAGAGTGGCGCAATCCTCGATAAGCTTTTTGTTATCGCGGTGTCATTTTTCTTGGTATACTTATTCTATGAAGCGGTTTTTGCATTTTATTTTTTCCCAATCACCCCTTGTTCTGGTTTTTGTATTAATTATTCTTTCAATTATTCTCATACCGCTCATCCGGTCTACTTTTTTTGCTGAACGGTGGTTTATGGTGGTTCAGAAGAATGGGAGTGGACTCGTCGGCCATCTTGCTGATAAGGGTGATTTTGTGCGCCTCACTGATGTGTATGTGCTTAAGAAGCAGTCTCTTCCGCCTCAAGAAAGTTGGACCTCAAGTTTTATACTTCAGGC
>CAZFZO010000001.1:0-1654 GCA_964523595.1 uncultured Candidatus Saccharibacteria bacterium | reverse complement strand
TCCGGGTTTTAGTATTGAGCGATTCGATCTTGATAGCGCCCTAATTAGTCGTTCAGACATAGCATCAATTGTCCCCGTATCTCCTCGCTCTTGCCATGCTAAGCGAATTGATCAAATTCTCTATTTGAGTGAATAAGTATGAGTAAAATAAAGTTTCTTTTATCTAGCATATTTTTCACTTTCGGCTTGTTGTTTTTCTTTCCAGCATCAGCTGCTGCGGCGATTTCACTTGTGCAATCAACCTCTGCGTATCCAGGTGCTTCTGGCCCGACCGGCTTAGCATTTAGTTCTAATAATGCTGCGGGAAATCTCATCGTGGTGGGAGTGCAGGGTGCTAATAACTCGACCGATCCGACCATTACTGACACTCGCGGCAATACGTATGTAAAAGTTGGCTCCGCACATGGAGGGAGTGGTACGGCGTACTCGTATTTGTATTATGCGAAGAACATTACTGCTGGCGCGAATACCGTCACGGTCACCTTGCCTAATGGAAATGATTTAGGATTCCATATTTCGGAGTGGAGCGGCCTAGATACTGTTTCGCCTTTTAATGCCTCCTCGAGCGACGTTGCTACTTCTTCGGTAACTGTCTGGTCGACCAATAGTCTGACTACGACTGCCGCCGATACTGTTTTAGTTGCGTTTACAGGTACCGAGAACTCTGCTGAAACATTTACTGCTGGTACAAACTTTACGAAACTTACCGAACAAACCTCGCACTCTTCGATGGTTCAGTACCGCATCGTTTCTTCGGCTGGCTCGTACCGGGCAACGGCTACCGTGAGTAATGCTGACAATGGATGGGTGATGATTATGGGTGCGTTTAAAGCGGCAACTACAGTTATTCCGACTAAAGTTGTTTTTAATCCATTTTCGGCTCGTTCAAAAACATTCTTCCTAGATCCTCCCGCTTTTAATAGTATTAGTGGTTACACGTCTTCGACTTCGTTTAAGGAGCTTGCGGCTGGCGGCCAACCTGCTGATGGATTTTCGTCTTCGACGAGCTATAGGCCGTGTGGCGGACAGCTCTGCACTTTTTTCTTAACTAATGATCCTAATCCAGCTAGCATCGCCTATCTTACCGGCTATCGCTGGTATTCAAATGCAGATGCGGTTACTACTGGGTCTACTTTAGCTGCTACAAATGCTACGACAACCGCTCCAGCTCAAGGCACCCCCCTTCGCCTAAGGGCTGTTTTGCATATGCCGGTTGATTATTCGGTTGGACCTACCTCATCAACGCTTCCTGTTTCTGGTATTGATAATACCGTTTCTGGTGCGACGGCGTGGGTGAATACGAATAATGTTACGAGTAGTGATAACTCCTATTCAACCGTTACACTTCCTAATGCTGCGTTGCCAAGTCACTATCTTGAGGCGAAGAATTTTGGTTTTAATTTGCCAGCGAGTTCAACGATTACTGGCATTTATGTTGAAGTGGACAGAAAAGACGATGGGTCGAAGTTGAAGGATGCTTTTGTCTCTATTTTTAAAACAGACGGCTCGCCAAATCTTGGTACCGCAAGTACTTCTTTTTGGACAAGCACTGAACAGACGGCTACCTATGGCGGTCAGTACAATGTTTGGGGAACAAGTTTTACTGCGGCTGAAGCGAATAGTCCTGATTTTGGATTTCGTATTGGCGTGCAAG